>NZ_JBMOLD010000014.1:0-188333 GCF_049325435.1 Melioribacter sp. | reverse complement strand
ACAATTATAAAAAATTATACTTACTTAGAGATGCATTAAAAACAGAATTAGGATTAAATCAAACAAAGGTTGCTTAATTTATGCGGAGTCTCTCTGAAATAATTTCAACTAAATTTGACTTTTTGCCCGAGCGAAGGTATTCCAAAATCTTACGCGCATCTTCTTTGGTTACATTTTGAAAAGTCATCTGAGTAGCGTAGAGCCCCAGTAATTTTCTGGCTTCGGGGTGTTTTTGCGCCATTTCAGCGGGATTTAGAATCATGTTCATTATATACTCGGGAGTTCTTCTCTTGGTCACATCTCCCAATGCGGGACCCGTGTATCTTTCGTTCAATTTATGGCATTGAGTGCATTTTGCTTCGAAAATTTCCTTGCCGCTCCGGGCCATTATCTGATCGATAGTTTCGGGCACGTTAATTTTTTCTTTTACGGGGCCTATGCCGTTTTCATATTCGAAAACAGTAAGTCCGAATTTTGCGGCTAATTTTTCTTTTGCCGTATCGCTCGGCTGATTTTTATCTTCCGATCCGCAGGCATTTAAGACCAGAACGGCTAACAGTAAAACGACAGAAATATTTTTCATTTTTTATCTCCTGTTAATTAATTGATTTTCCAGTTCGACCGATTTGGGAAACAAGATGTTATTTTCCAAATGGATATGAAGATGAAGATCAAACTCGAATTCTTTCAGGCATTCGTAAAGAAGCGAAAACGTTGCGCAGGCGTCTGCCGGCAGTTTATAATTATCCGTGATCTTTTTAAATACAGAAAGTCTCTCTGCAGCCAGGTCATGTTCTCTGACCATTTGAGCAACCGGATTATTGATGGTGCCATAACCTTTTGTTTTCGGTTTTTCGCCCAACTTTTTGGTTTCTACAAGATATTTTATCAACGGAAAAAGAACTCGCTCTTCTTTTGCCATATGACCGTTTAACTCCTCCGACAAAAGCCGGAACTCTTTTTTCAATTCATTCAGATATCCGTATTTCTCGCCGTGTGCGTTAACTACTTTACGAAGGAGTTCATTTATTACAGGAAGTTTTTCATACAGATAACCGTGATGCTTATCCACTATATAAACGCAAAGTTTATCCGGCTCCATACCAAGGAAGTCTATCGTCTCTTTTTTCTCTTTAACCTTATCTTCAACAAAAGGCATTAACTGATTTATAAAATTTTCAGGTTCAATCCCTCTTTCCTCCAGCGCCTCGGCTAATAATTGATTCCCACCGCAACAGTAATCAATCGAATATTTTTCGAATAATTTCGCCGATTCGATATTTTCTTTTACGAACTCGGCGACGGGCTTATTCAAATCTTCAACCGTCATGCCGCCTCCTTTATATCGGTATATTATGTCCGATTTTGATATAAAAAATTTTATGTTATTCTTTCGCCTGTAATTGAATAATTCTTGATAGTATTATTAAAATCCGCTATAAAACTCTTCCACTCTGTGCAGAACGGGCATGAATTTCTATTACACGATTCTTTCATATCGAAAATACAATCGCTTATATGTTCGTCGTATCCGAGCGCTTTGAAGACTTTTTCGAAACTGACGCCCGAAGGGTCGGCGGCAAGATAGAAACCTCCGCCTTTTCCTTTTTTTGAATTTAATATCCCTTCGTACGACAGTATTTGCATAATCTTGGAAATAAATTCCTTGGGCAATCGTAATTGTCTGGAAATTTCCGCTGCGGTAAATACCTCGTCCCGCCCGATTTCCATCAGATAAAAAAGGACTCTTATACCGTACCTTATTTTACTATTGAGCAGCACCATAATCAGAATTTTTATTCTGTTTCAAATTAGGAACTTTTTTTTCTTTTGTCAAGGATATTTTATCTTTTTTATTTTTTTGTTGACATTGGACGAAACGGAGCATAAATTTAATATCGGAATTTATAGTCTGTTTATAAAACGAAAGGACTGTTATGAGGGAAAAGAAAAAAATAACACGAAACGTCGAAAAGGCGGTTCAGAAATATAGATTTGCCGTTCAGGTTCTTTTTGCGCTGCTCTGCATCTGGATTGGCGTTGAATTTACTGTTTTCGTCAAATCCCTGGAAGCGGGAAATCCTGAGATGGTATCTTCGCGTCCCGCGGGAGTGGAAGGCTTTTTGCCGATAAGCGCATTGATGAGCGTTTATTATTTTTTTGCAACCGGAGAACTACATCCGGCGCACCCGGCGGGATTTTTTATTTTTCTGGCTATCGTTGGCGTATCTTTCGTCGTGGGAAAATCTTTTTGCAGCTGGCTTTGTCCCATCGGAACACTTTCGGAAACCATAGGAGACTTCGGCGAAAAAATCTGGCATAAATTATTCAAAAAGAGAATCAAGCTGCCGAGGTTTATCGACTACCCGTTGCGTTCTCTTAAATATCTTCTGCTCGGTTTCTTTGTGTATGCTATTTTCTTTTCGATGACAATAAACGCGCTCAAGGCTTTCCTCGACGGACCATATAATCTCGTAGCCGATATTAAAATGTATTACTTTTTTGCCAATATCAGCAGATTCTCGCTAACCGTAATTGCCGTTCTTTTTGTTCTTTCGATTTTCATCAGGAATTTCTGGTGCCGGTATCTTTGTCCTTACGGAGCTTTGCTCGGGCTAATTTCGTTCTTAAGTCCTCTCAAAATAAAAAGGGAAGCCAAAAGTTGTATCGATTGCGGGCTATGCGCAAAAGCTTGTCCTTCTTTTATTAAAGTGGACAAGGTCGATACTGTCCGCTCCGACGAGTGTTCGATGTGCCTGAGCTGCGTGGACGCCTGTCCTGTAGCCGACACATTATATGTTCAAACGAAAGTAACCGACAAAAAAATTTCAAAAAAAATTGTGGTATTAGCCGTAATAACTACATATATTGCAATAACAGGAATCGGTATTCTCACAGGGCATTGGAAAAATAATATTTCCGGAAAGGAATACATTATTTTACACGAACAAATCGACAATTTAGGTCATCCGACAAGTACTGCCGACATCGAAAAATTAAACAAAGAAACAGAAACCGGAGTTAATAAATGAACAACGGAAAAAAGTCATTTTTCAGAAAGACAATCGAATTCCTGTCTCCGCCGGACAACTGGAAATTTCCGGTCATTCTCACACTCGGTATTATTACCGGTCTGGTTTTTCATATTCTCTATGTTTCCAACGCAGTATCATACGTATCCGACGATCCGGAGGTTTGCGTAAACTGCCACGTAATGAATCCCGAATATGCAACGTGGCAAAGAGGAAGTCACGGCAAAGTAGCCACCTGCAACGATTGCCATGTGCCTCAGGACAATATTATCGAAAAACTCTGGTTCAAGGCAAACGACGGTTTGCGGCACGCTACAATTTTCACGCTCAGATTGGAACCGCAGGTAATTCAAATTAAAGAAGCGGGCAAAAAGGCGGTTCAGGAAAATTGTATCCGGTGTCATACAAATCAGATTCATCCGATTGCTTTGAGAGCGATCAACAACCGGAGCGTAGCCGACCAGACGGAAAGATACTGCTGGGAATGCCATCGCGAAACGCCTCACGGTAAAGTCCACAGCCTTTCTTCCGCTCCTTATGCGCGAGTGCCTAAATTAAAACCGGTGGCAGAGTGGATTCTTGAAGACAAAGAAATTATCAAATAAAAACGGGGAACAAAATGAAACCAATTCAGGAAATTATCAAAGCAAAACCTTGGGTTGCATGGTTAATATTTTTTGCAACCGTAGTCGTCGTATTCCTTATCGGACTATTTGCTTCTTCGATAATCGAAAGAAGAAGCGAGTCGTTTACCCTCCAGATGGTAAAGCCGATAGCGGACTGGGAGCCCCGCAACGAAGTATGGGGTGAAAATTTCCCGCGCGAATACGAAACTTATTTGAAAACTCTCGACACAAACTATGCCAGCAAGTATGCCGGGTCGGTAACGCGCGACTATCTCGAACAAGCGCCCGAACTGGTTATAATGTGGGCGGGATACGGTTTTGCAAAAGATTATTTAACTCCAAGGGGTCACGCTTATGCCGTTAAAGATATCCGCACCACATTGAGAACCGGCGGAAATAAAGTAAGTCCTATGCCTTCCACCTGCTGGACGTGCAAAAGCACCGACGTCCCGCGCGTTATGGCAAGAGACGGAGTCGCCGAATTTTATAAAGGGAAATGGATCGACAAAGGGCATGAATTCGTTAATCCTATCGGATGCCAGGACTGTCACGACCCAAAGACAATGGATTTGAGAATTACTCGTCCCGCGCTAATCGAAGCTTTTCAACGTCAGGGTAAAGACATCGAAAGCTTCAGTCACAACGAAATGCGCTCGCTGGTTTGCGCTCAATGCCACGTTGAATATTATTTCGACAAAACAAAAGTGGAGGGCTCGCAATACCTGACATTCCCGTGGGATAAGGGCTTCAGCGTAGACGATATGGAGAAATATTATGACGAAATCGAGTTTTCCGATTGGACTCATGCTCTCAGCAAAGCTCCAATGTTGAAGGCTCAGCATCCGGATTACGAATTGTTCATAACAGGAATTCACGCCGAGAGAGGCGTTTCGTGCGCCGACTGCCACATGCCTTACAAAACCGAAGGCGGGGTTAAATTTACCGATCACCACATTCAAAGCCCTTTGAACAACATCGAAAATTCCTGCCAGGTATGCCATAGAGAAAAAACCGAAAGCTTAATCAAAAACGTTTATGACCGTCAGGACAGAATTCACGAATTAAGAAGATACGCCGAGAAAGCTCTTGCGGCTGCGCATATTGAAGCTAAGATTGCATGGGATAACGGAGCTACGGAATCCGAAATGAAAAACGCTCTCAAGTTAATTAGACATGCGCAATGGAGATGGGACTATGCTGCCGCCGCAAACGGAATGGGATTCCATGCGCCGGTAGAAGCTTTGAGAATTCTGGGCACTGCAATTCAAAAAGCAGAAGAAGCCCGCAGGGAAATTGCCGCCGTTCTGATTAAACACGGCGTAAATTATCCTGTCGCATTGCCCGACATTTCCACAAAAGAAAAAGCGCAAAAATATATCGGTCTCGACATGAAAGCTCTCGAAGCCGACAAAGAAGAATTTCTGAAGACCACAGCCGCCGAATGGGATAAAATTGCAAAAGAACGACAGGGCACATTGAAGGAATATTGATTATTTCAAGGGGCGGAGCAATCCGCTCCTTTTAATTAAACCGACAATTTATTTTAATCGAGGAGCTACAAAATGAAAAAACTTTTATTAATTCTTATTGCGCTTCCGTTTGTAATAAGCGCGCAAAACTTATACAAGTTCGACTTTCAGATAAGACCCCGATTTGAAATCGACAACAAAGACTTCAATTCGTCAACCAATCCGAATACTTTTACGGCTTTGAGAACGCGCCTCGGATTGAGTCTTAATGCCTCGGAAGACGTGAGCGCTTACATTCAATTGCAGGATTCCAGAATATTCGGTGAAGAAACCTCAACGCTGAGTAACTTAAAAAATCTCGACCTCCACCAGATTTATTTCAAAATAAACAACTTATTCGATCTGCCGGTAGACGTTAAAGTCGGAAGAATGGAATTGAAATACGGTTCGGAAAGATTTTTCGGACCGGTCGGCTGGCATAATGTGGGTCGTTCGTTCGACGGCGGAGTATTGACTTTCAAAAGTTGCCTGTTTAATGCGGATTTAATAGCGGTAAGAGAATTCGAGAAATTCAACTCAGGCGATTCGCTCGACCAGAATATTTATGCATTGATGGGCGACTTGTTTCTAGTCAAAAAATACAAAATCCAACCATTCGTGATCTGGCAGAGAGTTAATCCCACCAATTATCTCGACAGAGCCACTCTCGGATTTTATATAAAGGGAGACTTGAAAAATTTCCAACATGAAATCGACTTCGGATACCAGACCGGCTCCGCACTGGTAAACGGCAGGGAACAGGATATAAACGCAATGACATTTTCATTCAATGCGAATTATACTTTTAATCATTCGTTGAAGCCGTCGGTAGGCTTGCAGTTCGATTACGCAAGCGGCGACGATAATCCTCTCGACAACGAATACAAAGCATATTCTTCGCTCTATCCTACGGGACATAAATTTTTTGGCTACATGGATTATTTTATCAATCTGAACAGCGATACTTATAATCTCGGCATATCCGACATTGTTTTAAAATGCGGCTTCCGTCCGATAGAGGATTTAAATGTTTCGTTGAATTACCACATTTTCCGTTCGGTTGAAGAATACATTTACGCCGGAGGTTCTTCCTACGATTTCGGCTCCGAAGCAGACTTGACCTTGAAATACAATTACAATGAATATGTCGATTTTCAGGCGGGCGCTTCGCTATTTGCGCCGGGCACAATCTTCAAGAAATTGCGCGGCGAGGATACATCGTCCTGGTTTTATCTGATGGCAACAGTTAATATGTAATTTAAAATTAAATCCGTCGGAGCGGCTATTTCGCTCCGGCGGTTTCTTTAATCCAGTCTTTAATCATTTCGAGCGCGGGCGTATAAATTGTTTCTTCGATCGCTCCGTATTCAAGAGGCAACCCCGTATCGCTCTTTTGAAACAGATGATTCAATTGTTCGCAAACGACGGTTTTTACCCGTTTGTTGCCGGCGTTTTCAAGCGCGCTTTTTAGCGGCGGCATGTTTTCTTCCGGAGGCACCTGCAAGTCTTTTCCGCCCCACAATGCAAGCACTGGAACTTTTACGTTTTCGAGCGCCCAGGAAGGATTGTATTTAAGGAAAAACCGGAACCAGGGACTCAAATATGTTTTCGCTTTTCTTTCAAAGGCTTCAAAACCGTTTTCGGGCTTTTTCTTTTCTTCTTCGGGCAAGCCGGCAATTTCGTTTTTATACAGTTCTTCCAATTTTTTATAAGCCGTCAGACTGTCGGAAGAATTTGTGATAATTTCAAATACGGTTCTCAAATGCGAAACGGTTCTGTAAATTGTGGAGCTGTCGACTCCCTGAGCTTTCATAATCAATTCGGTTTGCAGGGGAATCAAATCCTTTCCGGGAATTCCCGGCGGCGCAAGCAGCACAAGGAATTTAACGTCGTCCGACGAAGCCGCCGCCATCGGAGCAATCAATCCTCCTTCGCTGTGGCCGATCAATCCGATTTTATCCAGGTCGATCTCATTTCTTGATTTGAGGTACTCGACTGCCGCTAAGGCGTCCTTCATAAAGTCTTCGGTAGTAGCGGAAGAAAAATCGCCTTCGGACTTACCGACGCCACGGTCGTCGTATCTGAGTACGGCAATTCCGTTGCGGGTCAAATAATCGGAAATAATCAAAAAAGGCTTGTGATTGAAAATTGTTTCGTCTCTGTCCTGAGGACCGGAGCCTGAAATCAAAACGACAGCGGGAAATTTTCCGTTTCTATCCGGCAGAGTCAGCGCGCCCGCAAGTTTGATTTTATCGAGCTTATTTTCAAAAACAATTTCTTCTTCAATATATGGAAAGGGTCTTTTCGGATTTTGCGGTCTTTTCACTTCGGCTGCTTTATCGGTTTTCTCTAATTGCAGCGGAAGACTATAGCCGGCTTGTTTGAAAATTCCCGTAATTTTTCCGCCTCCTTTTTCCAACGCGCCTTTATACGAAGCTCCGATTGACGCGACGGAAAACATTAGGCTGTCGTCCGTAATATTTATTTCTGTCACAGGAATATTAACCGCTCCCTGGTCGGGACTGTCCAGATGAGCGGAGAGATTACCCTCTTCGGTTTTGAATATTTTCAGAACAACTTTAAGAGACGTTTGCCCGAATTTCAAATTGCCCTGCCAAAGCGAATCGTATTTAACGCCTTCGTTTTGTGCGTTCAGTACGCAAAAGCTCAACAAAATCAGCGCGCATATCATTTTCTTCATTCTTCCCTCTTATTCTTCGGTTTTCATACTGTTAGTCGTTTTATCGCCGTCGTTTGTTTCCTTTAAGCGATTATTTTTTTTGAGGGCTTCTTTAAGAAGATATTCAATTTGAGCGTTAATGCTCCTCAAATCGTCGGCGGCCCATTTTTCCAGAGCCGCATAAATTTTATCGTCTATTCGGAGCAGAAATTTTTTCTTGTCGGCCATATCTTAAAAATTATTTCTTGACGCCTGAATCAAATATACCGGAAAAGCGGCGACCCAGGCATTTTTGTTTAATTTGTCGTTCTCTTTTTCAATAATAATTTCAAGTTTCTTTTTCTTAATGCTACTCTTTTGTTTATACAAAATCAATCTTTCGTTGCCGTAAAGGAGCTCGTGATATTTTTTGAAAGGATGCATTTGAATATAAAAGCGAAAGCCCATAGGCAATTTGAGAGTTCCGCCACTATTAAAGAATTCTTTATCAAAAAACGCAGTCGGTAGTTCGAGTCCGTAAGGACGAATGGCAATATCGCTTTTCCATATGCTTTCCCTGTAGAATTCCCATTCGCCCCAATCTCCTTCGAGTAATACGTCGTTCTTAAAAATATTGGTTGCTTTTAGAAGCGCAACCGTTTCTTCTTGGAGCCTGATTTCCAGCCGATTCTTGGTTATTGAAGGTTGAATAACCGTGAACTGCGTCCCTTTTTCGAATTTGTATTCCTTTTTCATCGTAACGCTTTTATTGATACAACGTGCCAGTATTAATAACGGGTTGAGCCTGTACTTCGGATACAAGAGCCACCATTAAATTGTTGACCATCGTGGCTTTTTTATCTTCGTCGAGCTGGACTATATGCTGTTCGCTCAGAGTTTTCAGCGCCATATCGACCATGCCGACGGCTCCTTCGACTATTTTCTGACGCGCAGCAACTACCGCTTGAGCCTGCTGACGGCGCAGCATTGCTTGAGCAATTTCGGGCGCGTACGCCAGATGACTTATTCGCGCTTCGAGTATTTCGACGCCCGCAATGTCGAGTCTCTGCTGAATATGCGTTTTTAACCGCTCGGAAATCTCGTTTTGGCTCGTACGCAGAGACATTTTTGCGTCGTCTCCGCTGTCGTAAGAATATTCTGTTGCCAGAGCTCTAATTGCCGTTTCGCTTTGAATGGCTACGAATTGCTCGTAATTCTGAACGTCGAAAATAGCGCGCGCAGAATCAACAACGCGCCATACGATTACTGCGGCAATTTCAATCGGATTTCCGTCGAGGTCGTTCACTTTAATTACGTCGCTGTTAAAATTGTGAATGCGCAAAGAGACCTTCTTCTTAAGTGTAAGAGGATTAACCCACCAGAAGCCCGAATTTTTTACCGTGCCGATATACTTTCCGAACAAAATCAGCACTTTCGATTCGTTCGGCTGAATGATAATAAATCCAAGCGGGTAAATCGCAATGACTACAACCAAAACAATAAACGCAAGAAGTTTTTCGCCTTCGGGATGTTTGGCATAGCTCCCGAATATGTAGAGAGTAAGAAGAAACAAAACAAGATAAACTACAGCCATCAGATAGCCGTTTAATTTTACCGCGTTTTTTTCGACTACTTTTTCCATAATCCCTCCCAAATGTGATATTGCAATGATATCATATTAATATCTTACAAGCAAGAAAAAAAATTACTATATTTATACTAACGAACGTTCGTATTATGAAAACACGCGATAAAATAATTTCTGCAGCTTTAAAATTATTCTCCGAATACGGATTTAATGCGGCTTCCGTAAGGCAGATAGCGGCAGAATCGGGAATCAGAGAAAGCTCGATTTACAATCATTTCCGTTCCAAAGACGAGATATTAATTCAGCTAATTAAAAATTATTCCCGTATAAATTCAGAGAAAGAAATAATTAACGAGGATTTGCTCGATAAACTTTCCGATCCTGTCGATTTTTTTGTGCGCTTGTCCGAAGAACTTCTCAAATCGTGGTCGTCGCCCGAAGAAATTAAATTCACGAGACTAATTATTTCCGAACAATTCGGTAATATAGGTGGGCTAAACATTTCCGTATCGATTCTTTTCGACGAAACGAGAAAAATAGTTAAATTAATCCTGACCGAAATGAAGAAGAATAAATTAATCGAGGGGGACGTCGATTTTCTTGCGGAAGAATTTCTGTCGCCATTATTTTTCATACGGCTCGAAAAAATGACTTCGCTTCCGATAGATAAATCGATCTACGAAACGGCGCGTAAGCACGCGCGCTTTTTCTGGCAAAATATAAAACGGAGATAAATGTGCTAACGGGCATACCATCAAAAGAAGACATTCTCGCAGCCGCCGGTATAATCAAAGAGAAAGCTCACAGAACACCGCTGCTCTCTTCTTCGGCTATCAACTCGATGTTCGGCTGTACGATTTTATTCAAATGCGAAAACTTTCAAAAAGCGGGCGCATTTAAGTTCAGAGGAGCTTATTATAGTTTGAAATCGTTGTCGCCGTCGGAACTGCAAAAGGGAGTAACGACTCACTCATCCGGCAATCACGCCGCCGCTTTGGCGTTATCGGCCAAACTCTCTAACTCAAAAGCGTATATCGTGATGCCCGAAACGGCGCCGAAAATCAAGAAAGACGCCGTGCGTACATACGGAGCCGAAATCTTTTTTTGTCAACCGAACTTAAAATCGAGAATCGAAAAAGTCGAGGAGGTGATTGCCCAAACCGGCGCAACTTTAATCCATCCGTACGACAATTATACCGTAATTGCCGGGCAGGCAACCTGCGCGCTCGAGATATTCGAAGAAGTTAAAGACGCCGATTATATTATAGCTCCCGTAGGCGGCGGAGGATTGTTGAGCGGAACATGCCTTTCGGCAAAGTATTTTTCGCCTTCGGTTAAAGTAATAGGAGCCGAACCGAAAGGCGCCGACGACGCTTACCGTTCGATTCGCGACGGCTATATTCATCCTTCGGTCAATCCCAAAACAATCTGCGACGGATTATTAACGCAACTGTGCGACAAGACTTTTGAAATAATCAAAAACAACGCGGAGAGAATCATTACCTGCAGCGACGATTCGGTAATCGAATCGATGAGATTAATCTGGGAAAGAATGAAAATCATAGTGGAACCTTCGGCGGCAATAACGCTGGCCGCCATTATGGAAAATCAGATTTTATTCGAAGGGAAAAGAGTGGTTTGTATATTATCGGGAGGCAATGTCGACCTGAATCGCCTCCCGTGGAATTCATAATATTATTCTTATTCTTTGCTCAAAAATTCGATAATGGCTTTGCAAAAAGCCGGAAGATCGTCCGGTCTTCTGCTCGATATCATATGTCTGTCGACGACAACGGGTTCGTCAATCCATACCGCTCCGGCATTCTCGATGTCGTCTTTAATGCCCGGCGTTGAAGTACATTTGAATCCTTTCATTATTTTTGCCGAAATCGGAATCCATCCGGCGTGGCAAATGTGCGCCACAAGCTTGCCGTTTTCGTGAAACCGTCTCGTTAAATCGAGCACTTTTTCGACGCGTCTCAGTTTATCGGGCGCAAAGCCGCCGGGAATTATCAATCCGTCGAAATCCTTTTCTTCAACGTCGTTGTACGACACGTCGGCTTTACACGGATACCCGTTTTTTCCGCGATATATTTTTCCGGATTCCGGTCCCGCCACCGTCACCAGGGCGCCTTCTTCAATCATTCTGAGTTTCGGATACCATAATTCGAGGTCTTCGTATACATCGTCTACGAACATTAAAATCTTTTTTCCGTCGAGCATAATTCTTTCCTTTCAAATAATTATTAATAATCATTCATATAAATCAGCCGCGTCGCAGAAAAGTTCATTTCAGTACATTATCGGTATAAAATCCGATTACCTTTTTGACATGTTCCTCGCATACTTTACAGAACGGTTTTGTACCTTTGGAAAACATCAGGCAGTCGAGCATCGGTCGGTACATTCCCTTTGACGAATATCCCGCTCCTTCGAATGCGCCGATTTTGTTCCAATACTTTGAATTGCGCAGGTATTTGTCGACTTCGGCGCTGTGCTCTTTGTCCTTCCTGTTATATTCTTCCTGCAATTTATTTATTTCTTCGGCTGGGGCTTTCATTTTTTTCAACCGGGCAATTTGTTTGTTTAGCTCGGCGCGTTCCTTCTGCCATTGTAAATCCATCTTGTCGAATTCTTCTTTTTCCCACGGCGTCGGCAGTTCGATTCCCGGACTCAAAAGCGATTTCCATTTAATATTATCTTTATCGAGCAGCCGGGTTATATTCGGCTCTACCGGTTCAATTCCTTGCGGATAGAATTCGTTGTAAGCTACCGAGCTGGTATAATATTCGTCGGCGAGTCCGCCGAAGGAGTGTCCGAATTCATGCAAAAAGATATAATCGCTGAATTGATTGTCGGAAGTAAAAGTGCAATAAAAATTATAGATTCCTCCGCCTCCGTATCTTTCGGTATTGCACATAATATAGATTGCGTCGTAGGGTACAAGAGCCGCCAGGTCTCTCATTGCTTTGTTGTCTTCGGTCAAAACGTAGCGCTCCGAACCGAGCGAATAGAAAGTGGTTCCGAGCAGATTATTCTTAAATATACCGGCTCCCGGCTCGTCGATTCCGCTTTCTTCGGAAGCTTTATAAATTCCGGTTATATTGATTTTGTCCTTGAATTGATTGTAAGGCGGAAAATTCATCATTAATTCGGTATAATGGTTCAGGTCTTTCCGGAATTTTTCTTCTTCTTTAATTGAGTATCCGTCTCCCAGAATCAAAACGTCCAGACATTCATGCGGTCCGCCGGCTACGTGCGATTTGATTATTTTCGCCCCGCTGTCGGCAAATTCCTTTTTGACAACAGTAACGTCTTCCGGATCGATTACGGTCGAATAAATTTCGTTGAGCCGGTTCGAGCGGTCGCGTTTTTCGAGAACGAATTTAATTTTCTTTTTTGGAGCGGGTATAATTGCGCTTTCGTGATACGTTCTCAAAATTCCCGTAGCGGCTTCTTCCGTGGTTTGATATTCCTTAAAATAACTGTCGAATCCTTTCGAATAGATCAGCTTGTCATCTTCGGCGTCGTAAATTTTGTAATAATAGGCGCCGTTGTCGAAGCGGTCAATCAGATTAACCATTCCGCCTGCCCAGACGCCGTAAACATAAATTCTGTCTAAGCTCACAAATTCCCTTTCCGAATCGCCTGTATGGTGGTAGTCGATCCGCATTGTTTTGTCTTCAAAGTATTTTTCGAATTCGGTTTGCGCGTTAATCGACACCCCGCAAAAAACAACAAAGAATAATACGTTTAATAATTTTCTCATGGTTTTATTCCCGCAATTTTTTAAAAATAAAGTTTATAATCAGTCGTAAAAATTAATCAAATCAAAACGAAAATTCCCTGCAAAATAAAATCTGCAATTTGCAGTTTAAAAATCTCCGTAAGAAAAAAAATAAATTTTTTATTGAAATTAAGCGTTAATCTATTTAAGTTGCTCGCATAAGAGGGGAGCAGAACAGAAAAAGACAGATTACCGTATTACGTCATCCGTTTCTCCAAGACTATTCTCGTCTGTAAATAATAAGGTAATTTACCATGCGTAAACTTATGATTATCATTTGCATTATTGGGGGATTAATAAGTTGTAACGATTCTACTACAGATTCAAATCCACCTTTCAAACATCCAAAAGAGATGACATGGTCGGCCGACACTCTCCCCGTACCCGAATACGCCATACAAGTTCTACCGGAAGATTTAACTGTTATCGCTCCCGATAATATCTGGTTGGCTACCTGGGTAGGGCACGCTCAATTTATGCATTTCGACGGCGACAAATGGTCTTTGGCTCATGAAATTGCCGGCGGTATTTTCTCCCTTACATACGATAACTACAACAGATTATGGGCCGGCGGTTATTCAAACAATATTTATATCGGCTACTTTGACGGATTTAATTGGAACAGAGTCGACGATATGGGCGTCACAGGAGCTATACTTGACATGACGACAGACGAAGAAGGGAACATTTGGGCTTGCGGCAGAAACGGCGTCGTCCTCAAATATTCACAGTCTTCAGATCAATGGTTCCTCGACACTGTTATTGTGGGGTATCATAAATCTCATCCCGAAACCGAGTATTTTCTACGAAGCATTCAATCTTTTAATAAAAAAAGATATCTCATTGCATGGGTTATCGACTTTAATAGAGTTAAAAATATTTATTATTTTATCGAAGGAAAGTTAAACAATTGGGAGGTTGTCGACTCAATCGTCTCCGAAGGGCGCTCAAATTCTATTACTTTTGGCAATCGGGGAATTTTTCATCTTGACAACAACAAATTATATACTTACGGAAGTTTGGGACTATGGTATAGAATTAATTCCGAGTGGATCAAATTATACGATTCGAGTAGTTCTATTTATGATGTAAGCGGAGCAGATGCAAAATACCTTCTGGCTGTGGGTCCATTTAAGAGCATAACATATTACAATGGCTCCTACTGGGAGGATCTGGCTAATCTTTTTAGTATTTCCGATCCAGAATTTGTATTTAACAATGTCTGGACGAACGGCTACCAAACTGTCATTGCAGGATATGGTAACGTAGACGGCATTACAAAAACAATCGTATGGCGCGGCAGGTAAATACTACATATCTCCTTTGTAATCGAAAATACCTTTTTGTGATATATGCGAGAAGACCGCTCGCATTAATTAATTAAACCCTCCCGGCAACAGGTCATCAACTTGAATTTCTTTCCTCAAACTCGTTAAAATTCTAATACGGAAACCGATTGGTCTATATATTAACTCAATAAATATTTATTTTAGAAATCAAATAAAAATCGATTGTTATGCGAAAAACGGCAATTCTTATGTTTCTTCTTGTCGCAGTCTGTTCGGCGCAGGAACTGAAAATCGGAAGATTAAAATACAACGGCGGAGGCGACTGGTACAACGATCCCTCGGCGGAGGTAAATTTACTTAAATTCATCGGAGAAAATACCTTTATCGAAACCAATCCGGTTTATGAATTTGTCGACCTGTCGAGCGGTAATATTTTCGCTTACCCGATTCTTTTTATGACCGGGCACGGCAATGTCGTCTTTTCCGAAAACGACGCCCGAAAGCTCAGAACTTATCTTACGAACGGCGGGTTTCTTTATGTGGACGACGACTACGGACTCGATAAAGGCTTCCGTCGCGAAATTAAAAAAGTTTTTCCCGATAAGGAACTCGTCGAAATTCCGTTTGATTACGGTTTATATCATTGCGTTTTCGATTTCAACGGACCGCCCAAAACACACGAGCACGACAATAAACCGCCGCGGGGCTTCGGAATTTTCGTCGAAGGCAGGCTCTGCCTCTATTACACTTACGAATCGAATCCGAGCGACGGATGGGCCGACCCCGAAGTTCATAACGATCCGCCGGCTAAAAGAGAAGAAGCGTTGAAATTCGGCGTCAATATTATTACATGGGCTCTGATCAATTGAGATGAACGAAAAGATAATTCATATAAAGAGCAAACTGAAAAAGTTTCTCGTTCGCGAAATCCTCGTCGAATTATCGGCGGGACTATGCGCTTTCCTTTCGTCGCTCGTTCTCATGACGATTCTTCTCGCTATTTCGGAAAACCTTTTCCGGTTTTCTTCTCATTCAAGAACAATCCTCTTTTATTTGTTTATTGCCGTCGCCATTATCTCGTTCGGATATTTCTTTCTTCTACCGGCAATAAAAAAAATAATTTCGTATTTAAATCCCGATTACGATTCGCTGGCAAGAAAAGTCGGCAATTTTTTCCCGTCGGTAAAAGACGAACTTGTAAACGCTCTCGAATTGATCGAAGAAAAAAATCCTTCTTACTCCGGTCAACTGATAGCCGCAGCTTTCGATAAAATATACGATAAAGTAAAAGCTCTCGATTTCAATTCCGTTATCGATACCCGTTTATTAAAAAGGCGTTTTCGGGTTTTGCTGATATTGTCGATTGCGTCGGTTTTATTGTTTTCAGCTTCGAATGATATGAGAGCGTCTTTTGCGCGCTTGATTAATTACAACGTCGAATACGCCGAGCCCATGAAATTTCGGTTTGTTATCGAACCGGGTAATTATAAAGCCGTCAAAGGCGAAGAAATCAATATATCGATTAAAACAACCGGCGAAAGTCCCGGGCGTATAAATCTTTACATAAAGACCGACGCCGACGCAGAATTTGCCGGATATCGCCTGCAGCCGGATTCCGCCGGAATTTTCCATTACCGGATTAAATCGATTTTCCGATCCGCAATTTATTATGCCGCAGCCGAAGGAATCGAAAGCGAAGTTTATCAAATCGAAGTTACGGACCCTCCGTTTATAACCGCGCTCGATTTAACAATAATTCCGCCGGCATATACAAAACTTTCGCCCGAATATCGAAACAACGACGGCAACGTAACCGCGCTGCCGGGCAGCCGGGTAAATTTGAAAATCGAATCTTCCAAACGAATATCAAAAGCGGAATTAAAATTTGAATCCGGTAAAAGAGTTACGCTAAAACATTCGGGCAGCGGCGCTTCGGGCGGCTTTACCGTATCGAACAACGATAGTTACATTATTTCACTGAAAGACGAAGAGGATAATTTTAACAAAGACCCGATTACTTATTTCGTTAAAACAATCGAAGACGAACCGCCGTCGATCGAAATGGCGGCGCCGGACGAAGACGTCAAATTAAACAACAATCCGGTCGTGCCGTTGATCGTCCGCATAAAAGACGATTACGGATTTTCGCGTCTGCTGTTGAAATACCGGCTCGTCGCTTCCAAATACCGCGCAGCGGAAGAATCTTTCAACAGTAAGGAATTGAAAACAGGCGGAGGAAAAGAAGAAGAAGTTTTCCACGCCTGGGATTTGTCGCCGCTCGTACTCGCCGAAGGCGAAAGCGTTTCCTATTATCTCGAAGTGTTCGACAATGATAATATAAACGGGCCGAAATCCGCCCGGACAAAGAGTTATCTTATTACCGTTCCCTCGCTCGACGATTTATTCAATAACATAAACGAAGCTCAAACAGAATCTTTAGAAGAACTCGAGGAAACTTTGAAAGAAGCCGAAACTCTCGGAAGGGAATTGCAGCGGATAAGCGACGACCTTAAAAAGAATCAAAAGGAAATTTCGTGGCAGGAAAAGGAAAGAATCGAATCCGCCGCAGAACGCTACAAAAACCTGCTCGAAAAAGCCGAAAAAATCGCCGATAAGATTTCCGAAATGAAAAACGAAATGATGAAAGAAAATCTCCTTTCGGAAGAAACACTTAAGAAATACGAAGAGCTGCAAAAATTAATGGACGACATGAACAGCGAAGAGATGAAAGAAGCTCTCCGCAAACTGCAGGAGTCGCTCCGGAGCTTTATGAGAGATAAAACTCAATTATCCGCCCAGGATTTGAAACTGAACGAAGAATATTTCAAGAAAAGTCTTGAACGGACGATTAATCTGCTCAAACGGATTCAAGTCGAACAAAAAATCGACGAGCTTATTAAAAGAACGGAAAATATAGCAGAAAAGATCGACGAACTTCAAAAGAAAACCGAAGAGAGCGCTTTGTCGGATTCAAAGCAGAGAGAAAACTTAATACAGCGGCAAAACGACATTTCGCAGGAACTCGAAAATCTGAGAAAAACGATGGAAGACCTGGAAGAAAAAATGGAAGGACTCAATAACGTTCCGAAAGAAGAACTCGAACGAGCCATCGAAGAATACTCAAAACAGTCGAACGAAAAACTTTCCGAAGAAGCCCTCGAAAAGCTCCGTCAAATGATGAAATCCGAAGCTCTGAAAAATCAACGTCAGCTTTCGTCGAATATGAAAAACATGCTCAAAGAATTTCAAAATCTGCAAAATTCAATGCAGCAGATGAATCAGGTGAAAACATTGCTCGACATGATGAAACTGCTCGACGATTTGTTGACTCTTTCGAAAGAACAGGAAAAGTTGAAAGAGGAAACCGAGAAATTAGATTACTCGTCGCCCGAATTCAGCGAAAAGGCTAACAAACAAAATAATTTGCAAAGCGGTTTGAACAAAATTCTTCAGAAGATGACAAAAATGTCGCAGGAAACATTTGCAATTACTCCGGAAATGGGCAAATCGATCGGCAAAGCGTTTGCAGAAATGCAAAATTCCACATCGGCGTTGATGTCGCGCAATTCCGGAAGAGCGGTTCAATCGCAAACCGCCGCTATGACAAGTCTGAACGAAGCCGCATCGATGATTAAAACGGGTATGGATCAAATGATGAACGGCGGACAGGGCGGCGGCATGATGAGCCTGTTCCAGCAATTGCAACAGCTTTCCCAACAACAAATGAATTTGAATCAATTGACGCAAAAGCTTCAGCAGGGCGGGCTTTCGCAGGAAATGATGTCGCAATTAAAACGTCTGGCTCAGGAACAGGAGCTGGTAAGAAAATCACTCGAACAGTTGAACCGCGAAGCGAAAGCCTCCGGTCAATCGAAACGGCTCGCGTCGAATCTCGAAAAGATTCTGGAAGAAATGAAAGAAGTCGTCGCCGATATGCAAACCGAAAAACTCAACGACGATTTGATTCAAAAACAGGAGAGAATTCTTTCCAGATTACTCGACGCCCAACGCTCAATAAACGAACGCGACTTCGAAAAGAACAGAACCTCTCAATCGGGAAAGAATCTCGAAACGGAATCGCCCGAGCCATTGAACCTTTCCGACGAAGAAACTCGCAACCGCCTTCGCGACGAATTGATGAAAGCCATCAACGAAGGATATAAAAAAGACTACCGGGAATTGATAAAAAAATATTTCGAACAGCTCGAAAAATCGGGTTCGGTTAAATAGTCCTTAGTCTGAAATCGGCAACGTATAAATTATTGTCGATATCCGCAGCCAGGGGATTAATATCGAATTCCGCGACCGCAGGATTTTCAATCATCATAATCGCGCAATTTCGGATTATTTCAACTAGCGAATCGATATCGACTCCGGATTCGCCCCGCACTCCCTTGATTATTTTTCCAATTTTAGTCTCCGAAATCATTTCGTAAATATCGTTTCTGCTCGAGTAGCAGGATCGAATCGATGTGTCTTCCAGTATTTCAACGTACTTGCCGCCGGCGCCGAACATAATAACGGGACCGAATGACCTGTCGCGAAAGCCGCCGATCAGAAGCTCGTGTTTGATTTTCAAATATTTTTGCACGAGAAAACTTTCCGCTTTCAACCCGTTTTTTTCGAAGCTTTTTTCAATCTCTTTTGCTTTTTCGATCAACTCATTTTTATCTTTAATGTTCAGGCAAACCGCGTTCAACTCGCTTTTATGGATTGCATGTTCGTTAATTCCTTTAATTACCGCAGGAAAAAAATCATCGTTGATTTCCGTAAGTTCATCATATTTCAATATTGCGTTTTCGATCAAAGGCAGATTATATTTTTTTGCTGTTTCATTCAGCTCGGTTTGCGTAAGGTATTTTCCCTTAGGTTTAATCAGGTTTGTTACTTTTCTGTTCAGAAGTTCATGATATTCTCCGCGGTCGGCATTAAGCTTCTCAAGACGATTGTTGTAGAAGAATATATTCGACAATATTTCGGGAGCGTCTTCGGGATTTCTGAAAACCGGTAATTTCAATTTCGAGCTTGTTTTGTAGCGTACCCAGAATTCCGGCAAAGGCATCGTTGTGTGTATAACCGGCTTGGTTGTATTGTCTTTGTTAAAATTGTTATAAATCGCTTCGGCTATTTCAAAAGGTTCAACCATCACCGGTTCAACAAAAATGGTGATTACGGCGTCTACGTTTTCGTCTTCGATCAATAATGCCGTAACGTTTTTATATGTTTCGTCGTCGCCCGAAGGCAAAAGATCGACCGGATTTTCGGCGCTTCCTTCGGGATGAATAATCGATTTGACTTTTTCTTTCGTAGAATCGTTTAAACGAGCAAGTTTAAGTCCTCTTTCCTCGAGTTTGTCCACGCATAAAATTGCGGGTCCGCCCGCATTGGTTACTACCGCAATGTTTTTGCCTTTAATTGCCGGAAAGTTTTCAAAGCCCTTTGCCGTATTGAACAATTCGTTCAACGTTTTAACTCTGATAACTCCGAACTGTTTTAATAGGGCGTTGACAATTTTATCGCTGCCGCTGAGCGCGCCGGTATGAGACGAAGCGGCTTTCATACCGCTTTCGGTTCGACCGGCTTTCAAAACAATAACCGGTTTTTCGACTTCGCCTTTTATAAACGGCAATAGAAAATTTAGTCCGTCGTCGAAACTTTCGAGATAATATGTAAGTACGGCTATGTTGTCGTCTTTCTGCCAGAAACCGAGAAAGTCGTTTTCGTTGAGGTCGGCTTTGTTTCCGATACTGATAAAATGAGCGAATTTTATATCGGTTTCCCTAATTGTATTGAGCACTGCCGCTCCGAGAGCGCCGCTCTGCGAGAAGAATGCGATTGAACCGGTTTCGGGTTTCTCGGCTACAAATGTTGCATTAAGTTTATAACCGGGCAGCGTATTAATTACTCCCATACAATTCGGACCCACGAGCCGCCCGCCGTTCTTTTTTATTAAATCGGAAATCTGCTTTTCGAGTTCGGCTCCCTCTTTGCCAACTTCACGGAATCCTGCCGTTATCAGAATTATTGCTTTGACATTCTTTTCTATCAGCTCTTTAACCGAATCCGCCACAATGTTTTTGGGGAGCGTTACAATTGCAAGGTCAATCTGTTCTTTAATTTTCTTAATCGAAGCATAACATCGATAAGCCAGAATTTCATCGACTTTCGGATTTACGGGAAACACTCTCCCTTTAAAGCCGTAGTCTCTTATATTTTTAAGAATTTCGTAACCAATACTTTTCGGTTTTGAGGACGCTCCAACTATGCAAATCGATTCCGGATAAAAAAATTTGCTTAGCGTTTCCATCCAATCCTCTTTTTTGTATTTAAAATAAGAAAGTGCGTCTTTAAATTGAACCTAAAAAGAATAAATGCGCTTGTATTCATTAAATAAATTATTGAACCGTGAATAAAATCCCGGCATATATAATCAACTTGGCGGTTTCACAATTATAAACTCAAATAGGCATTCTCCTTCATTAAGAAAACCGACCGTAATTAGCCATACGCCAATCCCGATTTCCAAAAATATTCTTATTTTTGCGTTTAATTTATCGTTTAAGAAGTCAAATAAATCGGGGAATAAAAAAATGAGCAAGAAAGTAGTAACCTTCGGCGAGATAATGCTTCGTCTTTCTACGCCGGGATACACTCGTTTTGTCCAGGCGCAGAATTTCGACGTAACATTCGGCGGCGGCGAAGCAAACGTAGCTGTATCGTTGTCGAATTACGGATTCGAGTCGTATTTCGTTACAAAATTGCCGAAACACGAAATCGGTCAAAGCGCGGTAAATCATCTGCGCCGTTTCGGGGTTAAAGACGACTACATAGTACGAGGCGGCGATCGTATCGGCATTTATTTTCTGGAAACGGGCGCCAGTCAGAGAGCTTCGAAAGTAATTTACGACAGGGCAAATTCGGCGGTCGCTCTGATGAAAAAGGGGGAAGTCGACTGGAAAAAAGTATTCGAAAACGCCGCCTGGTTTCACTGGACGGGAATAACCCCGGCTCTCGGTAAAAACGCGCAGGAAATTCTCAACGAAGCGTGCGAAACAGCCAAATCGATGGGAGTTACGGTAAGCTGCGATCTCAATTTCCGGGCTAAAATGTGGACTACCGAAGAAGCTCAGGCTGTAATGAAACCGTTGATGAAATATGTAGACGTATGTATTGCAAACGAAGAAGACGCCGAAAAAAGTCTGGGACTTAAAGCCGATAAGACAAACGTAGAAGCGGGCAAACTCGACGAAGAAGGATATTTTAACGTGGCAAAGAAACTGAAAGAGACATACGGTTTCCAAGCCGTTTCAATTACTCTCAGGGAAAGCTATTCGGCGTCGCGAAACGGCTGGAGCGCATTGTTGCTCGACGACAAAGACTGCAAAGAACCGTACCGCTCGAGAAGATACGACATCGATATTGTCGACCGTGTGGGCGGCGGAGATTCGTTTGCAAGCGGTTTGATTTACGGTCTGCTTACAAAAGAAAACTCAAAGGAGGCTCTTGAATTTGCAGTCGCCGCCTCTTGTTTGAAACATACGATTCCGGGCGATTTTAATCTTGTAAGCGTCGACGAAGTGGAAAAATTAATTAAGAGCGGCGGCTCGGGCAGAGTGGAAAGATAGAATTTAAAGCGGGGAATTTTCCCCGCGTTTTTTTCTATTAATAAACTACTCCATTAATCTTTTCATAATTGCTTCGTAATCGTCTTTGTTGTTCATATTAAAAAAAAGTTCGTCGCTGTAAAATTCCAGTCCTGCCGGATCGATGATTGTTGTATCTGCGGCATCTAGAAGACGATGAAGGGACTTATGGTTTCCGCGGCTGCCGGTCTCTTCAAGTATGTTTTCTATTAAGGGCAGTAGTTTTTTATTGTAAATACCAACCAGCGGCTGCAAATATCCTGCGGCTCGCGAAATCAGAATATCGCTTCGGGATTCGTAATTCAAAAAATATTCTATCATTTCCGCGCTCATCAACGGCACGTCGCAGGAGATGACAAAATTCTTTTCGGTTGCGGAATTTTTCAAAGCGGAATGAATGCCGGCAAGAGGTCCGCTGTTTCTATATACATCTTCCGCGCTTTTCAATCCCAGAAATTTATACTCTTCCGGATCGTTTGTACTGAGGATAATCTCCTCGAAAAACGGTTCCATCAACCTTAAAATAATTTCAATAACCGTAATTCCGTTAATTTTCAGCAAAGATTTATTCTCGCCCATACGCGAGCTTTTGCCGCCCGAGAGAATAACGCCCGTGATATTTTGTCTTTTTTTCATGCGTTCGTCAAATTTTTATACATTTTACGCTGTCGCCTTTTTGAGGATTGCGAATTTCCTCCGGTAAAACAATGAGGCAATTGGAGGCGCTCATTTCGACCAGATTTCCCGACGACTGAGAGAACTCGGACGTAACATTCCATACACCGTTTTCTTCGTATAATATTCCTCTGGCAAAATGCCTCTTTCCGTCCCGTTTTTTCAAATTGTTCTGTAAAACCGCAGTAATCAATTCCGTCTCTTTTTGTTTGAATAAATAATCGATTGCCGGCTCGATAAACACTTTATAATTCACGAGCGACGAAACCGGATTGCCGGGCAACCCGAATATTAATATTTTTTTGTCGTTATTTTCAAAGACGCCGAAGTAGATCGGTTTGCCGGGTTTGATATTAACTTTCCAAAATTTTCTTCGCACGCCGAGTTCTTCGAAAACATCTTTTAAAAAGTCGTATTTTCCCACTGATACGCCTCCGGTAGTAATCAAAAAATCGATATTCGATTCCAGCGTGCCGCGTATCTTTTCTTTAATTAAATTTCTGTCGTCTTTTACGAATCCGAGATTCAATGCAGAATGATTCTGTTCCTTAACGGCCATGTACAAAGAATAAATATTCGACACTCTTATTTTGTCGTTTGCCGGTTTTTCACCAACCGGAATCAATTCGTCTCCCGTGGCAAGGACTGCAAATTTCAACTTAGAAAATACTTTTACCTTTTCCCTGCCGCAGCTTGCAATGGCCGCCGCTGTTTGGGGTTTAATTTTTGTAAACGCGGGCACGGCGATTTTGTTTAATTCGAGGTCGCTTCCTTTGCGGCGTATGTTCAATCCTTTTTTGAAAATAACGTCCGGTTTCAGGCGTAATGTTCCGTTGTTTATTTCGACATCCTCAACCGGAACGACAGTATCGGCGTTACCAGGAAGCTTACCGCCCGTTGTAATCAAAACCGCTTCGTCTTCGGATATTGCAACGGGCGAATAATTCCCCGCGGAGATTTCGCCCTTCACGTTCCACTCGTTTCTTTCTGAAAACACAAGCGCATAACCGTCAACGGCGGAATTATCGAACGGCGGTAAATCTACGTCGGCTATAACGTCTTCGGCAATTATTCTGTTATACGAGTCGAGCAGATCAATTTCTTCAATGCCCGGCTCCAGTTCCGAGATTTCTCTTTTAATTATTTCCAGCGCTTCAGAATAATTAATCACGCTTTTTCTCTTATTATCTTTCAATGTTTGTTGTTTTATTGTATCGGCAGAGAGACGAATAATTATATCACATAATTTCTATTCTGTCGCCTTCGAATATTTCGCCGCCTCGTATTACTTTTGCAAAGATACCTTCGCGCGGCATAATGCAGTCTCCCGCTTTCACAAAGATTGCGCATTTACTGTGGCACTCTTTTCCAATCTGAGTAATTTCGAGTATTGCTTCTTTCCCAATTTTAATACGCGTTCCTATTTCAAGCTTTGGCAGTTCGATAAATTCGGTCGTAATATTTTCAGCAAAAGCTCCCGGTCGAAGGCGGGAAAGTCCTTTTTTTCTCATCACATCGATACTTTCGAGCGCAAGAAAACTTACCTGCCGGTGCCAGTCGCCCGCATGAATATCTCCTTCAATGCCGTAATTTTCAATCAACTTTGCCGACGGAACGTTAGTTTTGGGAATTCCTTTTTTCTTGCTGATTGAAATGGCGACAACTTTACCGCGCGGATCTATAGAACGCAGGCTCGCCTGATTGGGCTGATTTTCGCTGATTTTTAGATTCGTGTTAATCTGCTCAGCCTGCTTCTCCGGCGTGCGGGTCTGCGTCTTCCGGGTTCTATTTACTCCTAATAAAATTTCCACTTTTACCTCCGGTTTTACTCAATAATTTAATTTCGCCGATGACCGTAGATTTGTCGATCGCTTTACACATATCGTAGACGGTAAGCGCCGCAATTGACACGGCTGTCAGCGCTTCCATTTCAATACCCGTTTGAGCGTTTGTCTTTGCGAACGATTTTATTTCGATCGTTTTCTTCTTGCGGTTTAATTTTAATTCCACGTCGATTTTAGATATAAAAATATTGTGGCAAAGCGGGATCAATTCGCTTGTTTTTTTGGCAGCCTGAATGCCCGCGAATTTGGCGATCGAAAGAACGTCGCCTTTTGACACTTCATTGTTTTTAACCGCATCAAAAACCTCTTTCGACACTTTTACTTCGGCATACGCTTCGGCAGTTCTAACTGTAATTTCCTTGCCTGTAACGTCAACCATATTAGCTTTGCCTTTGCCGTCAATGTGCGATAATTTCTTTTTCATCCGCCTATGCTCATCATATTGTTTTGATTTAATTCCGCCAATTCTTTCGCGCCCGGATGTTTCATCCATTTCGAGTTCAACGAATTAAGAATGAAATTAATGATTGTTTCGTCGCTTGTCGATTCGCCGGACAGCAAAGATTTCAAACTTAATTCCGAGGGATTTGCGAACAGACAATTTTTAATTTTTCCCGTTGCCGTAATACGCAAACGGTTACAGCCGTCACAGAAATGATCCGAGATCGAACTGATGAATCCGAGTTTTAAGTTTTCTCCTTCCACGAAAAAATCTTTGGATACTTTTCCGTCGCCGTCTATTTCTTTAAGGGAATATTTTTTTTCGATTTGCGTTTTCATCCCGTTCCAGCTAAAGAATTTGGAATCGTCCCATTGATTTCCCGTGAACGGCATATATTCAATAAAACGAAGCGTAATGGGATGGGATTTGAAGTATTCAACAAAGTCTGTCAGCTCTTCATCGTTAATATTTTTAATGACAACTACATTCACTTTAACGGATTTGAAATTTAGTCCGGTTGCTTTTTCGATTGCCGAGAGCGTTTGAACAAAGTAGTCTTTCCCCGTGATTGCAATAAATTTGTTTCTATTAAGAGTATCAAGACTGATATTGAGCTTATCGACCCCGAAGTTTTTGAGCGATTCGATTTTGTCGGACAGTCGAGCGCCGTTTGTTGTAATTCCGATTTCGAATCCGTATTGTTTTTTTAATGGATAAATCATTTCAAAAAATTCAATTACATTTTTTCTAATGAGCGGTTCGCCGCCCGTGAAGCGAATTTTCTTTACTTCCAGATTCTTGACGAGTATGAGTATTAAACGATACAATTCCTCATAAGAAAGAATGGACTTGTTTGTATCGTAGCGCGCATGCGAATTAGAAGGATTGCAATAAATACAATTGAAATTGCACTTATCAATCAACGATATACGGACGTAATCGTGAATTCTTCCAAATTTATCTGTCAGTTTCATATTGTTTTTAAGTTAATTATCAAATTGCGCTTTAATTTACAGCAATACCATTCCAATAATCGCGGCGATAATCACTACGTATGCCGGGTGGAGCTTGAAAAAGACAACGAGCGCAGCGCCGACGCCTAGAATCAAATATTCCTGCCAGGTTCCTCCGTTTTTGACTGCGTATTGATACATGATTGCCGCAATCATTCCGATTACGGCATATTTTATTCCGTTAAACGCTTTTGCGACAAGAATGTTTTTTTCGTAAATCGAATAAATATATGTGAATAAGAGTATCAATACGGCGGGAGTAAGAATATTGCCAAGATTGGCGGCTACGGCTCCCGCAATGCCGGCGGTTTTATAACCCGTATAGGTCGCAAATTTAATCGAGATGGCTCCCGGAAAAATTTCAACCATACCGAGCACTTTCAAAAATTCATCCTGCGTAAGCCATTGATGATTTTTAACAACTTCTTTTTCAATCAAAGGAATCAACGAGTAGGCGCCGCCGAATGAAAACGAGCCGACTTTTACAAATGCCCAGAAAAGATTTACCAAGCTTTCGATCATTTTTTATTCTCGAGAATATCGTCTATCCAGCTCAACGCAGCCATCATCGAGGGCAATCCGATAGTGGGCAACGACAGCAAAGCTACCTGTCTCATTTCTTCCGGCGCGCAGCCGGCTTTAAGAGCTTTTCGTGCGTGTGAATGAACCGCGCCTTCCAAACGAGCGCCGGTCGATATTGCAAGTTTGATTAATGCACGGGTTTTTTCATCGAGCGGACCGGCAGAGTGAACCGCATCGCCCAGCGATTCGTATGCTTTTGCCACTTCGGGATAATCTTCCGTGAACTTCAGATATCTTTTCGGTATTTGCGACATAATTCTAATCTCCTTTATAAATGTTTTATGTAGTAAATGCATAAATAATATTTCTGCAATAATTGCATATATCTGGATTCCCGCTTGCGCGGGAATGACATTACAATATCAAAAAACCCCGCTTTGCGGGGCGGGGTTTTAAAATATAGACTTATCCTAATTAATCGCTAATCTATTTTAACTCTCCTTTGCAAAGCGTTCTGCCGAACTGAATCGGCGAACCGGCAGGTTAATCCCGCTCTAAGCGGAACAAGTCCGTTTCCAGACCTACCCTATCGGTTGCATCTCATAGAGTAGAACTCCTTAGAGGATGCAACTCGGAGAAAAGAATTCAAAGAACAGTCAAAATTTACTAAATTTTTATGAGTTTCACTTTAGTGTCATAGAACGAAACGCTACCGCCAACGGGATCAACCAAACAAGTGTTGTTTCGTAATGATGAATCAGTCCACATTGCTGCATTAGCGTGTACGCCTTTAGCTCTGCGTGGATCACCTTTAATTGTTTCGCCATCAACTTCAAAATCTGCAGCACCTGTTGCCCAATGACCGAAGCCCAACACAAAAGAAATTACACCAGGTCTCATGGTTTCAGTTAAAATTGCTTTTCCAACGATATCTCTAACTTTTCCATTTTTAAAGTCCCACTTCCCTTCAGTATTTGTCGCACTAATAACTTTTACCATATCATCTTTTCTTATACCTAATCTTGCCGCATCTTTAGGATTAATCATTATTCCGTTTTCAGGCATAATTGGTTGCAACCAGTAAGCAGCGATTGTTCTTGATTTCGTTTGAGTTACAGTTCTATGTGTAATTAAATGTAAATCGTAACCTTCTGAAATTTTATCTACACTCTCTTGAGCATAATTCATTATTGGAAGATACTTAGCATAGCCGTAGTAATTCTTCCCTGTCGCTGCATATTTCTTTGTTGCCGTTTTTTCTTGATAAAGATTCAGCAATGCAGCGTAACGATGTTTAAGTTTATCGCCATCAAAAGACTTATCGTGTTCTTCAAATCTTCCTCCACGATTGAGAATATAGACGACCTTACGCCATTTGTCTTCACCAACTATTTGCTTCCATCTCTGTTCATCAAAAACGGATTTATCAAGGTGTCTGCGCGCTTTTGAAAATACTTCAAGTTCCCTGTCGTCTGCATCCGGAACAGGGGATTCGGTATAAGCAAGATTTGCAATTGCTCTTAGATAAAGATCATCAGGTTTAGTTATATCCAATCCCTCGCCAAGTGCATTTTTTCCAAATGCTTTCAAGCCAAGCTTTTCATTCAAACCCATAAATAAAGCTTCCAAACTGCAAGGAATTTCTTCTCCGTAGACTTTAACTTTTTCCGGAATAGCAGAAATTACCGGTTGACGAACATTTTCAACTTTAGACGGCATATTCGGGTGTGAACCCTGAAACTCCCATCTTTCAAGATATGAAAGGTCAGGAAAGATATAGTCGGCGTACATTGAAGTTGAACCGATGATTATATCGCTGCAGAAGAACAAAGGAAGTTTATTTACATCAGCAAGAATTTCTATGTTTGTGTGACCTGCCGGCAATGCATAAGTAGGGGCTCCCATATAGAAGAACAAAGCTTTTATTGGATAAGGATACGCTTCTCCTATGCTTGGAATAATTTCCTCATAAATATCTGAAGAGAGTGGATACCAGTTTCGCTTGGCGGGATAGCCTTCGAAGAGTGTTGTTTTATCGTAATCAACACCGTGACGTATTGAACTGATTCCAAAAGCAGGAATCTTATCCTTAACTTTTTTCAAATCAAATACACCGCCTTTCGAACCATCATACTTGTAAGTAGACGCTTTACACATTCCGCCGGCCCAGTCGAAATTACCGAGAAGCATATTGATTGACATCCAGCTTAGAACATTATAAAAGCCGTTAGTATGTTGTGCCGGACCGCGATGAATATCAACTGCAGCTTGTTTGCCATAGCTTGTAAGTTCGCGTGCAACTTCAATAACATCTTTTTCAGTTACTCCGGCAATTTCACACCACTTTGTAATTGAATTTTCTTCAGCAGATTCTTTTAGAATTTGCAATCCGGATTTAACTCTTACTTTCTTTCCTTCTTTATTTGTTAATTCAGTGTCAACAAACAAATCACCATAAACAGGATTTTTTTCATCATTAGGATCAACCCAGGTTGGTTTGCCATTGACCATCACCACCATAAACTTTTCTTCATATTCAATTTCATTAGTCTTGTCTTTCGGGTCTTCCATCTTTCTTTTATCAGCTGACTTCAAACCAAAATCTGCTGCGCGAATTAATTTTCCGGGCTCACCGTCTTTTATTTCAACTAACCAGGTTGCGTTTGTCCAGCTTGTTTCATTGGTTTCTTTTGCAGCTGCTTTGTTTGCATTGCGTAAAAACTTTTCGTCATAACGATTGTTATTTATAATCCACTGAATCATTGCAAGCGCAAGTGCTGAGTCTGTTCCGGGTTTTATCGGAAGCCATTTGTGAGCTTTACTTGCTAGTTTGGAAAATCGTGGATCTGCAACTGCAATTTTTGTATAACCCTTTGCAAGGTTTTCAGTTAAACGAACTGTTCTGTTTGTTGGTCCGTAATTAGCCTCAAATAGGTTAGCACCGACAAACAAAACATACTTCGCGTGTTCAAGATCTGCCTGCCAGTAAAATTTTTGACCGCCAGTGAATTTTCCGCCTTGATATTGTTCGCTGATTGCTTTGCAGGTAAAGTATAATGAGCCCTGACAAACAGTTGTATGTCCGTGTAAGTTTGTTGTCCCGAAAGCGGATTGAAAACGAGAGAAGAAGTCTTTTCTTCCGTTTTTCAATCTACCAAAAGCCATAACGAATTGATTATTTTTTGGTCCCAAATCAGGATGATCGGGGTCAATTAGTTTATCAAGATTATCCTTATGTTTTTCTTTGAAAGCTTTAATAAGTTCTTGTTTCTTTGCTTTATCTTTTTCATCCCAAATAGCTTGAATATCTTCTGCCATTGCTTTTGCAACATCGGCATCTCGCAAAGCCATAATATCTTTCAATCCTTCAACTACGCGGTTTTCTTCTCCGGGAACATTCGCAAATAATTTTCCACCTTCAACTATTTCCTGAATGGCTTGCTCAAATGGAATTGTAATCCATTTGTTTTCACCTCTTTTGCCTGCTCGTTTTAATACTTTTCTAATCCTATATGGATCGTAAGCAATTTGAACACCGGCTTGACCTTTAGGACAAAGAGCGCCGTCAATTCTTGCAGCTTCATCAATGTCGGTTTTCATTGGCAGATGCGGTACCATTGTCCACGGATTGTACGGATTGCCATCGATCTTTGCTAGTACTCCATCCTGAATTTTGGCTTTTATTCCGCAACCGGTGTTACAATTCAAGCAGACAGAGTAAATAATATTTTCTGGATTGCTGAATGGATAATCAACATCAGGTCTTTTACTTTTAATAATCATTTGCTGAGTTTGAGCGGAAGCTTTTTCGCCACCAAAGATTGATGCGAGAGCGCCGCCGCCAAGCAAAGCTCCCTTTGCTAAAAAACTTCTTCTTGATTTGTCTATTAATTCCTGTTTCATAATTCTGTTCCTAATTTCTTTTTAGTAAACTGTGAAAGAAACTTAATACCGAAATAAACCAAAGCAACTCCAAATGCGCCGATGAACAGAGCAATAAGGTATTCATTCAATGTTGCCGAGTAATCGAACCTTAATCTTTCGTGATAGAAAGCCTCTTTTAATCCTTTAAGTTCTGCTACGGCTTGTCCCGGAATTAGAATATTTAATCTTGCAGAAACAAAAGTTACAGCAACAATAAAAGCTCCGGTTCCAACCGTCTGATATGTTTTACCCTTTAATAAAAGATAAAGCGCTACTAATGCTCCACCTAAGTGAACAAACCAGAAAACCCACCAGAAAGGACCAAACAGAATAAGTTCAACAGCTTCCCGAATGTGTGAATTAGGCGACCAGAACACCAAACTGTATTCTGCAAATTCTGCTACAAAGTAAAAAATAATTCCACCAATTATTGTGTATCTGAGCATCTTGAATGGTTGATGTGTTAAATCGAATTCTTCATAATGTAAAAATGTGTAAACGAGCAGCAACACAGCGCCGCCGGATGTGATTGCAGAAACCAAAAATAAAATTGGCAGCAATGGAGAACTCCAGAATGGTTTTGCATCCACAACGCCAAAGAAAGCTCCACTTTGACTTGGGAACGCAATCGAAAACAAAAATCCCAATGACATTAAAGGAAGAATCCATCTTTTCTTATCGTGAAAATCTGTTTGTTTTGCTTTATTCAAAGTCAGATAGAAAATCACTCCGGCAGTAATAATAAAGAAAGTGTACATCCACGCATTAAACGCCATCATTGAACCGAAGTTTGGAGCATAAAGTATTCTTGTAAATCTGAAAGGCTGTCCGAGATCTAACCAAATAGCAAACAAACCTGTGATTACAGATGCAACGGAAACAATAATTACAACTCTGAAGTTTTCTCTGAATCCTGTTAAATTAAAAATATAACCCAGGGTTCCCAGTGCAAAGACGCCACCGGCAATTCCAACAAAATGAAAATAAAGTGCAACCCACAAACCCCACGGGACATAGCTTCCATAGCCGGCCAATCTTTCACCCGTTATGAACTTCATAATAAGGGCAACAAGACCGATTGAAAAAACAACCATCCAAATTTTGGATAAATTTTTATAAGTTCTTTCTAACATAATGCACCTCAAATCAAATAAATAACTGATGGTTTAGTACCTTTTTCTTCGAGCAACTTAACTTGATTGTGTTGCCTGGCCATTTCAGCAACTAAAGAATCCGGGTCATTCGCATCACCGAAGTAATTTGCTCGACCAACGCAGGTTGATACGCACATTGGAAGCTCTCCCTCATTCAATCTGTGCAAACAGAAGTGGCATTTGCGTGCATTGCCTATTGGAGAATTATGACCTTCGCGATTCCAGCTTTTTCCATACTCATTGCTTGACAGCAATTCATAAGGTTGAAGTTCGGGCGTATCTTCTGTATAGTATTCTCCGAAATCACTTGTTCTTGCGCCATAAGGACAAGCTGAAATACAATATCGGCATCCTATACATTTGTCATAATCAATCTGCGTAATACCATCGGGTCTTTTCCAGGTTGCGTTAACAGGGCAAACAGCAACGCAGGATGGTTCTTCGCACTGCATACAAGGTCGAGGGAAAAATCTTAATTGTGTATTGGGATATTCGCCAATTTCTTCCTGGACCACAGGACGATAAACGACTCCCGGAGGCAATTTGTTTTCTGCAATACAGGCGACTGTACAAGCGTGGCAACCGACACATTTGCGTGTGTCTATAACCATCATCCATCTTCTTTCTTCGACAGGCTTAGCGAGAGCTTTTTTGAGTTCCGCCTGCATTCTGATTAGTATATCTGATTTTTCGTTTATCTCAACTGTTTTGAATTCGGGTATATCACGAATAGTTTCTTTGCCGGTTGGAACTTCCGGCGGAGGGCTTAAGCGGGAAGCCGTTACAGCAGCAACTGAAGCCGCAACACCACCGCCAACAACTCCGGCTGTTCGCAAGAAATCCTTACGGGAAATCTCTTTGCTTAATAAACCTTCTTGTTTTTTTTCTTCCGTCATTATTTTTATCTCCGTTTATTTTCTTCGCACTTACAAATAGTCTGCGCTGAAATTTTTATAAGAATGAATAGAAGAATGTTATTCTTGGTGTAATTGATGCGTCAATGCTTCTTCCGTTCGGAATTGATTCATAAGTTTCAATAATAACATTCGGGCTGATTGTAACTTTTTCATCCGGCTTATAATTCAAGCTGAAAATGAACCAATTTCTTGAATCTCCTTTAACGCTTGAATCTGTATTGGGATCGAAATAATCATATCTTCCAACAACTGCTAATTCTTTTGAGATGTTGTATGATGCAAATGCTGAGATTCCCATCCCGTTTTTATCTTTTACATCTGTTCCATTTACCATTCCATTTTGTCTTGAGTTTAAGAAGCCTTCAACACCAAATGAATATGCATCTTTTTCTTTATAACCAAGGAACAGAGAGTATGTTAAGTCGTTATTTGCAATGGTTGCCGGTGGATTTGATTTACTTGCCGGATCGTTAATATCCGGACGAGCTTTTAAGTCAGCATAAAGAGTAGCAGTAAATTGTTTGGTTGGTGAATACTGAATGTGTGCATAAAATCTTTTGTATTTGTCTTTCTCAGGTGAGTTTCCGCTACCATTTCCGATCATCGCCCAGTATTTGAATAAACCACCCTGATCAAATTTTCCTTTCAATGCAACCGCAATATCCCGGGAAGAAGAAATCCCCCTTAAATCCATGATAGTTTTTTCCAGAAATCTTCCCCAGAATGTTTCCGTAATTTCCCAGGCTGGGGTTGGCTGAATACCAATAATTAAATCACTCCCTTCAAAGATATCCTTCCATCTGAGATAAGCATCTTTAACAAACACACCAATCTTATTATTAGTTGTGTTGGCAATTTCATTAGCTTCCAGACGGAATCGCGTTGTGAATGATTCAGAAATATCGTAATCATAAGTAAAATAAATTCTGCGTAACTGAAATCCGTTTAAATCTTTTGTCCCGCCATTTACTACATTAGGTAATGATGATAAACCGGTATCTCTTGCAACATTATAAAAATAATCTCCGAACATATAACCGGAGATACGCCCTTTATTCACGACCTCCTGTGAAAAAATGTTGTTTGTTGATAACAAAATGAGCGCAACGCTTAAAAGAATCTTTTTCATTTTTCTCTCCTTTAGAAGTATTATTTAGTTAAATCTTCCGCCGATTTATTTCCTTCTTGAATTCACGTATTCCGCTGCCAATACTTTGGGATAGCTCAGGAATACGTTTGGCTCCGAACAAAACGATTAAAACTTCCGTTAAGCCGGAATTAGCCGGCATATTAACTCCTGTAAATTTTACTATATTAACTCAACTTGCATGCCATATTACCGAGCTTCTATTTTATATCGAAAAACGAATTTTTTATAAGACGCAAGTCTGCCTTCAGCCGATTTTTCGTCATCGACGACGAGTTTTCGACTATTTAACAGAATCTTAACGGTATAATAACATTCTGTTAATATTCCCAAACTATTTTCGTGTTAAAACTCGGAGGAAGGATTATGTATAGGAAAACTTTACTTGCGGCGTTAATACTTTTAGGATTGTCGTACATTGCTCGCGGATCTGCTCATGAAGCCCAAAACATTGTAATAATCGAAGTTGTAACCCAGTATAGATTTGTTTATGACGACGGCGTTTTTAGAAAAGTCTATTCGCCCTTTTCAATACTTGACGAAAACGGACAAACGGTTATAAATTCTGGCGAGGTTTATGACCGACCAACACAAATAAAAATTAAGCCCGGACATTATAAGATTGTCGTGAAAAATAGCTCTGGATATTCAAAAGCAAAAGAGATAACAATTAAGCATGGGAATCGCTTTCAAGTAATAACAATAAACGAACTGCCGGCGCACGGCGGGGGCGCATAGTTATAAACCGTATTTTTCTATTTTACTTTTTAATGTAGAAGGCGGCAGGTTTAACAACTCGGCTGCTTTTGCTTTGTTATAGCCGGCGCTCACGAGAGCATTTTTTATCAATTTAATTTCCAATTCCTCCACAATTTCAGTAAAGGGTTTATTTTTGTCAGAGTCTAAATATATATCCCCGGAAGGGAAGGATAATTCCCGGGGCAGCTTTGCCGCTGTAATCTTGCAATCCCGGCACAGAATCGATAATCTTTCGGCAATGTTTTTTAATTCTCTTACATTGCCCGGCCAATTATAATTCTCTAATATTCGATAGACGGCTTCATCAACTTCATATTGTTTGCCGTTGGAATACTGATGTAGGAAATGATTAAAAAGCGGAACAATATCTTCCTTCCTTTCGCGCAACGGTTTTAAGTATACGGGGAGAATGTTTAATCTGTAATACAAATCCTCCCGAAATTTTCCGGATTTAGACAATTCATTAAGATCGGCTTTTGTAGAAGCAATAACCCGCACATCGATCTTAATCGGTTCGCTGCTGCCGACCCTTTCAATTTCCTGTTCCTGTAAAACGCGCAACAATTTCACCTGAATGTCGAGCGGAACGTCGTCAATATCGTCGAGGTAAATAGTGCCTTGATCGGCTTTTTCGAATCTGCCGAGACGTAATTTATCCGCGCCGGTGAACGCTCCTTTTTCGTGTCCGAAGAGTTCGCTTTCTATTACTTCTTTAGAAAGAATTCCGCAACTAACTTTTATAAGCGGTTTGTTTTTTCTGGGGGAATTGTAATGGATTAAATTGGCGATTAATTCTTTGCCCGTACCAGTTTCGCCGATAATTAACACTGTTGAGTTGGTTTCGGAAATAATTTTTAATGTCTCTTTAAGTTCTTTTACATAATCGCTCTCGCCTATAAAAGCATCGAAATTATATTTGTCCTCAAAATAATTTTGGTATTCTTTGTTTTCAATTCGAAGCGATTTTAATTCTTTAACGCGATTCAATAATAACAGCATTTCCTCTTTGTCGAAGGGTTTTGTAATATAATCATAGGCTCCCTTTTTCATCGCTTCTACCGCAGTTTCAACGCTGCCGTATGCCGTCATAATAATAACAAACGAGTTCGGACTCAGTTCTCTTAACTTCGGCAGCAGTTCAAGTCCGCTTAATACGGGCAATCTAATATCTGAAATTATTACGTCGTATGTCTTTTTTTTGACAACATCAAGAGCCTGCAGCGGATTTTCAAAATCATCAACCGAATATCCGGCATCCTTTAGATCGTCTTTTAAGGATATCCTTAATATTTCTTCGTCTTCAATAATGCAGATATCTAATTTATTCATTGAGTCTTTCTTTGATTATAATTCTGTAAAATAGATTATTTATAAACCCCAAGACTTTCAGGGAGTCATTTTAAAAATTTTTGGGTAATTGTACTTTTACCGTCGTTCCGTTTCCTTCGACGCTTTCAAAGCTTATTTTTCCGTTATGCGCTTTAATAATATTATATACAATCGAAAGCCCCAATCCAGTGCCCCTGCCCGGTTCTTTTGTTGTAAGAAACGGGTCGAAAATATTATTTAATATTTTTTTCGGAATGCCTCGGCCAGTATCTTCAATCATGATTACGACATTATTATTTTCTTCATACACGGAAATTGAAAGTCTTCTTTCGCTTTCGGGCTCGTATTTTAATTTTTCCTCAATTGAGTCTATACTGTTAATAAACAAATTCAAGAAAACTTGTTCAAGTTGGTTTTCATTGCCTTTAATTTTTTTGAGATTTTGGGGAATATTTTTCGTAACTGTAATTCTTAATTTTTCGAGTCGATGCCCAACGAACAGCAATGAATTTTCAATGACTTTATGAATTGACAAGTAACCGAAGTCTTCGTTTTGTTTTCTGGAGAAATTAAGTAAATTACCCACCACTTTTTCGATTTTCTCCACTGCATTATCCATCATAGCAAGATATTTTTTATTCTGGACAATATTTTCCGGATCGTTTATCAACCTGCGAATACAATTTTTAAGTCCGGCAATAGGGTTATTAATTTCATGAGCTATACCGGCCGTAAGTGTGCCTACGGTTGCAAGTTTTTCCGATTGAATAAGATTGGCGTTGGCTTTTTGCAAATCGCGGTATGCTTTGTCAAGCCTAACAATCATCTGATTGAATCGATCCGCAAGTATATCTATTTCGTCCTCTGCCCTAAAGTACATTTTTATTTTCCCAAGAAACCTGTCTCTGATTTTGATAATTGGAATAGGATTAATTCCAATGTTCGCCAGATCGATTCTGTCGGCCACATTCTGAATTAACTTAATAGGTTTCGTTATGAAATTGGCAAAAACAAAGGCTCCAATAATACCAAAAGCCAAAAAAATTGCAACCATAATCCAAAAGACCATAACCGTCGCTTCAACGTCGTTTTGAATAAAATTTTCATAAAGGCCTACTCTCACTTCTCCCACCTCTCCGCTCAGCACCGGTACGGCGATATCAAGAATCAAACTGCTTTCATCGTTTTTTAATTTAAGCAACTGCGTATTATAAATTTTATTGCCATCGAGGGAATTAGCTGCTGCCAGATTACCGGAGAGCCGGTTTTCAAAAGTGTGAACAATCGGCTTTTTCTCCGTGTCGAGAACGAGAATATAGGCAATCGTAGAATCTGTGTTTTTTATATTATTGATGGTGTTTTGTATCGAAACATAATCTTCGAACAAGAGATCCGGCGTTATCTGATTGGATATGCTCCTAGCAATGAAGAGTCCCCTTTTTTCTGTTTCCTTTTGAAGCGAAGTTTGAACGTTATTAAAAATTAGTATAGAGTTTACCGAACCGAAAACAATAACTATAAGAATAATAGCTATCGAAAATTTCCAGAACAACGGCACCTTAAACTTAATTTGATTATCATTGATATAGTTCATCATTGCCTTCTATAAACTTGTCTATATGAATCTTTTTTAAAATTCCTTTGCCTCTGGGTTCATTGTGAAGGTTCAGCATAATTTCTTTTAATTTATTTTTTATTATTGGGTCCAAATCTTTTCGCACCACAAAAGGCGGAATTCCATAGTCTTCCGATTTTTTGATTATTTTTATTTTCTTCACTTTTTCCGGTTGTGTTTTTTCCAAAAAGTCATAAACCAGTCCGTCAATAGTAGCTCCATCCACGAAATTTCTGGCAACCGCTTGAATTGAGTAATCATGTGCATTTGTGTAGATGGTTTTATTGAAAAATTTATCGGGATTTGTTTTTTTTCTTTTCAATAAATTAACTACATAGGCATACCCGGAATTCGAAAGCGGATCGGTAAAAGCAAACGATTTTCCTTTTAGTTCTTCGAAAGAATTAATATCGCTCTGTTTATTAACTATTATATATGCATTATAAAGCGCTCTTCCGTTAACCACAGGCACAACAAGCAGTTCAACGGGTAACTCGTTTTTTTCATTAACATAAGCGCCAGTACAGATAAAAGCAAAATCGAGCTTTTTCTCCTTCAGAAGAAAATTAACTTCGCCATATGTTTTTCTTTGCTTGAAAATTATCGGGACATCCATTTTTTCAGATATATAATCAATCAAGTCCTTATACAGATTGAATGTCTCGATGGGCGAAATCATTGTCGATATGGCGACATATAGTTTTGCATTGTCGGTTGTATCTTCATTAGTCAATTTATTGTCGTTCTCGTAAATATCTATCTCTTTTATGTTTTCTTCCTGTCCGCAAGACCATAAAAAGAATAAAATTACGGGCAATAATATTATGTTAGTGTATTTCATGCTGTACCGTTTTTCTTTTAGTTGTTTTTATTGTTTCTGATAATAACATTCAGGTTTCCGATGATCTATCTTTTATCGAACCATAATTCCGTATATTATACAAGATTTTTGCTTATAAATACGAAATTCCGTCTCACGACAAATTCGCTATAAATAAATATAAACGATATTTCTATGAATTTCCCATCCTCTTGAAATTTAAATTCAACTTCGATACATTTCGGTAAATAACGAAATGAAATTTATGAAAAATCATTCCGTACAACTGTTCAAAGCGCTTTCGGATTTAAATAGATTGCGCATATTAAAAATACTTCAAAGCCGTCCCCTTTGCGTTTGCGAAATTACGGAAATACTGCAGTTGGCAACGTCGACCGTATCCCAGCACCTTAAAATCCTTAAAGAAACAGGGTTTATAGTGGAAGAAAAGGACGGCAAATGGGTCAACTATATGATAAACCCGCGTCCGTCGGACCCCAGAATAAGTTCTATTCTCAGCTCGCTCGATTTCTGGATAGCAGACGAAAAGACAATAATTCGCGATAAAGAAAAAGTTATGAACATAAATCGTCATACAGTATGTTTTTAAATACATTTCGTTTATTATCGAAATATACGGAATAGATTATGAACTGGAAAGAAGAGTACAAATCCTTTTTCTGGATTACCGCGTTTTTCGTTTTTGCCTATTTTATGCCGATCGAAACCGAAACATTTCGCAATGCGATTGTCGACGCCTTCGCTCTCGCCAAGTGGTATGCCCAGGAACACGTTCTTCTCTGTTTGGTGCCGGCATTTTTCATTGCCGGCGTAATAGCCGTATTTATAAGTCAAGCCTCCGTTGTAAAACATTTCGGAGCCAAGGCAAAAAAATGGAAAGCATATTTAATTGCATCGGTTTCGGGTACTATATTAGCCGTTTGCTCGTGTACCGTACTTCCGCTTTTTTCGAGCATTCATAAAAGAGGCGCAGGTTTGGGACCGGCAATAGCCTTTCTTTATTCGGGACCGGCAATCAATATTCTGGCTATAATACTTACAGCGCGAATTCTCGGATTCGAACTTGGCGTGGCGAGAGTCGTCGGAGCTGTTTTGTTCAGCGTAGTTATCGGACTGATAATGGCTTTTATCTATCGAAAAGAGGAAAAAGAAAAAGCCGAGGCTCAACTTGCAATTCCCGAAATTCAGGAAGACAGACCACTTTGGCAAACTACCGTTCATTTTTTCATTTTGGTTGCAATTCTGGTTTTCGTCAACTGGGGCAAGCCCGACGAAACCGAAGGATTCTGGAGCGTTATTTACGCCAATAAATGGTACATAACTTCTCTGTTTGGAATCGGACTAGCTTGGTCGCTCATATATATTATAAAAGTTAAAAAGCCATACGTTATTGCCGGTTCGGCAGCAGTGATTATATCGGCATTGATTTTTCATGACAATCCGACCGTACCGTTTGTAATTGCAATAATTGCAATGGGTGTCGCGCTTACATTCTCGGAAGGCGAACCAAACCAGTGGCTCGGAGAAACGTGGGGATTTACAAAACAGATAATGCCCTTGCTGGGAGCGGGCGTTCTTGCCGCCGGTTTTTTACTCGGATCAGCCGAGGGTAACGGAGGCATTATACCCAAAGAATGGATTTATGCCCTGGTAGGGGGTAATTCGTTGTTTTCGAATTTCTTTGCATCGATAACGGGAGCGTTTATGTATTTTGCCACGCTTACCGAAATTCCTATTCTACAAGGCTTGATTAATAACGGCATGGGAAAGGGGCCCGCTCTGGCTCTGTTGCTGGCCGGCCCGGCTCTCTCTCTTCCTAACATGCTTGTAATTCGAGGCGTAATCGGCACGCAAAAAACCACCGTTTATGTTTTCCTTGTTGTAATTATGGCAACAATCAGCGGATTGATATACGGAGCTTTGTTTTAGTTCGTTTACACAATCACCGAAAGAAAATAATTAGAAAGGAATAAAATGAAAAAAAGAATATTAATACTTTGCACCGGCAATTCCTGTCGCAGTCAAATGGCGGAAGGATTTCTCAAATCGTTCGACCCCGACCTGGAAGTTTTTTCGGCGGGCACAAATCCATCCTCTCAAGTTCACCCGAACGCAGTAAAAGTAATGAAAGAAGTCGGAATCGATTTGTCAAATAACTATCCTAAAAACGTTGACGAATTCATTAATCAATCTTTCGATTATGTCATAACCGTCTGCGACAATGCAAAGGAAACCTGTCCGGTCTTCATGGGCAAAGTAAAGCATCAGCTCCATATCGGCTTCGAAGACCCGGCCGAAGCTACCGGAACGGAAGAAGAAATATTGAATACTTTCCGCAGGATACGCGACGAAATCAAAAGGGACTTTTATCAATTTTATATAAACGAAAAACAAAAGGAGGAACAATAATGCTCGACATTAAAGTGCTTGGACCCGGATGCGCCAACTGCATCAAACTCGAAAACCTCGTTAAAGAAGTAGTAGAGGAAAACAATATTCAGGCAAATATCGAAAAGATAACCGACCCGATGAAATTTGCAGATTACGGCGTAATGATAACTCCCGGTCTTGTGGTTAACGGCAAAGTGCTTTCGAGCGGTAAATTGCCTACGAAATCCACGCTCGAACATTGGTTGAAAGAAAATTTACAATAAGTATAATTACGATTCAATAACGTAAAGGTTGCTCAATGAACAAAGCCATTTCAAAAAGACTTTCTTTTTTCGATCGGTATCTAACGCTCTGGATTTTCATAACAATGTTCGTCGGAGTCGTTCTGGGTTCTGTTTTTCCCGGGATTGCGGATTTCTGGGATTCGCTCAGCAGCGGAACGACAAACATTCCGATTGCCGTCGGACTGATATTAATGATGTATCCGCCGCTTGCAAAAGTAAAATATGAAGAGTTGCCCGTCGTATTCAAAAACACAAAACTCCTAACTATCTCGCTAATCCAAAACTGGATCGTCGGACCTTTGGTAATGTTTCTGCTTGCTATTTTGTTTTTGCCCGACAAACCCGAAATGATGATAGGCGTAATACTCGTCGGACTTGCACGCTGCATAGCGATGGTACTCGTTTGGAACGATCTCGCTCAGGGCGATTCCGAACTTGCCGCAGGACTGGTAGCCTTCAACGCCATCTTTCAAGTGCTTTTCTATTCCGTTTATGCGTATATTTTTATAACATTACTCCCTCCGATATTCGGAATGCAAGGCGCATTAGTTGAAGTGTCGATTTCGGAAATCGCGGTCACAGTTTTAATATATCTGGGAATTCCGTTCGCCGCCGGTTTTGTGAGCCGCTTAACTCTTACAAGAACCAAAGGAGAGGAGTGGTATAAAACCAAATTCATTCCCAATATTTCATTACTGACCCCGACAGCACTTCTCTTTACAATCTTTGTTATGTTTTCATTGAAAGGCGATAAAATAGTCGAGCTTCCGCTTGACGTTATAAGGGTTGCAATCCCGTATACGTTCTACTTTACGATAATGTTTTTTGCCACATTCTTCTTTGTTAAAAGGCAAGGAATACCGTACGAAAAAACAACCACAGTTGCGTTTACTGCCGGCAGCAACGATTTCGAACTTGCCATTGCCGTTGCGGTAGCTGTCTTCGGAATCAATTCTCACGCGGCTTTTGCCACTGTAATCGGTCCCCTGGTTGAAGTGCCTGTATTGATCGGACTCGTAAATGTAGCGCTGCGATTAAAGAAAAAATTCGGATGATTTGTTCTGTTCCGGCACTGCTGTTATTTTTCCTTTATGAAAAAAGGAAGGGAAGTAATGGAAAAGATTAAAATAGAATTTCAATATTTCGAAAATTGTCCGAATCATGAAGCAATGCGCCAAAATCTCATCGAGGCAATTAAGGGAATAGAAAATAAAATCGAGTTGACCGAAGTCAAAGTGGAAAACGAAGAAGTAGCGCGGAGAGTCTCTTTCAGAGGCTCTCCTACAATATTAATTAACGGTAAGGACCTAATCGATATGCCGGCGCCCGAAAATCCGAAATTAGCCTGCCGATTCTATCCGGGCGGCATTCCTTCGCCGGAGGAAATAAGGGAAAGGATTTTAGGCTAACCGGTTGCTTCGATACGTTTTTCGCTTCGCTCAAAACTACTCAGCAACCTCGCTTCTTTTTGAAATTTACGCTCGTTCAAAACTACTCAGCAGCCTTGCTTCTTTTTGAAATTTATGTTCACCCAAAACTACTAAGCAGCTTAGGATTTAAACCGAGCGTTGAGTAGCTCGATTTATCGGGCGTATCGAAACGCGGGAATGCGGAATGCTACATTTCAACCGTAAACCTATTTACTTTATCAACAATAATTTCCTTGTGGTTATAAAATCAATTGCCTGCATTTTACAAAAATAAACGCCGCTTGGAAGATTCTCCCCGTCGAAGTCTATTGTATATTCGCCCGGATATTTTACATCGTCAACCAACACAGATATCTCATTGCCGAGTATATCGTATATTCTTATTGTTACACGGGCTTTATCGAAAACAGAATAGATGATTTTTGTTACCGGATTGAACGGATTGGGATAGTTCTGGTATAAATTGAATTTTGTTGTCATTTCGTCGTCCTTTACGGAAGTAATTACTCCCCAACTGCTGCCGTTTATTATCGCCCCTTGTAATGCAGTAACATAATAACCGACTTCGCCGGTAAACCTGAAATAGATGCCTAAGTTTTTTCTGAACTCTATATGGGATGCAACCAGATCGTCCATATCTAGTATAATCATAGCCGAATCCGCTCCGTAAGTTGTATCGTCGTAAGTAATAAAGCACTCCGTTATATCGCATTGTCTCCAGACGATTACAGAATCCCGGCTATAAATAAGTTTGTATTTTGTATCGTCTATTCCTCCGCATCCGCCGTTCTGATAATATTTAATTTCGTTTGTTAATGTATCGTATCTTTCGTAGTGAATACCGGTGTTTTCCTTTACTACAAAGTATTTTATACCGTTTGGCATTAACGTATCGCCGATGACTTCTTTTATTATGTATGAAGTATCGGGTATCGTTCCCGCTTCGTACGACAAATGTATGTACTTCCATTTGTTTCCGATATTCAGCGGATAAAAATCGCTATTGTTTTGCGCCGATAAATAACCGCACAAAATCAATATGATAATAAATGCACGTTTTTTCATTTTTATGCCCTCTAATATTATTTAAATGCTCGGTTTCAGCTGCGTTGTATATTTAATAATCATTGAAGATTGTAGTGCGTATTATTACCTGACCCCCGCCGCACCAAAATTTATTGAAATATAAAATTTCTATGAAATAATCTCAATGAGAAATGCGATAAAAATCGTTTTTATTGTCGCTTAATTAGCGGGAACTTTCCTTTGCTTTTTGTAAATTCAAGGAATTGATAAAATGGATATTTCAACAGACAAAAAAATTTATTATAATTACTTTGAAATAAACAAGAGGGAGACAAACAATGAAAATCAAAGCTGCGGAAAACGGTCCTTATTTAATTGAGGTTCAAGAGGCAAGCGTAAAGAGAGGCGACAAGGAAGAAAAACTTGCTCAGAAGACAATAGCGCTTTGCAGATGCGGACATTCAGCCAACAAACCCTTCTGCGATGGAGCTCACAAAAAACACGGTTTTACGGGCGAACAGGCCGAACTCGATATATCATAGATAAATAATTAAACCGTCGGGAGAAAAAGATGTCTATTAAAAAAGAATATTCAAAAGACAAAGCCGTATGCCGCGTTATTTTTACACTGCCGGAAGAAATTGGCAAGCAGTTTAAAACCGTTGCCTTAATGGGCGATTTCAACAACTGGGATCCGAAAGCAAATCATTTTACAACCGGCAAGGACGGATCGCTAATCGTTTCGGTAGAACTGGAGCCGGGCAACGAATATCAATTCCGTTATTTATGCGACGGCGAAACGTGGCTGAACGATCCGGAAGCCGACAAATTCGTTCAATCGCCTTACGGCTCGGAAAACTGCGTTATTGCGGTTTGATTTTATAACCGGAAAGGTAATTTACGCAGACGTTTGCCCGTGGCTGCAAATATAGCGTTGCCCACCGCAGGAGCGCACGGACCGACGGCTACTTCTCCCAAACCGCCAACGCGGTAGGTGTTTTGCATTATGTGGGTTTCGACAACCGGCATTTCGGAAAATTGAAGCATCGGAAAATCGTCGAAATTACTTTCGACAACGCTTCCGTCCCGGATTGTAATTTCACCTTTTAATGCGGCGGTCAAAGCAAAAGCAATTCCGCTGTCCATTTGCTGTTCTACGATGTCCGGATTGATTACTATTCCGCAATCTACGGCGCATGTAATTTTATCGACAATTATTTCTTTTGACTCGGTTACGGTTACTTCTGCAACCTGGGCGCTGAAACTGTCGTACCCGGCAAATGCTGCTATTCCCATCCCTTTTCCCGGAGGGAGTTTTTTGCCCCAGCCGGCTTTCTCCGCCGCGGTTTTCAAAACCGCCTTCATACGCGAATCGTCGGGCAGCAATTCCATCCTGAATTCGTACGGATCGCGCCCGGCTGCATGCGCCAACTCGTCAATAAAACATTCTGCCGCAAAGGGGTTCTGCGAGTGATAAACCGAACGCCAATACCAGATTGGAACGGGAATATCGACAATCGATGCGGTTATTTTATAATTTGGAATAATGTAGTCTTTTTCGATAGCGCCGCCTAAAGTATCGTATTGTTTTGGCGTTAATTTGGCTCCCCAATTTTGAACTGCAATCGAAGGCGCTATGACATGATGCGAAAAAGAAAAAAGTTTGTTGTTTTTATCAACCGAGCCTTTAAGCTTGTGCATGCTTACCGGACGGTATCTGTCGTGTTTTATATCGTCCTCTCGAGTCCAGGTTACTTTAACGGGTTTTCCAACTGCTTTCGATAATTCGACGGCTTCAACAACAAAATCGGGATTCGTTCTTCTGCCGAAACCGCCGCCCATCAGCGTAACATACACGACAACGTCTTCTTCATTTAATCCGAATGTTTTTATAACGGCTTCTCTCGCTTCCTGCGGACTTTGTGTCGGAGCCCATACTTCGACTTTATTATTTTCGAATTTAGCGGTACAATTCATCGGCTCCATCGGCGCATGAGCTTGAAAAGGCGCTTCGTAAATAGCTTCCAATGTTCTATAATTTTTTTCCTCTGCGTCGTCAGGATTGCCTTTTATTTCGACCAGGTCGCCGTCCGTTTTCAAGTATTCTTTTAATTTATTGTTTATGGTCTCGGAATTTACATTTGCATTGGGACCAAGATTCCATTCGACCGACAGATTTTCAACTCCCTTAAACGCCTGCCACGTGGATTCTGCGAAAACGGCAACGCCAGTGGAAACTTTTTTAACATCCAAAATACCTTTTAATGATTTGGTTACAGAATCGTCGTAATTCTTAACCGTTGCGCCGAAGGCGGGACTCCTGCCGACTGCGGCATATACCATTCCTGGCAATACTATATCAATTCCAAATTTTGCTTTTCCGTAGATTTTGTCGGGCGAGTCGGTGCGATGGAGTTTTTTGCCGATTATTTTATAATCTTTCGGGTCTTTGAGTTTTACGTTTTGAGGTACGGGGAGTTTAGATGCCTCCTCCACTAAATCCCCGTACCCGACTTTTTTATTATTCAGTTTATTTACGACGTAACCGTTCTCGGCTTTACAATCGGAAGGTTTAACGTTCCATCTGGCGGCGGCGGCGGCAATCAACATTTCGCGAGCCGTAGCGCCTGCAATTCTGAGCGGGTCCCACGATTTTCTAACGCTAGTGCTTCCTCCGGTAATCTGATCGCCGTATTTCGGGTCGCCTTCGGCCTGTTCGATTTTAATCTTACGCCAGTCGACTTCCAATTCCTCTGCGACAATCATCGGCAATGCCGTTCTCACCCCCTGTCCCATTTCCGAACGATGCACTACAATTGTAACAATTCCATCGGTGTCAATTTTTATAAAAACGCTTGGCGAAAAAATTTTAGGTTTGTCGCCCTCCGAAGCGACAAGACTATTAAGCGGTACGAATGACGCCAGGCAGAGCGCGGCGCCGCTCATGCTAAAAACTTTTATAAATTCTCGACGTGTCTGTTTAACGCTCATTTCTCCGCCACGACTTTTTTAATTGCTTTTTTAATTCGGTTATAAGTTCCGCATCTGCAGAGAACCTCATTCATTGCTTCTTCAATTTCTTTGTCCGATGGATTCGGATTTTCGTTCAATAATGCAGCGGCTGCAAGAATCTGACCGGGCTGACAATATCCGCACTGAGACACCTCGACTTCAATCCATGCCTTTAAGAGAGGATTATTCCGGTTTTCCGCCAGCCCTTCGATAGTTGTTATCGATTTTCCTTCGACCGATTCGATCGAAACGGAACAAGATTTTTCCGCTTTCCCCTCGATTAAAACAGTACACGAACCGCAGATACCAATTCCGCACCCGAATTTTGTACCTATCAGATTAAGGTTGTCTCTTAAAACCCATAAAAGCGGTGTTCCGTTCTCGACTTCTACGGTCTTTGTTTTTCCGTTTACAAAAATTGAATATTTAGGCATCTTTTATATTTTTAATTAACCCTTCATAAATCTAAAACTTTTGAAAAAGAAGTTCAACAGAAAAAGTGAATTAATTCTTTCCGGCTTTATTATCCTTCTAATCATTCAGTTTGTTTGTCGGTGGTTCTTGGTTTGGGAGTTCAAAGTTTAAGTAGAAATTAGGGATTAGGGATCAGGTGTTTGCGGTTAGAAGTTTTTTTAGTTCTAGGATGATAGACAACAGCCGGTGGTTTAAGGCGTATAGTATAAACATTTATTTTAATGAAGAACACAGAACCTCAACACTCTGCCCCCTGCACTAAGAACTTCCGAACTCCAGCGCTAATTTTGTAATTCAGGCATTAAACATAACGTTGTAGCCAATTCAAATATTCCCTTTAATTCCCTGATTCTTATTTGGACGCTTCTTATATTTGTATTGATTCTTTAAATCAACGCAGGGGAAAAAATGAAATCTTTCTTAAAGCCGATAGCTTATTTTGTCGTCCCGATATTATTTATAGCGTCCGTGATTTATGTCTTCGACAAAGAAACGGTCGAAAAGAATTTGATGAGAGCCTCGGAACAATATTCTTATATGCTTCAATTAATCGGGGATACGGATAAACTGCCGCGTTCTGTTGACGATTCGGGCAATGTTCTTCTTGTCGAGGCTCACGACTGGACAAGCGGATTTTTCCCCGGTAGTTTGTGGTATCTTTACGAATATACAAAAGACGATAAATGGCTCAAAGCTGCAGAAAAATTTACCCATAATTTGGAAGGTCAGCAGTTCAACAACACAACTCACGATCTCGGTTTTATGATCTACTGCAGTTTCGGAAACGGTTACAGGCTCACCGGCGACGAGCATTACAAACAGGTATTGATCGACGCTGCGAAAACTCTCGCATCACGCTTCAATCCGAAAGTCGGATGTATTAAATCGTGGGACGGTCAGGACGAAGTATGGGAATATCCCGTAATTATCGATAACATGATGAACCTCGAATTATTATTCTGGGCAACGAAAGAAACCGGCGATTCGAGTTTTTATAATATTGCGGTAACGCACGCCAATACAACAATGAAAAATCATTTTCGTAAAGACTACAGCACCTGGCACGTGCTGAGTTACGATACGACTTCCGGCAAAGTTACAAAACGAAATACACATCAGGGATACGCCGACGAATCGTGCTGGGCGCGCGGTCAGTCGTGGGGTTTATACGGATTTACAATGTGCTACCGCGAAACCGGCAATACAGAATATCTGCTTCAAGCAGAAAAAATAGCCGAATATATTTTAAATCATTTGCCCGAAGACATGATTCCGTTTTGGGATTACGACGCGGCGGATTTTCCCAAAGACGCTTCGGCGGCGGCAATTATGGCATCCGCTTTCTATGAATTGAACGAGCTAACGCAAAAAGAAAAATACAAAACTTACGCCGACAAAATTATGCATGCGCTTTCCCAACCGGAGTATCTTGCCTCCGCAGGCACAAATGCCGGCTTTGTTTTGAAACATTCGACCGGAAACAAACCTGCTAATTCGGAAATCGACGTTCCGATAATTTATGCCGATTATTATTTCATCGAAGCAAATTTGAGAAAACTGAAATTTGAAAGTAACCATAATTAATCTTTATTAACCATAAGATTTTTTTTATAAAAGCGAATGAATAAAGGTGAATACACTACAGGAACACTGGAATAAAATTTTCAAGGAAACGCCTGAAGAAAAACTCGGCTGGTATGAAAGCGAAGTGACCCAAACCATTAGATTTTTGGATGGAGTGAACTTTGAAAACAAATTAGTTTTTCTGCCCGGAGCCGGCACTTCTAGATTGATAGACGGATTAATTGAGAATGGAGCAATACTAATACTAAATGATATAAGCAACGAAGCATTAACTGCGCTGCGAAAAAGGGTTGGAAATCCGGACAAACACTTATGGTATTGCGGCGATATATCCAAACCGTTGCCGAAAGAAATACCGGCGGTTGATATATGGATAGACCGTGCGGTTCTTCATTTTTTGATTGAAGATAAAGAGATTAATGGATATTTCGAGAACCTTAATCGTATCGTGAAAACGAACGGATACGTCTTGCTGGCAGAGTTTTCGTTGAATGGAGCGCAAAAATGCGCCGGTTTGAATGTTCATCGTTACTCTGCAGACGAATTAATAGAGCGGGTAGGCTGTAATTTCAAGTTGCTTAAATCCGAAGAGTACGTATATGTTAATCCTTCAGGCGGAGAACGCCCGTATATTTACACTCTTTTCAAAAGGAACGGCGCATAATTTTATTTAAGATCGACCGTTGAATTTATATATTTAATTATCTTAGCCGGCGAATTTGTGGTTATATAGCCGGCTCCAAGTTTTGCCAGCCGAACCGCGTCTTCGCCTTTTTCAACGTTGTAGACGCATAGCTCAAGTCCGTTATCTTTCAAATAACCAGAAAGTTCTGCGTTTATGTACGAAGCGTTATTGAGATCGACGCCGTCGCAATTTAGTTTTTTCAATGTATGCATTAGTCGTTTGTGCGCTAATCCGTTAAGGCATTTTCTCTTTGACGAAAACCACTCGAATAACCAATAAACTTTTATTTCCGGAAATAATTTTTTTGCCGAAATAATAGTATCGGGATTGAATGCTATGATTCGAATACGATCGTGCGATAATTTACTTTCCTTCAGTACTTCAGATAGCTTGACAAGAAATTCTTTTCTGTCGTCTTTGACTTCGATAAAAACTCCGCGGTTGTTTGGAATTATATCGATTATTTCTTCGATAGTGGGAATGAAACTTCCTTCGAACCGAGAATTTTTCCAGCCGCCCACATCGACGGTTTTCAGCTCGGAAAGTTTTGTTTTAATTACGTTTAGTCTAGAGCCGGTTTTCGAGGTTCTTTTTGTGTTTGCATCGTGAATGCAAACTATGCGGTTGTCCTTTGTAAGCCAGAAATCTCCTTCTATAAAATCCGCCCCTTCCGAAAAAGCTTTTTGAAACGACGGGATTGTATTTTCCGGAGCTTCGTCGGAAGCGCCGCGATGGGCGACTATGTAAACTTTTTCATTCGTCATAACCGGAAAGATATCCTCTGGCAAGTTTAATGTATTCATTAATTTGATTTTGCACCCAGGCGTTATCCTTTTTTAATTCTTTAGCCATAATTTCCGCCGCTACCGGCGCCATTTCGATGCTTGCTTTAGCGTCGAGCAAAAGCGCGCGAATTCTTCTTGCAAGAAAATCTTCTACGGTTATTGCCATCTCGTTTCTCACCGCCCAAACGATTTCCGCTTTTATATAAGGCAAATGCGGATGAATCGGTTCTCTTAAATGCTTTTCTTTGGTTAGAATTCTTTCTTCGATTTGAAATTTATCCGCGCCGTAATAGTAGAGCGGGTCGTTGTGATTCGTATTTTTCAGATAGCCGTGAACGGGAAGATTTTTAGTAACCGATTCCCGCTCTTCGAGTCCTCCAACTAATATCGCGTGGTCGATTAAGTCTTCGCCCATCTTTCTGTAGATTGTCCACTTTCCTCCGGTTATTGTAATCAAGCCGGAAGGAGATACGGAAATCTGATGTTTTCTTGAAATATCTTTTGTCGGTATGGCTTTTCCTTCGGAAATTGCCAGCGGTCTTAAACCTGCAAAGACGCTCAGAATATCGGAGCGTTGCGGGTCTTTCGAAAGATATCGGGCTGAATTCGAAAGCAGAAAATCGATCTCTTCTTCGGATGCCCTCGGTTCGATTTCGGGTTTATCGACTTCGGTATCGGTTGTGCCGAGTATAACTTTGCCGTGCCACGGAACGGCAAATAAAACTCTTCCGTCCGTAGTGTGCGGTATCATAATCGCCGAATTACCCTGCAAAAACGATTTGTCGAGTACAATATGAATGCCGCGGCTCAGCGCCACCGAATTGGAATTCTCGCCCTCGTCCATATTTTTAATATCGCCCACGAATATTCCCGCTGCATTTATAAATGTCTTTCCTTTCACATGGAAAGCATTGCCGGTTTCGACGTCCAGTAAATTAACGCCGTTAAGAATTCCTTCCTTATCTTTTGTAAATCCCACGGCTTTCACATAGTTTAGCAAAACGGCTCCGTTTTCGTATGCCGTTTGAGCCAGATTTATTGCCAGTCGCGAGTCGTCGAATTGACCGTCGTAATAGATTACTCCGCCGAGCAATCCTTCGGGATCGAGATTCGGAATTGCATTTAATGTTTCTTCTTTTGAAATTTTTTCCGAGGGTCCCAGTCCAAGCTTACCCGCCATTAAATCGTAAACTTTCATTCCGATATTATAAAACGGTCCTTCCCACCATTCATAATTCGGAATTATGAATTGTTGATTCTTCACAAGGTGGGGAGCGTTTTGCATCAAAAGACCTCGTTCGTGCAGCGCTTCGAAAACGAGCGACAAATCGCCCTGCGCCAGATACCGGACTCCCCCGTGAACAAGTTTTGTGCTTCTGCTCGACGTGCCTTTCGAAAAATCGTATTGTTCTACCAACAGAGTTTTAAATCCTCTTGAAGCCGCATCGACTGCGGCGCCCAATCCGGTAGCGCCGCCGCCGATTATTATAATATCCCAAACTTCGTCTTTATCGGATAAAAGTCGTTTAAGTTGTATGTCTCTGTTCATAATCAATATTGATGAAAAGCGTCGGATACAAATTTAAGCACGTTCGGCAGCGATTCGCGCCAGTATGTCCAATTGTGCGCGCCGTCTCTCATTCTGAACTCGTGCGGTATTCCTTTCTTTGTCATTGCAATATGAACTTCCGAATTCATGATTGTAAGAAAATCGTCGTCGCCGCAATCGATATACCATCGAACGGACTTCAACTGTTCGGCAGGTAAATTGTTTATCAGGTTAACCACGTTATAGTTATTGTAAAATTCCAGAGCTTTTTCTTTCGATAAATTTTCTATACCTCTCAGTATATAATAATTATTCAGACTGTCGGCGTTTGACGGACCGGTAGCGGCGCTTAACGGGCATGCGGACGAAAATAGTTCCGGATGACGCAGCGCATAGATGAAAGTGCCTTCGCCGCCCATCGACAGCCCCGCAATAGCGCGGTAGCGTTTCTGCGACCGGATTCTGTATGTTTTTTCGATGTACGGTATGAATTCGTTAATGAAAAAATCTTCATACCGATAATCGGTCTCGGGACGGTTAACGTATCCTCGGTATGGAGCGTCGGCATTCGGCATTACAATGATCATCGGAGTGGCTTTACCCTCCTTAATTGCTTTGTCGGCTATGTGAAGCACTTCGCCAAACTGAATCCAGCCCGCCTGGTCGTCGCCATACCCGTGCAATAAATACAGAACAGGATAACTTCTTTCCGAAGTTTCATAATCGGGCGGCAGATAAATTGCATACTTTCTTTCGCCTTTTAGTACTTCCGATTTCATCGAGAGATTATCATATACTTTGCCCGCTTGAGCCGAAAGCGTCAGCGGTATGAAAGTAATCAGTACAATAATTTTTTTTAACATAAGCGCCTCGTTTAATATTGTAACGGAAAAACTAATTTTCTTGCTCTCAAATATCAAATTATTATTTAAACAAATTTTATTTTTGAATTTCAATTTATAATTTATTTTTTTTAGAAGATAATATATAACTGTATTCGGGGGTATGCGATGAAAAAAGCCAGCTCTTTGTTTTTCTTAGCATTTCTATTTATCAATTCCGTATCGATTAAAGCACAGTTATCTCTGCCGTATATATTCGGAAACGGAATGGTTTTGCAAAGACAACAGGAAATTCCCGTTTGGGGCAAAGCCGCTGCGGGAGATACGGTAACGGTCGAATTAGAGGGCTATAAAGTTACTACGATAGCCGACAGTCTGGGAAAATGGCGAACGGTATTGCCTGCAATGGAAGCGGGCGGACCTTTTGTTTTGAAAGTAACATCGGGCAACCAATCAATTACTCGCAATAATGTTTATATAGGCGACGTATGGCTTGCTTCGGGTCAATCGAACATGGAATATACTCTCAACAATGCAACGGGAGGAAGCGCTGCAATTTCTTCTGCAAACACTCAATTAATAAGGCAGTTTAAAGTCGCAAAAGGATTAACCGACGAACCGGCAGACGAAGTTCCGTCCGGCAGTTACTGGATGCCCGCTACTCCTCAATACGCGGGAAATTGGAGCGCGGTCGGTTTCTACTTTGCAAATTATCTTTACAAAGATTTGAATATTCCGATCGGTATAATTAATTCGTCTTACGGAGGAAGTCGTATCGAAGCATGGATGAGCGATGAAATGCTCGGTTACGACGAGCAGGACGTTAAACTTGCAAACGGAGAGCCTGAAAGGCAGCCTACCGTTGCTTTCAACAGAATGATTAATCCTTTAATTGGTTTTCCGATTAAAGGAGTAATTTGGTATCAGGCGGAATCGAACGGCGATAATATGAATGATGCGCTGGCTTACGGCGATTTGTTTATTAAATTAATTAACGGCTGGAGGCAATTGTGGAATCTTGGCGATTTCCCGTTTTTGTGGGTGCAGCTTCCGAATTACGGACAGGTTTACGATCAGCCGCAAACGTGGGATGCATGGCCTCAGTTAAGAGCTCAGCAGTCGGGAGCGCTGGCTTTACCGAATACCGGCGAAGCTGTTGCTATCGACGTCGGCTCTACAGATATTCATCCGCCGAACAAAGAACCCGTAGGCTATCGTTTATCTTTAGTAGCGCGCAAAATTGCTTACGGAGAGGATATCGTTTATTCGGGTCCCCGCTATAAAAGAAATCTACTTAGAGACGACGGGAAAATAGAAATATATTTTGACCACGTCGGCAGCGGTCTAGAAGCCAAAAATTCCGACAGCGGAGAAGTCTTTTCGTTTGCCGTTTCGCGAGATAATTCGAACTGGGTTTGGGCAAACGCTCTTATCGACAGCGAAAAAGTTATTGTGTGGAACGACAATGTTCCCGAGCCAATTAAAGTTCGTTACGCGTGGGAATATAATCCTGCAAATGCAAATCTTTATAATAAAGAAGGATTGCCGGCGGCGCCTTTTCTTGCCGATGTAAATCCGGGTTTTAAAATAGCTGTTTTCTCTGCGGAAAGAACTACCTTGGAAACCGGACAGAGTACAACTCTTTCATGGTTGGTCTTCGGAGCGTCTTCTGTTACGCTCAACGGCGCCGAAGTAGATTCCGCAGGCTCCGTTATTGTTACTCCTTCCGAAACAACGACTTACACATTAATTGCGATTAATCGAGAAGACCCGAACGAATCCGATACTGCAACCGTCCTTGTCGAAGTGCTCGATCCCGATATGATTAACAGATCATTGAACCGTCCGGTAAAAGCATCGACCTTTGAAGCTTGTTGCGGAGACGAACGTCTTCCCGAATTCGCTGTTGACGGCGATATGGAAACGCGCTGGAGCAGCGCTTGGCAGCAGGAATCTGAATCTACCGCTGCAGACCCGAATTTAGACGACAATCCCGACGACGAATGGCTCATGGTCGATCTCGGCGAATCAATCGATATTGAAAGAGTTATTCTCTATTGGGAAGCGGCTTTCGGTTCACAATACAACATTGAGGTTTCGTACGACGGGTATTTATGGCAGACTGTTTATGAGGAAAGAAACGGTGACGGTAATCAGGATAATATAATATTTGAAAATCCTGTAAGCGGAAGATACATCAAATTCCACTTTATTAAACGCGCTACTCAATGGGGATATTCTCTCTATGAAATTGCTGCATACGGCAAACTCTCGGAAAAGAAACCGCCGGAAGTCGACATTACAACCGACTTCGGTAACGTCACGGAGCCTTCTAAAAAAGGAACCTTTACGGCAAATGCTGTCGATAATGACGGCGAGGTAGTGAAAGCCGAATTTTTTGTCGACGGAGTTTCAATTGGCATTTCCAACACAAAACCTTTTAAAATCAGCTGGACTCCCGAACAGTCAGGCGTTTACAATATTACCGTAGTTGTTACGGATAACGACAGTATCGCCGTTCAATCGGAACCGTTCGAAGTCTACGTGTTGGATAATTCCAACCTTACCGTTTTCGAAGCGGAAAAAGGCGCTTATACAGGTCAGGGCAATGTGCTTAATTCGTCGGTAACCAGCGGCGGCAAATATCTCGAATTGCGCGACGCATGGACTCTTACATTTGACAATGTAGAAGCTCCCGAAGACGGCGAATATCTTCTGATAATGGCGTATCAATTAACATTCGAATCTCCTAAAACGCAGTATCTCGTAGTGAACGGAGACACGCTGGCCGCCGTCGAGTTTACGGCTCCAAATAAAACTTCGTGGCTAAAGCGCGGCATTATGATTCCGCTTAAATCCGGCAAGAATGTTGTTGCCATTCACGGATTCTGGAATTGGATGAGCTTCGATTATATTGCAATAGAAGGTCTGATTCCGGTTTCCGTAAACGAAGAAAAAGGCGTACCCAATTCGTTTGTCCTCGAACAAAACTATCCGAATCCGTTTAATCCGGCAACGAAAATAAAATATCAACTGCCGGAAAGTAATCATGTAATATTAAAAGTATATAATTCCCTTGGCGAAGAGGTGGCGGAATTGATTAATAAAGAACAACCTGCGGGAAATTATGAATTGGAATTCGACGGAAGCGGTTTGCCCAGCGGAATTTATTACTGTACAATAAACTCCGGTAATTATAGAGCGACAAGGAAAATGATACTGCTGAAGTAGGTTATTACTGTAAATATTGTTGTGTGTTTTATCTCCCGCGTTTCGATACGCCCGATGAATCGGGCTACTCAACGCTCGGTTTTAAAGTAAGGTTGCTGAATAGTTTTGAGCGAAGCGAAAATTTCAAAAGAAGCAAGGTTGCTGAGTAGTTTTGAGCGGAACGAAGAATGAAAATCAAGCCGGTTTAAATTACTTCTGAAAAAACGAAGATTCTAAGTTTTATTTCTCAAATTTATGTCTCAATTGATACTTCCCGCGTTTCGATACGCCCGATAAATCGGGCTACTCAACGCTCGGTTTAAATGCAAAGCGGCTTAGTAGTTTTGAACGAGCGTAAATTTCAAAAAGAAGCGAGGTTGCTGAGTAGTTTTGAGCGGAGCGAAAAACGTATCGAAGCAACCGGTTGACCAACAACCTTCTCCTTTCTTTCCGGGCATCGGAATTCTCCGTTTTTTATATTAGTTATTAAAATAAATAATTCAGGAGCTGTAATGAAAAGAATACGCTACACTCTCATAATAGTTTCGTTAATGATATTAAACATTATCGTCAAAGGCGTTCCCGGCGAGGGAATGTATCCTTTAAGCGAATTGAAAAGACTCGATTTAAAGAAGCTTGGCTTTAATCTGAGTTTGAGCGATATTTATAATCCCGACGGAACCAGTTTGATTAATGCGATCGTCAACATAGGCGGTTGCACCGGTTCGTTCGTCTCGGAAAACGGACTTATACTTACTAATCATCACTGCGCATTCGGAGCCGTCAGTCGCGCCAGCACGCCCGAAAACAACTATCTCGAAAACGGCTTTTATGCCGCCGGCATCGAAGACGAAATTCCCGCCGCCGGCTATACGGTCAGGATTACCGAATCTTACAAAGACGTTAGCGACGAAGTTATGGCGGGTCTCGACGAAATATCCGACTTTGTCGAAAGGAGCCGTTTAATCGAAAAACGGATGAACGAAATTGCCGCCCGCGAAAAAGACGAAGCCAATGCCGTCGATGCGGAAGTATCCGAAATGTTTCCCGGCAAAACTTATATCCTTTTCAAATACAAAATTATCAAAGACGTGCGACTCGTCTACGTTCCTCCGCGTTCAATAGGAGAATTCGGCGGCGAAACCGACAACTGGATGTGGCCGCGTCATACAGGCGACTTTTCGTTTCTGCGAGCATACGTTGCGCCCGACGGTTCTTCTACCGAATATTCTGAAAGCAATGTGCCCTACCATCCGCAGAAATTTTTGAAAATCAATCCTAACGGGGTAAAAGAAAACGACTTCGTATTTATTCTCGGATACCCGGGAAGAACGTATCGCAACTATCCGGCATGGTTTCTGGATTACCAGCAAAATTACTTTCTGCCTTATAACGAACAGCTCTATTCGAACATGATCGACGCCCTCGAAATTCTGAGCAAAGGTGATAAAGCTCTCGAATTGAAATACGCTCCTTTCATAAAAAGTCTTTCCAATGCCATGAAAAATTACCGCGGCAAAATGCTGGGTATTCGCAAACTCGAACTCCTGAAAAAAGAATACGATGAAGACAGAAAACTGAAAGATTTCATCGATAACGATCCAGAACTCGAAGAAAAGTACGGCAGTCTCTTTGACGAACTCGAGAGCGTTTACAACAAATTATTCGACAACATCCGTCCTTCGATGTGGTTGAACAGACTTTATCGTTTTTCGAATGTAATTAATTATGCCGATGCAGTTTTAAATCAAATCGAAGGCAAGCCTTCGAACGATATTAACAAAATATATCAACGTATCGATCTGCCTTTCGAAAAAGTGTTTTTGAAGAAAATGCTGGACGACGCGCTCAACTTTTCGGAACTCTCGTCGGTCGACGCAGTAACGAATGTTGTTAATGACACGGATACCGAAACTTTTTTAATCAAATTATTCGAATCGGAATTTCTAAAAGAAGAAACGCTCGACAAATTGACTAGCGGCGAAACAAACTATTCCGAAATTAAACCGGAAGACGATTTGCTGCTGGTTTTCGCGGCTGCGTTGAAAAAACAAAAAAACGAACTTAATGAAATATCAGCTTACGTCGACGGAAAACTGAATATGCTTTTGCCTCAATACATTGAAGTAAGAAAACTTTACGAAGGCAGGTCGTTTATTCCGGACGCCAACGGCACATTGAGAATGACATACGGCAATATAAAAGGATACGAACCGAGAGACGCGGTTTATTACAAACCGATAACAACCCTTGAAGGCGTTATCGAAAAAAGTTACCTGGGCAACGAATATGCGGTACCGGACAATCTTAGAACCGCTTACGACAAAAAGAATTTCGGAGAATTCTTCGATGCCTCTGTCGGCGGAGTTCCGGTGGCAATTTTATACAATACCGACACAACCGGAGGCAATTCCGGCAGTCCCGTTATGAATGCCGACGGAGAATTAATAGGACTGAATTTCGACCGTTGTTTCGAAGCCACAATTAACGATTATGCGTGGAACGATTCTTACAGCCGTTCCATCGGCGTCGATATTCGTTATATTTTATGGATAGCTAAATATGTAGACAATGCCGAACGAGTAATCGAAGAGGTAATTAAATAAAAAAAGGCGGGCTCGACGCCCGCTTTTTTTATTACTTGGCAAATATCATTTTCTTAACGATAAAATTATTTCCCGCTTTCAAAGCATAGAAGTAAATTCCGCTTGAAAGTTTATATTTATCCGCAGAGAATTCCAGACTGTAGCTTCCCGCATCTTTCGCTTCGTTTACAAGCGCCGCCACTTCCCTGCCGAGCAAATCGTAAACTTTTATTGTAACGAATTGCCGTTCGGGTATTTCATATCTTATAACCGTCGAGGGATTAAACGGATTGGGATAGTTTTGAGAGAGGTTGTAAGTAAACGAAATTGAATTTTCACGCACATCCGTAATCAATTGACTGTATTTATTTCGCGCGGCTTGAATAGACGCGCGCAGCTCTTCGAGATTATCGCCCGCTGCAATTACAAAAGGTATTTTAACTTCGCCGCCGTCAATCAAGTCATGCGGTCCGGACGAAACAACCATCGAAACGTCCGCCGGTCCAATCTGCTTTGTAATAACTCCGCCTGTCAGAGCGCTCCATTTTTCTTCTTTTGTAAATCCGTTTTCGTCAAAGAGCATTACGGCGCCGGTGTCTGCTGAATTTTCAATCGGATAAAATCCGAGTTTGCTTTCATCGTGCAGCAGACCAATGCCGACATACGTGTCGAGGATCGAATCATTTTCGCAATAAACATATCCGAAACGTCCTTCTTCGTCGAAACCGACTATATCGATATCGGGTATTTCGGCGGGCATATCCCAATCGAAAAAGTATCCGGCATAAAGACCGTTAATATCCGCTCCGCTCTGATTTATCAGTTTATTTACGAGAATTATATAACTGTCGTCCGGGGCGTCCGAAAATCCGTAAGAAGTGAGCTCCGTTTTAATTCCGAGAGCGCCCTCTCCGAATCCCGAATCGTCAAACGCCGTTCTTCCGATTTGATTATTATTTTCATCGGTTGTAATACGAACCTTTTCCAACAGATTGAAATCTTCATTCTGAAAAAAATCGTTCCTTGCGGCGTCCATCACTTTTGTCGAAGAAGCGCCGTACATAAAAGCTCCTTCGAACAAGAGATTATCGCCGTTTTTGTAGACAAATCCCCTGCCTTCCTGATTGTCCGGATAGTCGTTAAAACCCAGAGCGCCTTTGCTTGTGATCGTCATTACTATTTTGTTGGCGTCGTGCGTCGCATAAGTAGGATTGACTCTTACAGAAAACCATTGATAGTCCTCGTAAGAATCGCCTTCGTATTTGATCATTATATCGACAGTATGGTTAAACGGGGAATTCTCGGAGATTACAAATCTGAACGGAGCCGAAGAATTATCGGCGGTATCCAGCGTATTCATTGCAGGCAGATTAAACTCGCTATTTTCAAGAATAATAGCGTCGTCGTCGGACATCAGATAAACTTTTGTTTGCGGAGACGGATCGAGATAATTCGTAAATCGGATTCTGATATCGACGGCTTCGCCCGACTCGAGTAGTCCGTTGCCGTTTCCGTCTTCAACTAAGTCGATTTTAGTCGCTCTGATCGAAAAGAGATTAGTATCTTTAACCGCATTATACGCGTCGATCCTACCTGTTCCGAGGAGATATTGATTTTGCGGCAAACTGCTTTCAAGAGGGGCGCTCGAAGCTCTTATTCTTTCGGCAATTTGAAGAGGGGTATAATTCGAAAATCTAGCCGCCACCAGTCCTGCAACGCCCGCGGCATGAGGAGACGCCATCGAAGAGCCGCTAATGGAACGGTAAATCGAATCCGCTCCGGAATACGTAGGCCATGTGGAATAGATAAATGAGCCCGGCGCCATAACGTCGACCTGAGTGCCGAAATTGGAGCCGGAGTGAGAACCATAAGTCGCTTTTCCTCCTTTTTCATCGAGCCAGCCGACAGATAGAACGCCTTCGTAACTGGCGGGATAAAAGAGTTCCGAGCTGTTTTCGTTTCCGGCAGCGGCAATTATAACGACCCCGTTTTCGATGGCATAGTCGATAATTTCTTTTTCGTATCGCGAATATCCGTACCCGCCCCAGCTGCAATTGATTATTTTGGCGCCGTTGTCGACCGCCCATTTAATTCCTTCGAATCCGTACCAGACAAACGGATAACCGTTGGCGTCGCGTTTGTCGCTGCGCGATACTTTAACGGGCATTATAGTGCAATTAAACCCCACTCCGGCTATTCCAATCGAATTGTTGGTGACGGCGGATGCAATTCCCGCCACATGAGTTCCGTGATACGAATTTCTACCGTTGGGTGGAATGTCTTCGCGCGGGTCGTCGTCCGGTCTGCCGTTTATTCCGCCCAAATCGGTTCCAACCAAATTGCCGTTTGAATCGAACAATATATTTGCTTTCAGGTCGGGGTGATTCCAGTCGACGCCGGTATCGATTATGGCAATTATTATCGAAGTATCGCCTTTGGAAATATCCCACGCTTTTTCAGCGGAAATCATACCGATATTGTACTGCCTGCCAGCGCTCAAAAGAGAATCATTCGGAATTATGGCTACTCTTCTGATTAACTTTGGCTCAGCCCATTCGACTTCTTTCATTTTATTCAACTTTGCCGAAACTTCGTACGGATCTTTATTGCCGCCGGTTTTCAAAATGTAAATCGATTCGAATCTGTCGGCGCCTTTTCTCAATACATTTGCGCCCTGCGGGAATGCCTTTGCAATCCCGTCGATTTTTATTGATTTCTTTTCCGTTTCACTTTTGAAAGCGTTGACGTCTGCATAAGCATCGTTCAATTTAACAACAATAGTATTGTTCAGATAATAAACATTATCATGTATTTTGATTTCCTCCTGAGAAAAGAGCGTTGCTGCGACGAACAGGAAAATTAATATTCTTAGGATCGGCTTCATTTTACACCTTGGTTTTACCCGAAATTAAAATAAAAAGCAATTACTGCAATAATAACAATTTATTCTGACATTCGGTTCTTGGCGGGAGATTAAAATGCCCGCCGTTAAGCGGGCGCTTTTTTATAAAAGGAAGGAAATTTATTTATATGCCGTAACCGTAATACTCATTAGCCCTACGGAGCTTTTTTTGAAATTCGCTATCTCTTTTTCGTCAAGATATTTCTTCAGAAGTTCGTCCGGCAATTCGATTTTTTTGGAAGTTTTGATTTCAATCTTCTTAAAACCGGTATCTTCGATAATTTTAAGATATTCTTTTTCAGGAATCGCACCGGAAACACAACCGGCATAGAGTTCCGCCGACTTTTTAAATTCTTCGGTCATTTCGCCAGTCGAGACTATGTCCGAAACGCAGAAATGCGCGCCCGGTTTTAGTATTCTGTAAATTTCGGCAAAAGCCTTCCTTTTGTCCGGCACAAGATTTAATACACAGTTGCTTATAACAACGTCCGCCGTGTTATCTTCAAGCGGTACATTTTCGATATCGCCGAGCTTAAAGAATACATTATCATAGCCGAGTTTCGAATTATTTGCTTCGGCTCTTCGGATCATTTCTTCGGTCATGTCGATCCCGATAATCTTTCCTTTATCGCCTGCGATTGCGCGCGCTACGAATGCGTCGTTTCCCGCGCCGCTGCCGAGGTCTACTACCACATCGCCTTCTTTAATGCCGGCATGTTTGGTCGGAATGCCGCATCCCAAACCGAGGTCTGCGTCGGGCATATAACCGGCTTCTTCCGTATAATCATCCTGAAGGTTCGAATAATCGACATCGTCGGGGCAGCACGCGTTATTATTGCAACAAGATTCCGAATTTTTTTTAGCGGCTATTTGAGCGTATTTTTCTTTCACAATTTTTTTGAGTTCGTTTTTATTTTCCATATTGATTCTCCTTTTTCAGCAACATCCAGTTGCCGAAAATAATTTGTCAAATTGCTTTTTGGCGCGTTGCAATTTTTTTTTATTTACGCAGTAGCAGATTTTCGGACCGTCGATTTCTCCATCGATAAGCCCCACTCGTTTTAGTTCTTTCAAATGCTGCGATACAGTCGACTGAGCCAGCGGCAGATGTTCTACGATACTGCCCACCATACACGAATCCATCTTGTTTAGAAACTTAAGAATTTTCAAACGCGCAGGATGCGACAATGCCTTTGCCACATCCGCCAGCCAAACTTCTTCGTAGCTGAAATTTTCTTTTTTTGAAAAAGCCATTATTCCTCCAATCGTTAATCGTAAATATACGATAAATATTTTAAAAGTCAATTTTTGCGTTTTTTCTTCTATTCAGAATTCATTTGGATTTTTTTATTGCGGGGCAGACAAGAACTTGTCTGATAATTTGTTTGCAAGTTTTATAGGCGCGACTTTACTAGCCGCGCCATACGGTAATTTTTATTGAAGGTTGTCGTAAATCATTTCAGCGAAAATTTGTTGTCCGTGTCGTCAACGTCGGGAATTTGAGGAGTTCCGAGCAAAAGCTCTTCCGGTTTTTTGCATTTAATTTCGAGTTTAAGCTCTCCGGGTTTTCCTTTCCAGATATCTGCCTGCGCCTCGAAAATCTTTTCTTTAGCTTCGCCGTTTTTTACAAATAAAACGACGGGAAGAGGCAAACCGCCATTATTCTCAATTTCAACAAAAAGATATCCGTCTTTGGCTTCCGCTTTTTTAATAGACAGATCCGGGTACTTGAATTCGAAGAACCACGGTTTAAAAAACCAATCGAGGTCTTCGCCGCTTACATCTTCGAATGTATTAAAGAAATCGTAAGGAGTCGGATGTTTGCCGTTCCAGCGTTTAATATATTCGTGCAAGCAAGCTTTGAATTTTTCCTTACCCATGAATTTCATCATAAAATCGTACGCGGCGCCCGGTCTGCTGTAGGAAGCCATTCTGTAGGATATGCCTCTCAATTGAGACGAGGGGACGATCGGCGGCAGGTCGGTATCCCGACCGCCGTATTGCGAATATCCTTCCGCATTCCGTTGTCTGGGGTCGTATCCGGGCGCATTCAATTCCTGAAAATCGAACGGCAGCATGGTAGCCCAGCCTTCGTCCATCCACGCATATTTCCGCTCGTTAATTCCCATATAAAACGGGAAATAAGTATGCGAAATTTCATGCGACGTTAAATGAACGGTGCCTCTCAGATTGTCTACCGACGAATCGTTGCACATCATGGGAAACTCCATTCCGCCTCTGCCGTTAAAAACTGTCATAACAGGATAAGGATATTTAACGCCCGGCATTTCCTCCGAAAAATAAACAATCGATTTACGCGCAACTTCGGCAACGTTGTAAAATCCTTTCGATTCCGGATTGTAAGCCGCCGAAATTAATACGTCCCGCCACGTTGAAGCATCCCACAAATAATGGTCGCTCATAGCAAATGCAAAGTCGGGTATCGATTCCGATCTGAATTTGTACGTAATTTTATTGCGCTTTTTAGTTACGTTGCCCAGATCTTCTTCGCTAATAATATGTATGATTTCATCGGAGGAATTTGCCGTTATGTACTTATCGAGAATTTTCTCTTCGAATACTTCTTCGGGATTCGATAATTTGCCCGAAGCCCAAACCACAAAGTTTTGAGGAACAGTAATGTCGACTTGATAATTTCCGAAATCGTTGTATGTTTCGGCATGTCCCGTATAATCGTTCATATCCCAGCCGTCGATATCGTCGTAAACCGCAATTTGCGGAAACCAATAAGCCACAAAAAATGAAGTGGAATCATACGCGCCCATTCGAATTTGCGATTCGCCGGGAATTTTGACTTCCCATTTAAAATAAAGCTCTGCTTTCTCTCCAGGTAATAATTTTTCTTTAAGGGGAATAATCAATTTTGTTCCGGTAATATGAGGCTTTTCGTTGTCGCGAGTAATTTCGAATTCCGAGCCGTTCAATTTCGCCGTAGAGATTTTCATTCCTTCATTTACGGCATCGGGCGATATTTCTATATCCCTTGCGTTTCCTTTGCGGTATAAATCCCCGAGCAACTTAACCACTATAATATCGAGCGTATCGGGACTGTTATTATAATAAGTAACCGTTTCTTCCGCATTAATTCTTTTTTCCGAAGGTATTACCTCCGCTTTGATAATATAATCGCTTTTATTTTGCCAGTAATTCCTTCCCGGTTTGCCGTCATAAGACCTGGTTTGTTTTTCGTATGCACCTTTGAAGTTAACGGGAAGAGGTTGAGAAAGCAAAATGACGGGGATAAATAAAAAGATTGCCAGCTTTTTCATTTTAGAGCCCTGAGTCACATTAATGAAAATGTAATTTAGGAGAGAAAACAGAAAGAAACAAACAGGCGGCGGAAAATCCGCCGCCTTTTATGCGTTATTCCTCTCCGTTCTCTTCGGGAGCCACTCTGGCTATGTCGGCAATTTCGTCGCCTTCGTTTAATTTAATGAGTCGAACGCCCTGAGTGTTTCTGCCCATTATTCTGATATCTTTCACCGCCTGTCGAATCACCATCCCTTTGGTAGTAATAATAACCAGTTCGTCGGTGTCGTTGACTTCTTTCATTGCAATCATCTTGCCGTTCTTTTCGGAAGTTTTAATTGTAATAATGCCTTTGCCTCCTCTTCGAGTCAAACGGTAGTCGTCCAATTCCGAGCGCTTGCCGTATCCTTTGTTTGTAACAACCAGTAAGGTAGAGGCGTTTCTTACAACAATCATTCCGATTACCTTATCGTCTTTGGCAAGATTGATGCCTCGCACACCCGTTGCGGTTCTGCCCATATCGCGCACGTCCTTTTCGTTAAAACGGATAGCCATACCGTTCCGTGTGCCGATAATAATATCGTTGTTTCCGTCGCTCAATTTTGCTTCAACGAGATTGTCGCCGTCGGCAAGATTTATTGCATTAATACCGCCCCGGCGAATATTGGAATATGCGGAGAGGACGGTCTTTTTGATCGTGCCTTTTTCGGTAACCATCACGACGTATTTATCGTCGCTGAATTCTTTTACCGCTACGAAAGCCGCAATCTTTTCTTCTTTCGATTTTTCGATAAGGTTAAGTATCGACCTGCCTTTTGCCGTTCTTCCGCCTTCGGGAATTTCGTGAACTTTGAGCCAATAGCATTTACCTTTGTCGGTAAAGAACATAATGTAATGGTGCGTGGAAGCGACAAACATATGTTCAATAAAATCCTCGTCTTTGGTGCCGGCGCCCGTAACTCCTTTGCCGCCTCTCGATTGACGTCTGTATCCGCTGACGGGAAATCTTTTGATAAATCCTCTGTGAGATATCGTTACTACAACGTCTTCTTCGGCAATTATATCTTCGAGCGAAAAGTCTTTGTAATCGTAAATAATTTCGGTTCTTCTCTCGTCGCCGTATCTTTCCTTCAGCGCAAGAAGTTCTTCTTTGATTATTTGTTTTCTCTTCTTTTCGCTGGCAAGAATGCCTTTCAGTTTTTCGATTAATTTAATCGTTTCTTTGTATTCATCCTCAATCTTCTTTCTTTCCAGACCCGTGAGGCGTTGCAATCTCATGTCGAGAATCGCTTTCGCCTGGATTTCGGAGAGTTTGAATTTACGCATTAAATTGCGTTTAGCGGTTTCGACGTCGCGCGATTTTTTAATTGTTTCGATCACTTCGTCGATATTGTCGAGCGCAATGATATATCCTTCTAGAATATGAGCTCTTCTTTCGGCGGCGTCGAGTTCGAATTTTGTTCTTCTGATAAGAACGTCCATTCGGTGATCGAGGAAATGCTCCATCGTTTGCTTGAGAGTAAGCACTTTAGGCACGCCGTTTACAAGCGCAAGCATTATAACGCCGAAAGTAACCTGCATTTGCGTGTGTTTGAAGAGCTGATTCAATGTAACCGCCGGCTGACCGTCTCTTTTCATTTCGATAACGATTCTCATACCGTCGCGGTCGGATTCATCGCGTATGTTCGAGATTCCCTCGATTTTCTGATTTCTTACCAGGTCGGCAATTTTTTCGATCAGCGAAGCTTTGTTAACCTGATAGGGAAGTTCCGTTATTACGATATTTTCTCTGTCGTTTTTCAGAGTTTCGATATTGGCTCTTGCCCGAATTGTAATTTTGCCCCGTCCCGTCAAATAAGCTTCTCGAACGCCTTCGTAACCGTAGATTATACCGCCCGTGGGGAAATCGGGGGCTTTAATGTGCTTCATAATATCTTCCGGAGTAATTTTTGGATTGTCTATCAAAGCAATCAATCCGTCGATAACTTCCGAAAGATTATGCGGCGGAATGTTAGTTGCCATACCGACCGCAATACCGCTGGCGCCGTTTACAAGAAGATTGGGCAAATAAGCCGGCAGAACCGAGGGTTCCTGTAAGGTGTCGTCGAAATTCGGGACGAAATCGACCGTATTTTTATCGAGGTCTCTAAGCATCTCTTCCGATATACGAGCCAGACGCGCTTCGGTATAACGCATTGCCGCCGGGCTGTCGCCGTCTACCGAACCAAAGTTTCCCTGTCCGTCAACCAACGGGTATCGGAGCGAGAAATCCTGTACCATTCTAACCATAGTATCATAAACGGCGCTGTCACCGTGAGGGTGATACTTACCGAGTACTTCGCCGACAATACGAGCTGACTTTTTATACGGTTTATTGTATGTCAATCCCAATTCGTGCATTCCGAATAAGACCCTTCGGTGCACGGGTTTTAATCCGTCTCTCACATCGGGTAATGCGCGCGCAACTATAACGCTCATAGCATAATCGATGTAAGACGATTTCATTTCTTCTTCAAGAGTAATCGGTACGATTTTTTCGAATATTGTGCTCATTTTTCCAGTCTGTATTAATTATTAATTTCTTATTTATTCCAAAATCAGTGTTGCCGAACCGAGGTAAAACAAGATTGTGCCGATATCGGTAAGAGCCAGAGTTACCGGACCGGCGGAAATTTTCGGGTCTAATTTTGTTCTGTGTAAAATTGTTGGTACGCTTATACCCCAGAAAGCCGCCAGCATTTCCACCATTATAATGCTTAAACTAACTACGAAAGCGGCCGCATAATCGTTTTTCCATGCGGCTATTACAATAAATACCAAAAGGGCGCAGCTTATGCCCAGCAGGAATGCCGTTTTCAATTCTTTGACAATCGATTTTATATACCATTCCTTTGTAGGACGATTTGTATGAAGCGCCTGAATAGCCACGGTCATCGATTGTATACTGATGCTTTCTCCAAGCCCCAGAACGAGAGTAATAAAAAACGCTATAACAATGCTTTCGGCCAAAGTGGCTTCGAATAAACCGGCAAGCATTGCGCAAACAGTTCCGCTGATAATGGTTGTAACGAGCCAGGGGAAACGATATCTCCAGGCTTTTAGAGGTGTGGCGTTTTTAATTTCCTCGATTGTAAAACCGATTGTTTCGAAGATATCGCTCATTCTGTGGCGCTCTTCAATATCTGGTTCGATTTCGAGCAATTCTTCGGTAAACAAATTTACGTCGACTATTCCAATAATTTTATGATCTTTATCGACAACGGGCAGCGCCAGAAATTTATACGTAACAAAAAATTCGCATGCGTCATATACCGTTGAATTATCCGGCAAAGCCGCTACGCGCGTAATCATAATATCTTTAATTATTGTATTTTTCGAAGCCGTAAGTAATCGTCTGGTAGGAAGCACGCCTACAAGACGCTGTTCCTCGTCGACTACATAGAAATAAACAATCCGTTCCCCGATGCCTTCGGTGCGGATTTTTTCGAGCGCTTCTTCAATTGTCAGATCCTGATTAAGCGCCGTATAGTCGACCCTGACGTATTCCTTTAACGGGTGATTGTATTTATGATGTTTCGGCATTAAACGTCCAATTTGGCATACTTGGCGTGTTTTTCAATAAATTCTCTGCGTGGCTCAACTGCGTCGCCCATAAGGGTCTCGAATATCTTATCTGCTGTCGCTGCGCTTTCGAGATTAACCTGAAGTATGGTTCTTGTTTCGGGATTCATAGTGGTTTGCCACAACTGTTCCGGATTCATTTCGCCCAATCCTTTGTATCTCGATATGACAATGCCTTTCATTTGTTTCTGCGTTTGTTCTTCGGTTTCTTCGACATCGGCAATTTCTTCCTCTTCTTCTTTTCCTTTAACGTCGCCCTTAAGGCGTTTAAGAATCGCATCCCTTTCCTCGTCGTCGAAAGCATAAAATTCTTCTTTGCCCTTTTTAATTTTATAAAGCGGCGGCTGAGCTATATAAACTTTGCCCTGGTTGATCAAATCCTTCATGTGACGGTAGAAGAACGTAAGGAGAAGGGTTCTGATGTGGCTTCCGTCCACGTCGGCATCCGTCATTAAAATTATTTTACCGTAACGCGATTTAGACGCGTCGAAATCTTCTCCTATTCCCGCTCCGATAGCCGATATAATTGCCTGAATTTCCTGATTCTCCAGTATCTTATTTATTTTCGCTTTTTCTACGTTTATTATTTTTCCTTTAATAGGAAGAATAGCCTGAAATCTTCTGTCGCGTCCCTGTTTGGCAGAACCGCCAGCGGAATCTCCTTCGACTATATAGATTTCACAATGCTCGGGGTCGTTAATCGAGCAGTCGGCTAATTTGCCGGGGAGATTCAACGAATCGAGAGCGTTTTTTCTTCTAATAAGTTCTCGGGCTTTACGGGCTGCTTCGCGCGCTTCGGCAGCTTTGACGCTCTTCTCGATTATTTTTTTTGCTACAGAAGGATTTTCCTCCAGATATTCGGCGAGTTTTTCTCCCACTATCGATTCGACTATTGATTTTACTTCGCTGTTTCCTAGCTTTGTCTTGGTTTGTCCTTCGAATTGAGGTTCCATAACCTTAACGGAAATAACCGCCGTCAGTCCTTCTTTAAAATCTTCTCCCGTTAAAGATATTTTGCTGTTTTCTTTAATCAGCTTGTTTTTATAGGCATAATTATTAAAAGTTCTCGTCAGCGCAGTTCTGAAACCTACGAGATGAGTTCCTCCTTCAATAGTATTTATGTTGTTTACATATGTATGGACATTTTCGTTGTACGAATCGCTGTATTCAAATGCCACTTCGACGGGCGTTCCCTCTTTTTCTCCTTCGATATAAATCGGCTTGTGAAGAGGATTGCGCTGTTCGTCGAGGTATCTTACAAAGTCGATCAGTCCGCCTTTAAAATGATATTTCTCTTCTATGCCTTCATTCTCGTCGATCAAAATCATAGTAACGTCTTTGTTCAAGTATGCGAGTTCTCTCAAGCGTTCGGCAACTATTTCGTATTTGAATTTTACCGTTTTGAATATCTCCTTATCGGGCTTGAAAGTAATTTTAGTGCCAGATTTACCTTTTTTATACGTTCCCGTTTCTTTAACCGGTCCTTGAGGAACGCCTCTTTTGTATTCCTGCGTATAGATTTTTCCGTCTCTTCGCACTTCTACTTTTAGCCATTCCGACAGAGCATTGACCACCGAAACGCCCACGCCGTGCAAACCGCCCGATACTTTGTATGTGTTTTTATCGAACTTGCCGCCCGCGTGCAAAACCGTCATCACCACTTCGAGCGCGGATTTCTTTTCGACCGGGTGGATGTCCACAGGAATACCGCGTCCGTAATCTTCCACCGTAACGCTTTGGTCTTTGTGTATTGTAACGATAACCGTGTCGTTAAATCCAGCCAGAGCTTCGTCTATACTGTTGTCGACTACCTCGTTAATAAGGTGATGCAAACCACGCGAGCCTACGTCTCCTATGTACATAGCGGGGCGTTTGCGCACCGCTTCGAGTCCTTTTAATATGTTGATATTTTTTGCTGTGTATTCGCTGCTTTGAACCGTGTTGTTTTTCATATTTTATATCAGTTTGATTGTTTTTAAAATCTGTTTATTAAAAAACCTGTTTATCTTTTCTGTTATCTGTTTTCTGTATAAGAAGAGTTCGCTTTTCCAAACGGAGTTTTCCACCTTAATAAACAAGACCCGATCTTCCACTTTTTTTGGCGTCGCTATTTTTTTCAGTTCGGGGAAAATAGTATAAAATTCCTCTATAACGTTGTACGATTCCGCTATTTCCCTGATGTCTTTAAATTCTTCCTGTGCAATTATCTGGCTTATGCTCTTAATATCAGTTGACGATTTTTGCTTTACCATTTTCCACCGTTATCAGTCTGTTGTCGTTATTCAGCTCTTCGTAATAAGTCAGGTCTGTCATTGTAATGAATGCCTGTCCTATTTCCGAAAGGTATGCGCTTATTTTCTCAGCGCGGTATTTATCGAGCTCGCCGAATACGTCGTCCATCAAAAAAACGGGCGTTCTGTTTATTCTTTCCTTGATGTAAAAAAATTGAGCGAATTTCAAAGCTATCTGAAACGTCTTGTGTTGTCCCTGCGAACCGTATTTTTTCAATTCTTTATCATTGATTAAAAACAGTAAGTCGTCGCGGTGAGGACCGATTAAATTGACTCCTCTCCTTATTTCCTCCTCTTTTACAGAGTCGATCTGTTTTCTGAATTCTACAGCTATATTTTCTTCCGGACTGCAAAGCGTTGAATAAGAAATAAACGGCGTTTCGACGTCTCCCATAATATACTGATACGCATTTTTGAGGTACCCGTTGAACTCGGATACAAATTTATTTCTGTGTTCGATTATTTGCGCTCCTTTGAGAATCAGGGATTCCGTCCAGGCTTCCAGCTGATCGTATAAATTCAGATTTCTGTTTTCCCTTATTTGCGACAAAAGGTTAGAGCGTTGTCTCAAAATTTTATTGTAATCAATGTAGATATCCAAATAAGAATGACTCAATTGCGATAGAGTGGAATCGACAAATTTTCTTCTATCCGACGGAGAACCCTGAGTAAGCTGGTGGTCTGCCTGAATGAGCGTTACAATCGGAAATTTGCCTATTATTTCGGCGGAATTCGGAATTATTTTGTCGTCGAGATAATAGTATTTCCTCCTGGTATCGTAATTCAAACGAACCGAATGAACCGCCAAATCCTCAATAACTCCTTTAATTTCCATAAATTGCCTGCCAAAAGTAATAGTATCGGAATCGGATGAAGACAAAAGATTCTTAGTGGTGCACAGGTAGTAAATTGCTTCTAATATGGATGTTTTTCCCTGTCCGTTTCCTCCTACCAGGAAATTTAATTTATTGGAAAACTCTACCGATGTGTCTTCATGCAGCCTGAAATTGCGCAAGTTAATATTTCTAAGGATCATTTTATGTATTCAAACGTACGGGCATCAACAGCATCATCAAATCTGTATTTTCTTTTTGTTCCACCGGTTCGATAATTACCGCTTTGGTAGGGGAATGCAGTTTAAATATTATCTCATCGTAATCCGACAGATGACTTAAAATATCGTTGATATACGTGGAATTGAAACCGATCTCCATCTTCTCACCCCGGTATTCGCATTTTACTTCTTCTTCGCCGGCGGCGCCGATATCAATGTCTTCAGCGGAAATAATAATTTGTTCCGAATCGATCGAAAATTTTACTCTCCTCGTTGTGCTAGTAGTAAAGAGCATCATTCTTTTAATCGAGTCGAGCAATTCGTTTGTTTTGACTCTGAGAGCATATTCGTTTTCCAGCGGAATTACGCTCTTATATTCGGGGTATTTCTGCGCTATCAATCGGGTAATCAATTCCATGTCGTTCAGCTTGAACGATACGTAACTGTTAGTAAAATATACTTTCAGTTCTTTTTCGTCCAAAACTTTAGATAAAACGGAAACGGCTCGTTCAGGAACCACATATTGTTTGTTTATGTCCGCTTTGATGTTTTTATTCAGATAATTGACGAGTCGATGACCGTCTGTAGTTACAAATCTCAAGCCTTCATCGCAAAATTCGAAAAGCGTTCCCATCATTGCCGGTCTTATTTCTTCTTTACTCATTGCAAAAGCCGTTTTATCGAAAGCGCTTTTTAAATCCTGACCGTTAATTGATATTTCATAGACGTCGTTGCTCGTGTTAATGGTGGGAATTTCCGGGAACTCGTCCGCGTCGATATAGCTTAATGTATACTTGCCTTTCTCCGTGGTTATTTCTAGTCTTTTGTTGCCGTTTATTTTGAAGTGTACGGTAGTGTCCTTCAAAGACTTGATAATATCGTAAAACAGACGCGCTGGAATTACTATTTTAATATTTTCGTCCGAAGCTATATTCAAAAAAGACTTCAGAGATATTTCCAGATCGGTTGCATAGACCGTCAGCACTCCGTTTTCTACTTCGAGCAGAATATTTTCCAATATCTGCATCGGCGTTCTTGTGGGTACTGCGGGAATGATTTTGGCAAGTAGCTTTTCGAGCTCTTTACTGTTCGCTTTAAATTCCATAAATTATCTCCACCTTTCAGCAAAAAATAATAAAATATAGAGAGATTTACAATTTTATTTTAGCCTTATCCACACACGTTATTATTATGTTTTTATAGTATTATTTAATGAATAAAAGAACAAAAACAATAAGACTGTTGATATGTTGATAAGTCTGAAAATACCAATTTACAGAGCAAAAAAGGATAATATGAAAAACGATAAATGTTGATAACGGGTTGAAAAAAACGAGTTATCAAAACGATGTTCATAAGATTAAATTATCCACAAGTTAAAAACAGACGGTCAACAAGTTATACACACTCAGGCGGCGCTCATTTCGATTTTATTTTTCAGACTTTCTATAATTTCCTTGACGTTGCCGTCCTTCTCAATCAATAGTTCCATAGTATTATAAGCGTGAATAACGGTCGAATGGTCTCGTCCGCCGAAATGCAGACCGATGGTTTTGAGCGAAGATTTAGTTAAAACTTTGGAAAGATACATAGCAATCTGACGAGCCAGTACGATTTCTTTTTTACGGTTTTTCTCGCGTACTTTATTTTCATCCACCTTAAAATAGTCGCAAACCACTTTGGTTATATAATCGATGGAAATCGAAACCTGTTTGTTGGTCGAAACTTCTTTGACGATTTTCTTAACCAGATTAAAATCGATTTCTTTAGAATTAAGGGAAGAAGTTGCCAAAAGCTTTATAAGACAGCCTTCCAGCTCTCTGATGTTAGAAGTAATGTTGTGAGCTATATACTCATAGATATCGTTAGAGAGTTCCAGACCGAAGCTTTCGCTCTTGTTTTTCAGGATGGCGACGCGAGTTTCGAAATCCGGCGGTTGTATGTCTGCGGTAAGTCCCCAGGAGAATCTCGATATTAATCTTTCGTTCAGACCTTTCAATTCCTTTGGAGGTTTGTCGCTCGAAAGGACTATCTGTTTTCCGCTTTGATGAAGAGTATTAAAAATCTGGAAAAACAGATCGAGAGTTTTTTCTTTGCCGACGAGAAATTGTATGTCGTCGATAATAAGAGTGTCCATGCTTTTGTAAAAAGCGGAAAATTCGTTCACACGGTCGCTCTGAATAGCTTCCACAAATTCTACCGTAAATGCGTCCGAAGAAAGATAAATTACTTTTTTATTCGAATCTTTCTCGAGAATCTTATTTCCGATGGCATGCATCAGGTGAGTTTTTCCGAGACCGACACCGCCGTAAATAAAAAGAGGATTGAAAGAAGTTTGACCGGGATTGTCCGCAACAGCCAACGCGGCGGCTCTAGCCAGTTGATTTCCTTCGCCCTTTATAAAATTTTCGAATGTATAGCGAGGATTAAGAAAAGATTCGAATTCGCTCTTCTTTTCCTCGACTACTGCGGCGGATTCGGGTTTTTTCTCGCTTGTCGGTTGTTTTAACTCTTCGAAAGGGTCGTTTTCTTCGTAAACTATGTAAACAAGTTTGCCTTCCGGTCCCAGTACCTGGTTTACCGTTTTGTTTATCAATGTATTATAATGCTCTTCGATCCATTCGATAAAAAAGTTGTTGGGTACGAAAATTTTAAGAGTATTGTTTTCAAGTTCATGCGGCTTTATGGGCAAAAACCAGGTATTATACGTAATGTAAGGTACGTTTTCTTTTATTATACTCAGGCATTCTTTCCAGATATCTTTGGCATTTTTTTCAGTTTCAATCTTTTCGGTATTTAGAGCAGATTGATTTAATTCCATATCACTTATCCACAATTAGATTAATGAAAAAATTGAGAATATTAATTATTTATTAAGAAAACAAAAAGAACTATCAGAAAAATTCCACAAATTATTAACATTAAATAAAACCCATAACTTATTTAGTTATAAAGAGTTACAGAATTTATTATAAAATAACAAACAAGAAATAATACTAAAGTTGATAAAATCACCCTTATAAAAGAAGTGTGAAACGTTTCACACAAACAACTTATCAACAAGTTATCAACACTCGATTTCAGCACCTTAACCGAGCGTGAAAATATGAGTTGCAGAGGATAAGAGCAAATTAATTTTAAAATCTTTTTCACTTTTCTTTTCGGATTTGTCAATTTATTTTGAAATACGAAAAAAAACGGAGAAAGCAAGTGAAAAATATTTTGATAATTTTTACCGGCGGCACCTTTTCGATGAAGATCGACAGGGAAACAAATTCGGCCGTGCCATATTACCATGGCGAAGAGCTCCTCAAAATCATTCCGGAAGCCGATAAGAAAGCCAATATATCCGTCTATGAATTCGGCAACTATCCCGGACCGCATATGACTCCGGAATTAATGCTCGAGTTGTCGGAAATTGTAAAGAAGTATATAAATCAAAACGATACTGATGGAATTATTATTACGCACGGGACAGACACACTCGAAGAGACAGCCTACTTTCTCGATCTCACGGTAAAAACGGAAAAACCGATAGTGGTAATAGGCGCTATGAAAACAAGCTCGGAGCCGGATTGGGACGGGCCGAAGAACCTGCTCGACGCCATATCGATTATTAATAATCCCAACAGCGGAAATATGGGCGTGCTTGTCTGTTTGAACGGCGAAATTAATGCCGCAAGCGAAGTAACGAAAACTCATACCGAAGATATCGAAACATTTCACAGTCTCGATTTCGGTTCGCTCGGATTTGTCGAAAACGACAGGGTGATTTTTAACAGGCTGCCAAGGAAACTTGAAACGTTCGAGACGGCGAAAATCAATTCAAACGTAGATTTGATAAAAGTATATGCCGGAATGAACGAAAAATTTTTCAAATTTTCAGCCGACAGCGGCGCCGACGGGCTGGTAGTCGAAGCTATGGGAGTTGGCAACGTTCCCCCGAAAGCGTTCGAAGGTATAAAGTACGTTATTGAAAAAGGCATCCCGGTGGTATTGGTTTCCAGATGCCCGGCCGGCGAAACTCTCGACATATACGGCTACGAAGGAGCGGGAAAATGGCTAAAAAAGGCGGGAGTTATTTTTTCCGATTACTTGAACGGGCAAAAAGCCAGAATAAAATTGATTGTTTGTCTCGGCATTACTAACGAAATAGCTAAATTGAGATCGATGTTCGAAGATGAACAATAAACAAATTAGGAAATGGATACCGTCTCTATTTTTTATACCCGCCGTAATATACCTGATTTATAACCGCGGAAGAGTATTTCTCCTGGACGAACTGAATCTGTTGATTCACGAGGGCGGGCACGGCGTATTTGCAATCTTTGGTAAGTTTGTCTATACCTTAGGCGGAACGCTTATGCAGATTATTATTCCGTCGCTTTTTATTTTTTACTATTACAAGGAAAAAAAATATACAGCCGCGAGAATCTTTTTGCTGTGGCTCGGACAGAATTTAATTAACATCAGCGTCTATGCCGCGGACGCCTCCGAGAAAAAATTGAGACTAATAGGAGGGAATAATGTTTACCACGATTGGAATTACATGCTTGGCAGGTTGAATCTTCTCGAACACGACAAAACGATCGGAACTCTGTTTTACGTATTGGCAATGCTCGTATTTGTTTATGTTTTGGTTATGCCCTTGTTTATCCGGGAATACAAGCGGCTGTCCCCCGAAGAAGAGGACAGCCTCGAAAAAATAATCAGATGAAAAGCAATTGAATAAGAATAAATACCGGCAGAAGAATAATAAGCGAGAATTTATACATATAAGCGAAAAAGCTCGGCATTTTTATATTGTTTTCCTCGGCTACGGCTTTAACCATAAAATTCGGACCGTTGCCGATGTATGTCATACTGCCGAAGAGTACCGCAGCCACAGAAATAGCTTTCAACAATTCTTCGGGAATTCCCGCTACTAAATTGCCGCTTTCAATGCCCAATCCCAGCGCCAATGAATGAAACGTTACGGCTGTTGGTGTATTGTCGAGGAAACTGCTGAGCGCTCCTGTGTAATAGTAAAACTGATGAGCCAGCGATACGCCCAATTGATGAGCGTTTGTTTCGAGATACAAAAGCGCGGGAACCATAGTTATAAAAATACCCAAGAAAAGATATGCTACTTCTTTAATCGGTTCCCAGGTAAAGTTGTTAGACTGACGGGTGAGTTTTGGAGTAAATAAGAGAGAAAGAATAGCCATGCCGAGAATAACGGCTTCACGGATGAATTTATAGTATTCGTTTTCTTTTATAAAATGAAGGTATTGTTCGTTCAGAAAAGCCACAGACAATACTACACCGATCAGCCATACAAAATTCAATTTCCCTTCGAGCTTGATAGGTCTTTGATTTTCTTTGTCTATTTTTAATGCTTGTTGAGGTTCCTTTTTATGATAATAACTGTCCACAATAAAATAAATTATAATCAGCAACAAATTTGAAAAAAGCCATTCGGGTACCAATTTGAAAAACCAGGTGAAAGGAGCTCCTCGCAAATACATCATAAAAAGCGGAGGATCTCCTAAAGGAGTGAGCAGTCCGCCGCAATTGGCAACAATTGCTATAAAAAACAATATTGTATGTACCTTAAAATTTCTTTCTTTATTTGTTTGAATTACCGGACGAATCAATAACATAGCCGCGCCCGTTGTTCCCATAAATGAAGCCAGAATAGCGCCTATACCCAGAAAAATCGAATTGACTTTCGGAGTCGCTTCGATATCCCCGGATAAATAAATTCCGCCGGTAATTGTAAAAAGCGCTCCCAATAAAATTATAAACGGAATATAGTCGAAGACCATTATTTCTACCAATTCATGAGAAAGCCCGGCAGATAGGAGATAAATCGTTGTGGGTATACTCAAAATGACGGCGATAATAAGTTTGTTGCGATTGTTTTCCCAAAAGTGTTCCCAAAAGAGCGGAAATACTGCAATCGATAGAAGCATTAATACAAAAGGAATAATACTTAATATCGGGATAGATACATGATGAGCGTCCATTTTTTTACCAGTTTAGTTGAACAAAATTACGCAAAACTATTATTTTCAGATGATTTTATCAACTTTTCAAACTCATTAACCGTATTTATTAATATAAGATTTGAAAAATAAATTAATAATTTAAGTCAACCTGACAAATCAGCTTTTTTATTAGCGGAAATGAAAAAGCTGTAATAACCGAGGAAGCAATAAAAATGTACGATACGTCTATGTAGCGAATTAGAGCGCCGTAAATTATAGGAGCAAACATCGACGATAAATTAAGAGAGCCGAAAACGCCTAGATAGAGGGCTCTGCTTTCTTCTTTCGAAATTTCGATAATTGCGCCTTCCTGTATAATCTTCCAGGAACCGATAGCGCCGCCGATAATGAAAAACAGCACATAGAAGGAATCGATCGAGTTAATTAGTAAAGACGCCGGCGGTATCAACGCCAGGAACAGTATGCTTATTTTCATCATTCCTTTGTACGAATAACGGGCTAATACTTTTTTCCACAAAAAACTGAAGACAATCATTCCTGTTATTTGTATGAGCAAAAAATTTCCCACGTCTTGTTTCGTAATCGGAAAAGTATTCTTTATGTGACCTATTAAAAAAGGGATTGTTACAAAAGAAAAACCTGCAAGATTCGATATTAAAATCAATCCGCGGAGAGTTTTGTTGTTCTTAATTTCGTCGACTACGCTCTTAAACAAGTCGGTTTTCTTTTTGATTTTTACGCGCGAGGGTTTTTCTTTTATCATCCAGAAACCGAGCGAAGCGATAAAAAGGAAGGCGGCGGCGCAGAAAAACGCCGTTTGATAATTGCGTGGATATTCGATTTCGCTCAACAATAATTTTGCTATAAATGCCGATGAGAGAATTCCCGCGCCCGCAATAAATTGTTTTGTAACGAAGAAATTTTTGCGTTTCGATGGTTCAAAACATTTGCCTACAATATCGCCGTAAGAAATTCCGGCAAATGCGCCGCTTATAGAAAAAAGAAACATCCAGAAAAGTATAAGAAAAATGAATGAGCCCGTCGAAATTTTGTCTATAAAAAAAACGGACGAAGCCGTGCCGGCAAAAGCAGAAACGCGCAAATAAATTCCTATCAGCAGGAATTTCTTTTTGAATTTTTTGCCGGTCAAAAGAACCGCAAAAAACAATTGCGACAACAGAGGAACGCCGATCATTATCGAAGCGAGGTATCCCACTTCTGTCTGTGTTCCGCCGGCAAAGAGAATCAATGCCGGCAGAACCGTGTTTTTGTCGGCAAAAATTTCGGCCAGAGCCAGCCAAAAGGCGTGCCAGAGTAACGAAAAAAAATTTATTTTTTCTTTAATGAGAGCGCCAGCCGTAACCGTGACCTTCTCCATGACATTGTTTTCTGCCGTGATCGATACTCCTCTTTACAGTCGGTTCGTTCAATTTATCGAGTTTTCCGCTCAATAAATTTTCGATTGCCTCTTTGACGGACATTTTTCTGGCAAGGAATACGCTGCTGCGAGGAGTGTTTATCATTTCAAAAGCATGAGGACCAATATTGCCTACTATAAAAGCATCGATTCCCATTTCCAGAAATTTTTCCAGATTCTCGTGATTGTGTCCTTCTTCCTCATTGGCAAAGCTTTCGAAAGAGTTCGTATCGCTGTCGTAAAAGATATAATAAGCGGCGCGACCGAATCTTTTTGAAACCTGGCTTTCCAATGTATTTCCGTCCGAACCGATAATTATTTTCATGACTTTTCTCCTTTTTGATTAAAGTTCTTTTGCGGTAAAGTAGCCGCTTTGAATAGCGGAAACAGCGTCGCCGACTTTTTCGGCGTCTCCTATAATATAATACGGAATTTTGCCTTCCAGTTTTTCTGTGAGCGAAGTGTCCGGTTTCATTCCCGTTGCAACCACACAGATATCTATCTCTTCAATTACGGTTTCTTTGCCGTTATTGTCCGTAATATAGACATCATTCCCTAAGCGCCTTGTTACTTTGGATCCGGTAAAAATTCTCGCTCCGGCGTTCTTTAATTTGAGCAGATTTAATTTTTTTGTTATTAATTCCATGTCGCGCGCCAATTCATCGAGCATTTCTACAATGGTTACGTTGTTATTGCCGTCGATAAGAGCCGAGGCTATTTCAACTCCTATTGATCCGCCTCCGATAATCAATACGTTTTTGTTTTTAGGGGGATCCAAAAGAATTTCAGCCCAATAATAATTTTTCATCCCTTCGATTTCCGGAATAAAAGGTTTTGAACCGGTGGCTATTATTACGCCGTCGTATTTTCCTATTAAATCTTCGGGAGCCGCCTCTTTGTAGATAACCGATACGTTGCTGTCGTTAATTTCTTCGATGTAATATTCGATTTGTTTTTGCAATGAAATTTTGCCCGGCGGAAGGGGAGCGTATTTAAATTGACCGCCGAGGTTTTCTTTTTCGAACAGAGTAACATTATGACCGCGTTTCTCGAGAGTTAGCGCGGCTTCCATTCCGGCTAAGCCGCCTCCGACAACGGCATAATGTTTTTTAGAGGGCTCGGTAGTAATAATTTCGGATTCCCTGCCGACTGTGGGATTAATTTCGCATTGCAAAGTTTTTCCGATTTTAATTCTTCCTAAACATCCGGTAAGACAAGCGCTGCATGGACGGATTCGCTCGCCGATTAGGTTAAGATACTTTCCCGCAAAATCGGGATCGGCTATAAGCGCCCGTCCGATTGCCGCATAATCCGCAGAACCTGAATCGAGAATGGCGTCGATATCCCGCGGCTCGTTGATCTGTCCTACGGCAATCACGGGAATCGAAACGGCTTCTTTTATTTTTTTCGACAACTCCCAGTTTTTTCCTTTCGGAATAAAATGGTGCTGATAATACCACGGCGGACTCATACATACATTTCCGGATGTAACATGAATTGCATCCGCCTTTTCCCGTTCGAGTATTTTTGCAATGCGAATCGTCTCCTCGAGTTTAATTCCGCCTTCGTACATTTCGTCTCCGCTTAAACGGACAATTACGGGAATTGCAAGATTTTCTTTCAGGAGTCGAAGAATTTCGAGTCCGAACCGTATGCGGTTTTCGAAACGGCCGCCGTAAATATCTGTGCGTTTGTTTGAGTCGGGAGAAAGGAATTGAGCAATTAAATATCCGAGACCGAATTGAAGTTCGATTATATCGTAGCCGGCTTTCTCGGCTCTTAAAGCAGCTCTTAAATATTGATTTTGAACCTCTTTGATTTCATCTGCGGTTAGAGCTTTCGGTTTTTTGCCCCCGTTGGGGCATTGAATTTCCGAGGCAGACAGGTAAATATTTCCTTCGAGTTTAGGGTTAGCCATTCTGCCCGGGTGGTTAATATGAGCTACGGCAAAGGCTCCGTTTTTATGAACGGCTTCGATTATTTTTCTGTGTCCTTCGATTTTATCGTCCGAGTCGATGCCTATTTGGGTCGGAAGTTCTCTAACTCTTCGATCGATATAGAACGGTTCGAATATAACGGCCGACACATGAGGCGAACGTCTTTCCCAGAAAGCGATATGCCGATCCGTAATGCTGCCGTTGCCGTCTCCGTATCCGGTTTTGACGGCGGACATTAATAATCTGTTTCTTAATTTCGGAAGCACCATATTTTTTTAGTCGGTTAGATGCGCTTCCGCGGGATATGATTCGAAAAGAAAAATTTCAGGCTCTCTTAAGTAATCGCATGAACTTAAAGAACCATAGAGTAAGAGGAAACCGGTTGACCAGTTTTTTTATTTCATAAAGATTTTCGATTGCCGCAAGTTCTCCGGCTTTAATTATTTCTCCGGCTCGCTCAAAATCAGCCCACGATAAATTTTTTATGTCGGGATGAATTACCAGATCGGCTTCCTGCAACTTCAAAAGCGCCAGATGATACGATGTAATGTCTTCCGTCCGGTAGAGCAGATCAATAATATTATCGGGCGCTTTGGAATATTTCAGTTGCCTCATTACGTCGACCGCAAGGACTCGGTCGGCGCCGAGTTCTTTTAATTTTGTAGCCGGGACGGTTTCCGACGTGTAGCCGTCTACGAGCAAGTAATCTTTATATTTGAGGGGAGGAAAAATTCCCGGAATTGCCGAGCTGGCTCTTATGGCGGTACGCAGCGACCCGCTTGTAAAATTTATTTCTTCCCCGCTGATAAGGTCTGTCGCCACCGCGGAAAACTTCAGTTTCAGATTTTCGATAGGAACGTCGGGAATAACGCCGAACATTTCTTCGGCTTCGTCTTCTTCGAAATAAGACAGGCTCGAAAGGGACTTAAACGCTTTGAAACGCACCTCGATAAAATCGAAAAGTTGTTCCAGAAAATTTTTGTCGAGCGCGCCTTTCGATTCGCTTAGTTTCGAAATGCCAAGTTCCTTGAATCTCGGATTGTTCAATACGCTTTCAATAAAGCTTTCCACATCGTCGATATTGCCGTAGTAGGCATAGAGTCCGCCGATTATTGCGCCCATACTGCAACCGGTTATAGAATGAATTTTAATCTTGTTTTTTTCGAGCGTTTTGAGAACGCCGATGTGAGCAAGACCGCGGGCTCCTCCGCCCCCAAGCGCTATTCCTAACTTCGACACTTCTTTCCCTAAAAAATTATTGTAAATGCAAAAATAGAATAATATTTTTATATGCGGGCGGAAAAATTTAATAATATACACTTCATCAAAAAATCAAAAAAATTTAGCATGCGAAAAAGCTTTGTTGCGGACAGAATCTAAAAAAGGCGGAAGATATATCCGAAAAGTTTTTAGAATATAAATTCTTTACGGCGAAAAGAAAAATCTAAAACGGGGGCAAAATGATTACATATCAAATCAAAAAACGAAATCTTAGACGGAGTCGAATACGTTCACACCGAAATAGAAGGCATTATGAATGTCGAAAGCAGAAACAAGGCTGCTCTCGAAACGATTAAGTTTATGAGGGAAAAGAAAATCAACAAAGTTTTGTGGGATATAAGAAACGCAAAACTCGATTATACTCTCATAGGCAGTCACATGATAGTGACGAATCTCGACAAACTCGGAGTAACGGAAAAAGAGCGGATTGCCGTCCTCGATGCGCTCGACAAAGAGCAGCACGAGCATTCGAAAAACGTTGCCCTCAACAGAGGAATTTTTAACCTCTCCTACTTTTCCCGCCTCGACGAAGCGCTTAAATGGCTTATCTCGGGAAAATAGAATAAAAAGACAAGAAGACTTGTCTATATTATTTTTGAGATTTCCCGGATTTTCCTTTCCCGCCTTTGAAAAAACGCCATTACACGGACGTTAAAAATGCGCGAAAACCTAATATTGAATATTGGCAAGAAAGTTGATATTGATTGATGTAAACAATTATGACATGAAAGGCTGTTATGGATGAACCAAAATATACAATAAGCATGGCGGCAAAACTTTCCGGAATTTCAGTGCATACACTAAGAATGTACGAGAGGGAAGGGCTCATAATTCCTTTTAAGAAGTCGAGCAATCAACGTCTTTATACCGACAGGGATATTGAAAGAATCGGTTGTATCCGGAGTACAATAAACGAAGACAAAATCAATATCGAAGGCATAAGGCGAGTCCTGGCTTTAATTCCTTGCTGGGCAATAGTAAAATGCAGCGAGAAAGACCGGAAAGAATGCGCGGCTTATTCCGGTCATACAAAACCGTGCTGGATGATTAATCATAAAGACAACTACTGCTCGGGACGGGACTGCCGTCAATGCGAAGTTTATAAATCTTACGGGAATTGCGCATCGATTAAAAACAAATTAAAGGAATTATTAAAATAAATTATTCGGGAGAACTGATGAAAAAGTTAGTAATACTTGGCGCCGGCACCGCAGGCACCATGATGCTCAATAAACTCTATCCTGTACTCGACAGGAACGAATGGCAGATTACTATAGTCGACCAGTTTGAAACTCACTACTATCAACCAGGTTTTCTTTTCATACCCTTCGGTATTTATTCTAAAAAAGACGTAATAAAACCGAAGCGGGATTTCTTTCCCACCGGCGTGAACGTTTGCATGGGGGAAATCGACAAAATCGAACCGGGATCGAACAGGGTCTTGATGAAAGACGGAAAAGTGCTGGGATACGATTATTTAATTGTTGCAACCGGCGCAAAAATTAATCCCGGCGAAACCGAAGGAATGCTCGGAGATTTATGGTACAAAAAGATATTTGATTTCTATACGATCGAAGGAGCCGTAGCTCTGGCTAATTTCTTCAAACACTGGGAAGGCGGCAAACTGGTTGTTAATATTACCGAAATGCCGATCAAATGTCCCGTGGCTCCGCTCGAATTCGTATTTCTGGCAGACTGGTATTTTACAGAAAGGGGAATACGCGACAAAGTTGAAATCCACTTTGTGACTCCGCTGCCGGGCGCGTTCACAAAACCGAAAGCTTCTTCGATTTTAGGAGATTTCCTCGACAAAAAGAATATTAAACTGACAACCGATTTTAATATCGGGCGCGTGGACAATGAAAACCAGAAAATAATTTCGTGGGACGAAAGAGAAGTCCCGTTCGATTGCCTGGTCACAATTCCGACAAATATGGGAGACGAAGCGATTGCCCGCAGCGGTATGGGCGACGAACTCAATTTTATTCCGACCGACAAACATACTCTAGTTGCCGAAGGATACGACAATATTTTCGTTATCGGCGACGCCACCAATCTGCCCTCTTCGAAAGCCGGTTCAGTCGCTCATTTCGAAGCCGATATTTTGTTCGAAAATTTTATCGACGTTATCGAAGGCAGAAAACCGAGAGCCCGCTTCGACGGACACGCCAACTGTTTTATCGAGTCCGGTTTCGGCAAGGGAATATTAATCGATTTCAACTACGATACCGAACCGCTGCCGGGTAAATTTCCTCTGCCGGGCGTCGGGCCATTTTCGCTCCTGGAAGAAACGAAAATGAATCACTACGGCAAAGTAATGTTCAGATGGATGTACTGGAATTTTCTGATTAAAGGGAAAGAATTACCGATCGAATCGCACATGTCAATGGCAGGCAAGAGGTTATAATATGGAAGAAACAAAAATTCAAAATCAGATAGACGAGTTGAACCGGAAGCTCGATATTATACTCGAAGAGATCGAACTGCAGCGCCGCCACAGGAGAGAAATGGAAGACCTTAAAGACGATCTGATGCGAGTGGGTGCCGATCTCTACAAAACGGCGGTTGAAGAACTCGACGAGATAAGCGACTCCTTCAGCTCAGCCGATTTACTCCACCTCGGTAAAAAGCTTCTAAGGAACGTAAACACAATCAATAAAGCGGTCGAACAGCTCGAGAGCATTAAAGATTTCTTCGAAGATTTTGCGCCGATCTCGCGAGAAGGCATAATCGATTTGATGAACAAACTCGACGAGTACGACAGAAAAGGGTATTTCGACTTTATGAGAGAATCAAGAAAAATTCTCGATAATATTGTTACTTCATTCTCGCCGGAAGACGTAAGAGCCCTGGCGGACAATATTGTAATGATTCTCGATACAATTAAAAATCTTACTCAGCCGGAAATGCTAAACACTCTCAACAACGTGGTTAACGTATACAAAAATCTCAATATAACGGTTAAAGAAGACGTTTCGTTGTTTTCTCTTCTGAGAGAAATGAACGACCCCCAAGTTAAAAGAGGATTGGCATTCGGAATCGAATTTCTTAAAAATATTGCAAATCAACCGGAAGAATTAAACTCAAACACAAAACAATAACAACGGAGGTACTTTTATGGCAACTATCGAAATATTGGGCAAGCAGCTCGAAGTCGACGCCGACGGCAATCTTGCCAATTTATCGGATTGGAACGAAGAAGTGGCTAAAGAGCTCGCAAAAATGGAAGGTATTAACGAACTGACCGAACGCCATTGGGCGGTAATTAATTTTATGAGAAAAGAATATCAGGAAAAAGGCGACGCTCCTTCGATCAGAAGACTTACCAAAGAAAGCGGCGTTAGCACAAAAGAACTCTATGAACTTTTTCCGAACGGTCCGGCTAAAAAAGCCGCTAAGATTGCAGGACTACCAAAGCCCAAAGGCTGTATTTAATTAAATAAAGACGGAGAAAAAAATGTCCGAACAACTTAAAAAAGTATCAATAGTGGTTTCCAAAGGCTCCCTGGAGGGAGTTTATCCCGGGCTGATAATGGCCAACGGAGCGCGGATGGAAGGTATCGAAGCAAATTTATTCTTTACATTTTTCGGACTCGATGCGATTATCGACAAAAGAATGGATAAGCTGAAAGTGGCCACTGTCGGTAATCCGGCTATGCACATTCCCTCGATAATCGGAATATTGCCCGGCATGAGCGCTTTTGCAACAAGAATGATGAAAAAGGAGATGGAAAAACTCGACATTCCTCCCGTCAGAGAATTCCTCGAAATGATTCACGATGCGGGTTGCAACATCTACGCCTGCAAAGCCACGGTGGATATGTTTCATCTTAAAAAAGAAGATTTCTGCGAACAGGTAGACGACATTATAACAGTGGGCGAATTCTACGAGATGTCTGCCGGCGGCGAAATTATCTTTACATGATTTTCAGGTTTGTCCCGTCTTATTCTCCGCGCTTAATCGAGACGGGACAAACTTTTTCGTTTTAAAAAACGATTTTTGTAAGTATAGTTATTTTTTTAATTTTCAAAGCATAATTTTAATTAGGGTATTAGGTGTGTTTATCCGATTCATCTGAGTTGCTTACCGCAGGGGAGAACTCAATGATATAAAATCATCCATCAATTATACAGGGGAGTGAAGCATGAAAAAATTAACCGTTATTCTGACTGCAATATTAATGATTGCTCTGTCGGCGGTCCCGTTGAAAGCAAACGGATTGAGTCTTAACAGCGTCGGTACCCGCGCGCTCGGTATGGGAGGCGCATTTGTCGGTTTGGCTAACGACGGTTCAGCTATTTATTGGAATCCCGCAGGTCTGGCGGGATTGGATTCGAGAGTTTATTTGTACGGTACGTTCATTATGCCGAACGGTTATTACAAGAACGGACCTATCGACGCGTCTCTGGTCAATAACGTTTATCCCGCGCCCGGTTTGTTTGTGAATTACTCGCTCGACAATATGGCTTTCGGACTTGGAGTATATGTGCCCGCGGGCATCGGAGCCGAATGGAATACTTCCGAATTCGGTTATCCTTCGCAGGCTAACTTAGAACTGATGTCCCAAATCGGAGTGATAAACATATCTCCGGCGTTTGCTTATCAGGTATCCGAAAATCTCTCGCTGGGTTTGGCCGTTAATATTTCGTATGCGATGTTCGATATGAAACAACCCGTAATGCAGGATGTTAACGGGGACGGTATCCCTGAGTTTTTCCAGTACGACGAATCGTCGGACGGACTCGGATTCGGAGCTACTTTCGGATTAAAATATAATTTCAATCCCGAACTCTCTTTCGGAGCCACGGTACGATTGGCGTCGAAAGTATCGATGAGCGGAACGGCGAAGAATAATCTGTTTCCGGTATTGCCCAACTTACCGCCGGCTGTGATGCCCGGACCCGGCGAAAGCGATTTCGACAGAGACGTTACGTGGCCGCTCTGGATCTCCGGCGGGTTTGCCTACAAACCGAACGATAAACTTACTTTGGTTCTCGACGCTCAATTCAGCCAATGGTCGGAACTCGACGAACTCGTTACTGAATATAACGACGCTTACTGGAAACTTGCAATGAGCGTAGACGACGGAAATAAATTCATACTCAAATGGGAAGACAAAGTACAGATTCGCGCAGGCGCCGAATATCAATTTTCTCCTTGTTTCACGGGCAGAATCGGCTACTACTACGACCCGGCTCCGGCTCCGGACGAAACAGTCAATATTCTCTTCCCGTCTTCCACCAATCACGTTCTAACGGGCGGATTGACTTATTCAATGGGAAAAATTCAACTTGAAGCAGCCGCAGAGTATCTCTTCGGCGCAGAAAGAGATATTACTCAAGGATCTCACAACATGGGCGGAAAACACCTGCTCAATGTTTTCAGCTTCAGCGTAGGCGTCGGATACAATTTATAATAATTATCGATCGTTTTTCAGGGCGGGTAAAACAACCCGCCTTTTTATTTTAAAATTTTTCTCTCACATCGACAAATCCTGCAAATACATTAAAGAGCAAAAAATATAGCCGCAACGAAATTCATCCGGGAAAAAATTGCCGGATCTCGGATAATTTTCTTATTATTGTTTATCAAGAGGGAAATAAGTTGAAGGTATCGGTTGGATGGGTAAGGGGAATAAATCGCGTTATATTAAATATGCAAAAGTTGCCGGAGCGCTTTATCTTGTAATAATAGCTGCGGGTCTTTTCAGCGAATTCTTTGTAAGATCCAAAATTATTTTGAAGGACTCCGTTGCGACGGTCGAAAATATAACTTTATTTCAGTCATTATATCGCGCCGGTTTTGTTGCGGATACTTTAATGGTAACCGCCGATATTATTATCGCAATTCTTTTTTACATTATCTTCAGGAAAGTAAATAAATATCTTTCTCTTACCGCTGCGGTATTCAGATTGACTCAGGCATTATTAATATGCGTCAGTCTACTGTTTTATTTTGCGCCGTTGATTATGCTCGACAGTATAAATCCTGAAATCCACGAAACAATAACGCCGGGTCTTTTTATCGAACTTCATGCTTACGGATACGACTTCGGATTGATTTTCTTTGGAGCGTCGAATTTGATTCTGGGATATTTGATTGTAAAGTCGGGAATAATTCCCGTAATCTTGGGTTACGGTTTATCAACCGCCGCCGTAGTCTATATACTCGGAAGTTTCATACGGTTTTTATTTCCCGATATTTTTTTTCTTATACAACCGCTCTATCTCATTCCGTTGATCGCTGAGTTGTCGGTGGGAATTTGGCTGCTCTTCAAAGGAGTCGACATGAACAATCTTTCTTCTTTATAGTTGTTCTTTTTTGCTGCGATTTTATTGACTTTCATATAAATCGGAGGAAAAAAATCAATGTTAAAGAGGATGCTTGTCTGCGGTATTTCTTCGGGAATTGTAATGGGAATAGCGCTTTTTGTCGGAGGAGCGATTGTCTCGAGAATTGTGTACGGACCGGAATTTGCGCAGCCGGGAAAATTCAAGCCGGAACAGCTCAATCCGTTTTATTTTATCTGGACCAAAATCGTAATCGGAATTTTCTTCGGGTTGCTTTTTGCCTTGGTTTATGAAAAACTGCCGTTGTCAAAGAGATTCACAACATCGCTGCACGGACTAATTTACGGAGCCGGCTTGTGGTTGATTATTTCGTTGTGGGATATTTCGCACCCGCTTGTATACGGTTCGGCATTCGGCAGAGACAGAATTTTCTGGTTGATATATACTTTTATCGGTTTTGTCGCTCTGGGATTTTCTTTCGGGTTTTATTACAAGAGGCAGGCTAAACCTGATTAACGCAATTTATCTCGAGAATTATTTTTTTCTTCTGGCGAGAAAATTTTTCCGCATACCTGGCAGAGCCATTCGGCGTCGCGCCGGTTGTATCTTTTCGGATCGAGTATCAATGTGACCGATGATTTGCACGAAGGACAACGGGGATTAAACAGTTCTTCATCTTTTTTTTCTTTATTATTATTCTCCACCGCTCGCCTCGTTCAGTTTTTCGGCGCGGTCTGCAATTTTTAGTTTTTCAATCAGCTCGTCGAGATCGCCTTCCATAATCGAATCGAGATTGTAAAGAGTCAATCCGATACGGTGGTCGGTAACCCGGTTTTGAGGGAAGTTATAAGTCCTTATTTTGTCGCTGCGATCGCCTTTTCGTACCATCAGTTTACGCTGGGCTGAAATTTCCGACATCTGTTCCTGCATTTTCATGTCGTACAAACGGGCTTTTAATACTTTCATTGCTTTCTGGCGGTTCTTAAGCTGGGAACGCTCGTCCTGGCATTGAACGACCAATCCGGTGGGAAGGTGAGTAATCCGGATGGCGGTTTCGACTTTATTAACGTTTTGACCGCCGGCGCCGCCGCTTCTGTAGACGTCGATACGCAGGTCGTTCGGGTCGATCTCGACGTCGACGTCCTCGACTTCCGGTAAAACCACCACCGAAGCAGCCGATGTATGGATTCTGCCGCTAGCCTCGGTTTCCGGAACGCGTTGAACGCGATGTACGCCGCTTTCGAATTTCATATCGCCGAAAACGTTTGTGCCCGAGAGCGAAAAAACAACCTCTTTTATGCCGCCCAATCCGGTGTCGCTGATATCGATCAATTCCTTTTGCCAGCCGCGTTTTTCGGCGTAACGCGAATACATCCGGTATAAATCGGCGGCAAACAATCCGGCTTCTTCGCCGCCGGTTCCGGCTCTTATTTCTACAATAACGTCTTTGTCGTCGTTCGGATCTTTCGGAATCAATAATACTTTTATCTTCTCTTCGAGCTCTTCAAGCTTCTTGCTTAAATCTTTCAATTCGACTTCTGCAAATTCTACCAATTCTTTGTCGGATGAAGTTTCTATTATCTCTTTGTTGCCGTTGATTTCTTTGAGCACTTTTTCGTATTCACTGAAAGCGGCTACGATTTCTTCCAATTCGCGGCGTTCTTTGCTGAGAGAAATAACCTTCTTCTGGTCCGATAATACGTCGGGGTCGGTAAGTTTAGTGTTGATTTCTTCGAACTTTTCACGTATCGATTTTAATTTATCGTATATTTCCATCGTTTCCTCGAAATTGGATTCCAAATATACAAAGTTTAATCTTTTTTTACTTCGGTTGATTTCTTTTTTCGTATCGGCAAAACGGCGATTTCTTTTCTCATTTTAATTGAATGGGGATACGGCTTAAGTCTTTTTAGAGATTCTTTTGCGGACTCGTCCATAAATTGAAGGGCTTCGTCGAGTTCCAGAAGCACGGGCATACGATTGTGGAACGGCTCGATAAATTCGTTCGGCGTCGTTGTGATTATCGAAACGGAAAGATTGTCCTCTTTGTCTCGATACATTATTCCCGGCACGAAAAAGTATTCTTCGTTATAAATATAAATTTTATGTTGAACTTTTCTGCCGTCGACTTCGATCCATTCGTAGAAACTTGTCATTGGAACGAGACAACGGTTATTGGTAAACAAATCGTTCCAGAATTTCTTTTCTTTGATTGTTTCGCTTCTCGAATTTACTATGTTCGGCTTGTCCTTGCCGAATTTGATTCCCCATTTGACGAGACTTATCTGGAGTTTGTTTCCTTCTTTATAGACGCAAAGAATTTTGTCGTTCGGACGGATATTGGTTTTCTTGAAAGATTCATCGAGTTCTTTAGCCTCGATGTTATATTTTTTTTCGAGCAGTTTTCTTATCAGAATAGCCGCTTCTATTTTTGTTTCGAAACCGTAGCACATTTGCCGCTCCTTCGAATGTTAATCCAAAAATAGTATTTTTTCATGCAGATAATCCACTCGGTATTTCTTCCGAAATGATTAACTTTGCGTTTCAAAAAAAATAGATTGCAATGCCTAGAAGAAAATTAAAAAAACTGCTCGAAGTAAGAACGTTTGAAAACGTCTTCGACGCCAAAGCGGAAAACGTAGAAGAAGAATTGCGCCGTTATTTAAATAATACGGAGAGAGTCGCTCTGGAACTCGGTTGCGGACAGGCGGATTATTCGATCAATCTTGCGCTGCTTCGCCCCGACAAATATTTTATCGGAATCGACCGGAAAGCCGCGCGCATCTGGAACGCGTCGAAAAACGCTGAGGCAAGCGGAGTCAAAAACGCAGCGTTCCTGATTTCATACATCGAGCGACTCGACGAAATATTCAAAACAATGAAAGCCGAAGAAATCTGGATTACGTTTCCCGACCCGTATCCGCGGCGGGGCAGTATGAAAAAACGGTTGACGCATCCGCGCTTTCTCGAAGTTTATAAAAAGATTACCGCTCCCGGCGCCATAATAAATTTGAAAACCGACGACGAAACTCTCTACGAATATACGCTTTCTGTAATAGAAGAAGAAAAATTGAAATTAATCAAAGCCGCGGGCGACCTCTACGCGGAAGAAAATTTGAGCGAAGAAGAGAAAATACGCACAAAGTACGAAAAGATGCACCTTGCCGAAGGCAAAAAGATAAAACTCGTGCGATTCAGCCTCGACTAAAAGTGATATTGAACCGTATCGTTTAATTCAAGGTTTTGGTGAATTTGTATATAAACTCCGCCGATAGTGGGATTCATGTTATTAAAGTATTGTTTGACCGGTTTTAAGTCTACGACGATCGTCTCGCTTAAATAAGCCTCGCACATATCGCCGTGAGAATCATGAAGCAGATAAAGATTTGCGTCGGGACGCGAAGAATAGGGAGGATAATACCAGACTGCTCTGAACTCGTGAGCCGAGCACCCGCCGCTGTAAGAAACCCGGATAAACAGTTTGTCGTTCGATAAATCAATTTTGTTAATTACGAACGGGTCTTTTTTAAACCGTTCGAGATCGCTTTCGTTTTCAATGCGAACGAGGAAAGGATTGTAGGTTATTTCTAATTCGGCAACGTAATCTTTTTTGTCGATCGATTCCGGAAAAACAGGATAGGGCGACAACGATTTGAGGCGTATCAGATAATCGCCGATATAATAGGAATCGCCGAAAGACTGAAACGTATTGAGCTCAGCGGTTTTGATGTCGGAGCCGAGCGCAACCTTAAGCCGCACTACGGCATTTCCCGCCCAAACGCACATTACGCCGAGCGGACATCTCGAATCCTCCGGCACGTCTTCAAACAGAATTTTCAGTTCGTTGTTTATGTAGGCGTAATTTTTCATTCCGAGCTCTATGCTTACCGTATCGGATTTCGATACATTGTATTCGACGGGCGCAATAATATCCGCTCCGTCCATACATGAAATTAAAATAATAATTATTCCGAACGATAATAATCTTTTCATTGCCCCCGCCATTTTAATGTGTTGTCTTTAGTCAATTTAGCGGTTCTTATTTTCAGATGCAATATTGCGCCGGCATCCAAATCTGAAGCGCTATCTAAACGAAATCCGGGAAATTTTACGGTATAAGTTGATCTTCTAAATCCGGAAGGATGTATTTTTTTGTTTATTATTCAATTAAAAAAAAGTAAATTCGATAATAGAGCATAGATGAGCGGGTGTGCCGTGCAGAAATCGAGAAAAATCGAAAATATCGAAACGAAATTGAAACAGCACGAGAAGAGAACCCGTCTTCTGCTTAAAACCCTCTGCGGTATTTCGTATCAGTTCGACATTGTCGAAAACCGGCTTGTTTATTTCGAGGGAGAATCGATAAAAATTACCGGCTATCCGGCGAGGGATTTTATATCGGGAAAAATCAAATGGAACGAACTTCTATGCCCGCAGGATAAGGAAATATTTACTGAGGAAGCGGAAAAGTTAAGAACCAGGAAAAAACATACAGCCGACCGTATCTACAGAATTAAACACAAAAACGGGTCTGTAAGATGGATAAGGGATATAGCCGAAATTACCGTTTTCGGTAACCATAAAGTGATAAACGGCGTTCTGTACGACGTTACCGAGCAAATAAAATTGAAAAATAATTTGGTTAAAGCGGAATTCAGCTACCGAAGCGCCATCGACAATTCCCCGAATATTATTTTTACTGTCGGAAAAAATCTCAGGTTTACGTATCTGAATTATGCGGCTCAAGCGGTATTCGGAAATACGGAAGAGACAAAATCGAAAAAGGCGACCGATTTTATTTTACCTCCGATTGTCATCGAAGGCAAAGAATACGGCAAAAGTTATATGAAAAAGATTGTGAGCGAGGTTTTTGAAGGCAGGACGTTTTCCGATATAGAGCTTAAATATAAAAGCGGCGTAAAAGGAGAAATAATAACGGTCACGAGAATCTATCCCGAATTTACACACGACCGGAAAACTTATGCATGTGTTTTTGCCAGTACGGATATTACCGACCGGAAAAAACAGGAAGAAAAACTCCGCGCAATCGAAAAATCGATAGAATTTTCGCACGACCCGATTTTCTGGGTAAATTCAAAAGGGAATATTATTTATGCAAACGAATCTGCATGCAGAAAACTCGGATATACAAAGGAAGAGCTCGAGTCGATGTCTGTTTTTGATATCAACCCTCATCTTAAACGAGAGCGGTGGGACGAGCACTGGAAAAGATCGATAAAAAGAAAATACTATACCTTTGAAACCCAGCATAAAAACCGAAACGGCGAAATAATTCCGGTTGAAATTTCGGTTACATCGTTTGAATACGAGGGGGAAACAATACATTCCGATTTTGCAAGAGATATAAGCGACAGGAAGAAATACGAAATCGAATTAATCAAAGCGAAGGAGAAAGCCGAACATTCCGAAAAATTGAAGTCGGCGTTTCTGGCGCAGATGTCGCACGAAATCCGCTCGCCGTTACACAGAATTCTCGGTTATGTTTCGATTCTGAAGGATTTTATTGCCGAGAACCTGCCTGAAAAAACAAACCAAACCGACGAATACTTTCACGGCGTTGAACTCGCCAGCAATCGCTTAATTCGCACCATCGATTCGATCCTGAATATGTCGGAGTTGCAAACCCGTTCATACGAGCCGGTCTTTAAAAAGTTCGACCTCTACGACAGGCTGATATTGCTTTACTACGAGTATCATAACTTTGCCAGAGTGAAGAATCTGGAATTCAAACTCGAAAGAAAGACAAAAGAGACGCAAATAACCGGCGACGATTACAGTATTGTGCAAATCTTTGCCAATCTGATTGACAATGCAATAAAATATACGGAAAAAGGGGGCGTAAAAATTGTGATCGGCAGGAATAAAAACCGGCGTCTCTTTGTGGAAGTTAGCGATACGGGCGTCGGAATTTCGGATGAATTTCGAGAAGAACTTTTCAAACCGTTTATGCAGGAAGAACACGGCTATACGAGAAAATACGAAGGGAGCGGTCTCGGGCTTGCTCTGGTGAAAAATTATTGCAGAATCAACAAAGCGGCAATTACGGTTAAGAGCGGTAAAAATAAAGGCTCTGTATTCCGGGTTACTTTTAAAGGCGGCGATTATTTGGTTGACCTCGATACTACTTAGCGTTCAGTACGCCACTCCAATAAACTGATTCTCCGCCTTCAACAGGAATCGATTTCCCTCCAAGAAAAGCAGGACTACTACGGTTACGGATTCGTTTTCCCAGCCTTTCGGACCCGCGCGCCCGATCTTTTCGAATTTATAAGGAGTTTCATTGGGATAGCTCTCGTCGGTAGTTAATCCGGCAAAAACTTCGCCGTTCCTGATTAAATAGTAAGCCTTAATGTCGATATTGAAATCAAAGTAGGAGGAATCGCTTGTAATGATTGTAAAGAGAGTTCCGAAACGGGGGCCTGTTTCCGGTATTGTCGGCATTTTGTCGTACCAAATGTCGGTGTTTAATACGAGACGTTTGTTTTTATAGACCAAAGTATCGGGCGCCGCCAAGAGAGCGGAAAGCGAAAATTCCGGCGGGTATTTCTCGCCTTCCTCGCATGCAAGCGCAACAATAAAAATGGTCAGGTATAATGAGATTGTTAGTTTTTTCATTTTGTTTGCGTCAGTTCTTCATAAGCCCGTTCGAGATTCATTCTTCTGGCGCCGTTCCAGCATTCTTTTATAAATCCGAAACCGGGGATTTCCTGAGCGTCGATTATTTCTTCTTTCGATTTGCCTTTTTGAATTTGACCGTCGACAAATTCGAGCAGAGCCGTAAGATAGTTTTTCATCCGTATCAGACTATCTTTGTTGCCGGTTACGTTCTCGTAGCTGTCGGCGTGTCCGAAAATGAAAACCGCATTGTCGTCGAAATGCGCTAACGACTTATCGATAAATTTAATCCAGTCGTGCAGATTGGCTCCGCCGGGGAAATCGATGTACGGATAAACATTGTTGAATACAATGTCGCCCATATGGACTATATTCGAGTTAACGAAGCGAACGGCAATGTCGCCTGCGGTATGAGCGGGATTAAAATGAATTGCATCGATTTTTTCTTTGCCCAAATCGACGCTCCATTCCTTTTCGAATACTATATCCGCATAAGACTGGGGAGCGTCGCCCTCGCCGTAGAATTTTTGCTGCATCTCCCTACATTTTTCGTGACCGACGATTTTATCGGTATATTCTTTCAGAAAATGATTTCCGCCGGTATGGTCTCTGTGGTGATGAGTATTAATCAGAAAATTGATGCGTCTGCCGGTCTTCTTTTTCAAGCCGTTATAAAAATTGCGGACGGAATCGTCCATTTGCGAGTCGATAACCGTAACGGCGTCGTCGTTTACATACCATGCAATTGTGCCGCCTTTTTCGGTATAGATTCCGATATTGTCGTTCAGATTTCTGAAGCCTGAAATTTCCTGCGCCGCTTTGGCAAAGAAGTTTTTGCCTTCCAGTAAAACGCCGCCCGTAATAAGAAGGGAAGTTTTCAAGAAATTTTTACGCGTTGTTTTCATGCCTGCCCCTTTAAATGGTTTCTTTCAAAACAGAATTCGCAAGCGTAAAGTTTAATAGAACGGATTTTCCCGTACCGCTTTAATTTTATTTTCTCAATAATCTTTAAGCTTCTCCAAATTTTTCGGTTCTCCAATTACAATCAACGTATATCCTTCCTCTATAACTGCGTCGCCTTTCGGATTGTAAACGAAAGCGCCTTTTTCATTGTCCTGAATGGAAACAACGATGGCGTTGAATTCCGTTCTTATCGGCAGTTCGGAGAGTTTTTTCTTGTGCATCTTTGAACCTTTTTTGACGACAAATTCTTCAATTTGAAGGTCGATATTTTTATTTGCCGAGACAATCTCGATGAAATCCGCGACGCCCGGTCGAAGCAGTAAAGACGCCATACGAACGCCGCCGAGTTCATAAGGATTTATTACTCTGTCGGCGCCGGCTTTTTTTAATTTCGGTACGGTTTCCTCTTCGATTGCCCGGGCAACTACAAAAATTTTCGGATTCAAATACTTTGCCGTTAAAGTTGTAAAAACATTTTCCGGGTCGGTCGGGAGAACGGCTACCAATCCTTTTGCTTTCTTAATGCCGACCCGTTCGAGGGTTTCGTCCTGCGAAGCGTCTCCCGTATCGTAAAGATAGCCGGCGGCGTCGAGTTTGGGATGATTTGCGCTGTTGTTTTCCACCACTACAAAATCGGCTCCGGCATGGAGCAGTTCCTCGCAAATGTGAGTTCCCATTCTGCCGTAACCGCAAACGATGTAATGATTTTCGAGTTTTCGGATTCTGTTTTCCATTCTTTTTCTCTTGAAGATTTTACTTTCGATTAGAATTTGAATTCCCACGCCCGCTACATAAAGAACTACGGCAAAACTCGAGGCTAAGAGCAAAATTGTGAAGAGCTCGCCGCCTTTCGACAATGGATGCACTTCTTTAAATCCAGTCGTGGTTATGGTAATTTTTACCATATAGAGAGAGTCGATAAAACTCCATCCCTCGATTACAATGTATCCTACGGTTCCGATACAAATAATTGTAAAAAGTAAAAAGAGCGCGCTTATAAGAGGTCGTGTGGAAGATTGCATCATTAATTTTCAAAATTTTTTTCGTTTGGATGAATAATTTCTCCGAGTATCGATTTTTTTGCCGCCAGCGCCAAAATTACAAATATTATTCCGAGCGTAATCATGATAGTGGTATATCCGATAATTACAATTTGAGTCGCGATGTCGATTTCTACCAAAGCCATTGCAGAGAAAAACAGAACAATTACAAATTTAGTAAGTCGCGAAATCATCGAATAATGGCGTATGTTCTCTTTCAATAAACTGTTGTAAACAGCGGTCGAAACCCTGCCGGCAATAATCCAACCGGCGCCGAATATTATGAAAGCGACGAATAATTTGGGAATAAAAATAACGCTTTGCTGAATCAGATTCGACAGCGCTGTTAATTTCATGGCGTCGAGAGCCGAATTGAGAAATATCAGAAACACAATGAAAAAAACGATGTTGCCGATAAAATTGAAAACGGCGTATCTGATGTCGGCCTTCGAAAGAGCGCGCCGCCATTGCATTCGAACAAACAATCTTTCGAATCTCAATACAATAAGCAGTTGAACGGTCAGTCTTTTGGCAAGCCATCCGATTAGCCAGCCGACAATTAAAAGTATCATTCCGCCGAGCAGATTCGGGAGATAACCGATAATTTGTTTGCCGAGGTCGAGAAAGGGACTGTCAATTCTTTCCATTTATAACTCCTGATTCTTTTGGCGATTTTAATAACAGTTTCCAGAAGGGTTCTCTTTCTTCGTATTCCTTTACCCACAGAACGGGGCAGGCGGCTTGTTCGGTAATATCCTGAGCCAGCGACTTGCCGAAGAGCAATTCGAGAAAGTCGCCCGTTTTGCCGCCCATCAAAATCAGATCGGCGTTTTTCGATTCGTCCACTATTCCTTTTAAGATATCCGTATTCCTTAAGATTTTAATTTCCGCATTAATCGAATTTTCTTTCAGCAGTTCCGATATTTTGTCTTCGCGTTTCTTTTGTTCGGAGGCCGGGGTTTCGGGTTCGTAAACCAGAAGGATTTTAATCTCCGCGTTAAAATATTCGCTCAAGGCAGGCGCAATTTCGGTGGCGAGCATTGCATGGGCGTCGATTGTAAAGGGAAGAAGAATTTTCTTTATTTTTTCTTTTTCGATATTGCCGTGCATCACTGCTACCTCGCCTGGAAATTTCTGTATTACGCTGTCGATAATCGACGAAAAAAATCGCTCGAAAAAGTCGGGATTTTTAGCTCTGCCCAGTATTATGAAATTGCATTCTTCCTCTTCTGCCGTACTGATTATTCCTTGTGAAATTCTGTGGGATACGTTCATAATTGAACGAGTGGGAACGCCTTCCTTCAAAGTTATTTCGGCGGCGCGGTCGAACAACGGTTTGGCGCGTTGAATGTCGGTCAGTTCCGATACGAGCGGATTGCCTTCGCGCACTTCGGTAACATGAAGCAGAAGAATCTGAGCGTTCGATTTTTTTGCAACTGCGCATGCGATGTGAGTTAAACTCGTTACATTGTTAATATTGGCTAACGGCAGTAAAATTCTGTATTCTTTTCTTTCGAGTCTTTCGAGCGAGCGGACTTTCCGAACGTGTTCCACTTCGCGATGCGCCGCATAAAATTTATACACGAAAAGTCCTACGGAAATCCAGACGGCGGTCACAATCCATGCGGTCGGACTGTACGCGAACATATAAAGCGCCAGGAAAAGAAGCGACAGTATCCCAAAAATCGAAAGATAGGGAAAAAGCGGAGTAAAGAATCCGCGGTCGAGGTCGGGTCTTTTTTTACGCAATCGTATCAAGGTTATGTTTACCTGAAGGAATAAAAGAAGGAACATTATATCGGCGGCGCTTGCCACGTCTTCAATCGGAAGCGATACCGCCATCAATACGACAATAAAAAGTGAAATCAAAATCGAAAGATGCGGCGTAAAATTTTTCTTGTGCACTTTCCCGAAGAATGTCGGAAAGTTTCTGTCCCTGCCCATTGCAAAAGCCACGCGCGAGGAAGAATAGATCGTGGCATTCAACGCCGACATTGTTGAAATTATACCGCCGATTAAAAGCATTATTCCGCCTCCGGTAAAAAACGATTTTGCAACTTCAACCAACGCTGTCTCTTTGTGCGAAGCCAGATAGTCCCACGGGGCGGTATTGTCCGGAGGAATGACGGATCCGAGCGCGGTAAACGCAATCAACAGATAGATCGGCACAACAATAGCAAGCGACAGAAAGACTGCGCGAGGTATGTTCCTTTTGGGATTCTTTATCTCTTCCGAGCATTGCGAAATTACCTCGAAGCCCTGAAACGCTATAAATGTCAACCCCATCGCTTTGAATATTCCGCCCCAGCCGTGCGGGAGAAAGTTCGAAAAAGTCGACTGCCAGTCCGGACGCTTAAAAACAAAATTGAGTCCGAAGCCAATAAAAACAAGGAGTATTACAATTTTGGCGATTGTTACCAGATTGCCTACTTTTCCGGTTTCGGACGCGCCTCTGAAATTGATATAAGCAAATAGAATTGCCGTTACTGCGGCGAGAATTTTCTGAGGGGACAAAAATCCCCAATGAGGCATTACGATATTAAATTCATGAATTACAAGTTCGAAATAGGCGCCGAAGCCGAGCGCATAGAGACTGCATGCAACCGCATGAGCAAACCAGCTCATCCATCCGGATATAAATCCGTTCCATTTCGGCAGTCCTTCTTTTACCCAGAGGTATCCTCCGCCTGCGTCGTGAAAACAGGAGCCGAGCTCGGCGTACGAAAAAGCCGTCAAGAGCGCCACCAATCCATTCAATGCAAATGCAATGATTAAAGCGGGCCCGGCGACCCCGGCTGCAATTCCCGTCAATACGAAGATGCCCGCGCCGATCATTGCCCCGACGCCGATTAACGTGGCGTCCATCAGTTTCATCTCCCGGCTGAGATGAACTTCGGTGTCGAATTTCTTCATGAAAGCATCTATTTATTAATAATTACTTTCGCAGGATACCGCCCTTAATCAACACGGGAAATTCTGCGCGGAAGGGAATATTTGTCGGGGGTTATTATAGCTATAAGGAATGAAAAGGTCAATGAGAATTTTTTAGATGCAGCATAAGGATACAGGAGATTTTACGGAGATTAAAATACTCGAGCCGTACATGCGAGCGTTGGGATGTATTAATTTTTTGCTTGCGCTAATTTTGTTATTGTTCCGGCGTTAAGTCGGTAATTAAGAATGAAAAAAATAATTAAAGTTGCTCTGCCTTCAAACTTATACAAAAATTCTCTCTGTCTTTTAGCTGAAGTTTTTCCTGAAGTTCGTCTCTCGTCATTTCATCTTTAATTATCAGTATCAAGTTTTTTACTTGCTTGGTGTCTTGACGGGCAACCAGTTCGTCAACTTGTACTTTTCGCCAGATTATCGATGTAAATGTTTCGTATTGAACAAATTCGGGCTCTTTAAACCTGCATTCCTGTCATGTCGGGTATGCCGGTTCCCATCCGTTCGATATACCTCGCGTATAGACGCTGAAGCGTATTTGAGAAACGGAAAGCGGATTATACTTTAAACGGGAATGACAGCCTGGTGTCACTTGGAGATTTCGAGTATGATAAGTTTCTTTCCTTTTTCGTTACGGCAGTTGGTCGGTTTGTATGCCAGCTCGAAGATGGTGTCTTTCTTAATATAAGCTTTATATTTTGTAGCGGCGATTTTAAGTTCTTCTGACAAATCTCCGCCTTTAAGCGAGACGAGATAAGCTTTTTCTTTAATAAGCGGTAGTGCATAACGAATTAATATTATCAGCGGCACGGTCGCCCTGCTTACGACCATGTCGAAACTCTCGGCGTATTTTTGAATGAACTCGTCGCTTTCAACGCGTGAATTTTCGGCAGTAAGATTGGTGAGTTTGAGTTTGTCGATGAACTCTTTGACTGCGTCGATTTTTTTTGCCGTGGAATCGACAAGTACGCCTTTGAGAAGCGGACGTGTAATTGCGAGGGGTATTCCGGGAAACCCTCCGCCTGTTCCGATGTCGATAAATCTGGTTACTTTTTTCGGTATGAATTCGGAAATAAAAGAGGAGATAAATACGTGATTCTCGATAATATTCTGCGTGTCTTTTCTTGAGATTAAATTTACTTTAGAATTTTTTTCAACGACCAACTCTGCAAAGCGCGCCAATCTTTCCAGCTGATATTCGTCCGGAACAATGTTGTTTTCCCAGTAGAAGGTCTTCAGTTCTTTCAGGTATTGTTCAAATAAATCCAAAAACACCTCAAAATTTAGCCCTTCAAATATACTAATAATACGGAAATATCCGAAGGGGAAACGCCCGAAATACGGGACGCCTGCCCGATTGAGCGGGGACGAACCCTGCTCAATTTTTCACGAGCTTCGGCAGAAACAGCCTTTAAATTATTGTAGTCAAAATTAGAAGGAATTAGCAAGTCTTCCATCTTTTCCATCTTTTCGATCAATTCAAACTGGCGTTGAATGTATCCTTCGTATTTGATCTCGATTTCCACCTGAAGAAGAGCTTTCGGATCGTTCAGGAGCTCTTTTATCAATTTATTTTCGCCGTGATTGACGGAAATCCGTTTCAACAATTCGTCAATTTTTACTTCCGGACGTTTCAAAACCTTGGCAATCTGTTCGGAATTGTTGAGCGGGGAAGAACCGATGCTTTCGAGTAGGGGATTGATTTCGTCGGGATGAATTTTTGTGTTATCAAGAAAGTCTTTCGATTTCGTAATTAAAATTTCCCGCCTTTTCAAATCGTTGTATAAATCTTCGGGTATAAGACCGAATTGAAAACCGTATTTCATTAGTCGTCTGTCGGCGTTGTCTTGACGGAGGACGAGTCTATGTTCCGCTCTCGAAGTAAACATCCTGTAGGGTTCGTCGGTCGATTTGTCCACCAAATCGTCGATCAACACTCCGATATAAGCCTCGCTTCTTTTGAGAAAAAATTCGGGTCTGCCCTGAATTTTCAATGCGGCATTAATACCGGCAACCAATCCCTGTGCGGCGGCTTCTTCGTATCCGGAAGTCCCGTTTATTTGTCCTGCAAAGTAGAGTCCTTCAATCAATTTTGTTTCGAGAGTCAAATCGACCTGATAGGGGGGAAAGAAGTCGTATTCGACTGCGTAGCCAGGGCGTACCATTTCGACTTCTTCAAGACCTTTTATTTTACGTAGAGCTTCGAGTTGAATTTCTTCGGGCAGCGAAGTCGAAAAACCGTTTATATAAATCAGGTCTGAATTTAAACCTTCGGGTTCCAGAAAAAGCTGATGGCGGTCTTTGTCCGAAAAGCGGTAAATTTTGTCTTCGATTGAAGGACAGTAACGGGGACCTCTGCCTTTGATAATTCCCGTAAAAAGGGGAGAGCGTTCGAAACCCTTTTCCAGAATTTTATGAACTTCGGTATCGGTGTAGGTTATGTAACAACTCATTTGAGGCTGATACGGAAATTCTTCGGGAGGGGTTCTTAAAGAAAAAGGTTGCGGGGGATTGTCGCCTGGCTGTTCCTGCAGAACATCCCAGTTTATCGAATCTTTTTTGAGTCGCGGAGGAGTGCCGGTTTTGAGTCGTCCCGCTTCGAAACCCATATTAACCAGAGATTCTGTCAATCCGACGGCGGGAGGTTCTCCGTATCTTCCGCCTTTGAATGCGTTAAGTCCCGTATACATCAATCCGTTCAAAAACGTGCCCGAGCAGACAATCAAAGCTTTACAGCCGTATTCAACGCCTTTTGCAGTTTTAACGCCTTTTATTTTTCTGTTTTCCTCGAAGGCTTCGATTACGGAATCTTCAATAATCTCTAGGTTGGGTGTCGATTGAACCACGCGTGAAGCTTCGGCAGAATAGAGTTCCCTGTCGTTCTGACTGCGTCCCGCCCAGACGGCAGGTCCTTTCGATTTATTCAATGTTCTGAACTGAATTCCTGTGCGGTCGGCGATTAAACCCATAACGCCGCCGAGGGAGTCGATTTCGTGTACGAGATGTCCTTTTGCGCTGCCTCCGATAGCCGGGTTGCACGACATTCGTCCGAATCCGTTTTTGTCCATTGTAATGACCGCTACGGAACAGCCCATTTTAGCGGCGGCTACGGCTCCTTCGATTCCGGCGTGTCCGCCGCCGACAACAATTAAATCATAACTCTTCATAAAGTTTCCTTTCTCTGAATTCGTTTCACGTGAAACTTATAAATTCCGGGATGGGATTTTGGGCTTCCTGGTTTCACGTGAAACCTCACTTCCCGATGCAAAATTTTGCAAATATATTATTGAGTATGTCGTCGGTTGTAACTTTTCCGATAATTTCTCCGAGCGAATTCTCGGCGTTTCTCAGATCGACCGCCACAAATTCGCCGGTCAATCCTTCTTTGATCGAATTTTTGGCTCCGATAAGATGTTCTTTTGCCTTATTTAATGCGTTGTAATGGCGCAAGTTTGTTACAACGGCGGATTTTTCCGTATAAGTTCCGCTTCCGAGAGCTTTTTCTTTCAATTTCCTGAAGAGTTCCTCGATTCCTTCTCCCGTTTTTGCAGAGATGCCAACGTCGAAACTTTTGTCGAGTCCGGGTTTTAAATCTATTTTATTCGCCACTTTTAAGATTCGTTCCTCTTTCTGGAGTTTGAGCAGTTCGTCGTAAATATCTCTGTCGAAACCGTGAGTCGAGTCGTTGAGAAAAAGGACAACGTCGGCGTCGCTGACTGCTTTGCGGCTCCTTTCGACTCCTTCTTTTTCGATGACATCTTCGGTAAGCCGTATGCCTGCCGTGTCGTATAATTTGAAAAGTATTCCTTCGATTGTAACTTCCTCCCGGATAATGTCGCGTGTGGTGCCCGGTATTTCGCTCACAATCGCCCGCGCCTCTTTCAATAAATAATTCAAGAGGGAGGATTTGCCGACGTTCGGTTTTCCCACGAGCGCTACGTTGACGCCGTCGCGGATTACTTTTCCGAATCGAAACGATTTGAGAAGTTCGTCGATTTCTTTTTCGATTTCCCCGATGTTCGAAATTATTTTTGCAAGAGGCAAAAGTTCTATGTCTTCCTCGGCAAAATCGAGTTCGAGTTCTATAAGAGAGGAAGTATTAATTAGCTTTTCTCTCAAAGTGTCGATTTTTTGGGATAGGAGTCCGTCAAGTTGATTGCGCGCTCCTCTGAGCGATGCCTCGGACCGGGAATTTATAACGTCGGCAACCGCTTCGGCTTGAGCCAAGTCGAGTCTGCCGTTTAAAAATGCGCGCTTTGTAAATTCACCCGGCTCGGCAATTCTGATTCCGCACTCGACGAGCAAACCGATAATCTTTTCGGCAATCAATTGACTGCCGTGTGTGCTAATTTCTACCGAGTCTTCGCCGGTGTATGAATTCGGCGATCGGAAGACCGACACCAATACGTCGTCAATCACTTCTCCGTTGGGATCGACGATCGTTCCGTAATGAATCGTATGCGTATTGCACTCGGAAATTTTTTTTCTGCCTCTGAAAATCAAATCGACTTTCGAAAAAGTATCCGGTCCGCTAACTCTTATTACGGTTATCGCTCCCACTCCCGGCGGGGTGGCAATTGCCGTAATTGTATCTTCGTTTGTTGATATTGTATGCGTCATCTTTTAAAAAAATAAATATTGCAAAATTATAATAATTATATCACTTTCGATAGTCTATTTTACATCCGGATGAAAAGAGGAATATAAGCCGGAATTATTTCTAATTAATATTATACTAATTAGTAATATTTTTTTGTTTTAGAAACTTTTTATTCTTATACTTTTTATAAGGGCAAAAAAATTAGGATGAAAAAATGGCATACAACTTTAACAAATTTACAATAAAGGCTCAGGAGACGATACAAAACTCGATTGAGATTGCCCAAAACTACAACAATCAGATAGTCGAGCCCGAACACATTCTTGCGGCAATATTGCAGGACGGTTCGGGAGTTGCCTCATCGATAATTCAGAAAGCGGGAGGCAGTATCGACAAACTGAAGATAAAGACAGCGGAATTGCTCGAAAGGCTGCCGAAAGTTACCGGCGCCGGTTTGGGCAATCAGCAGTTGTCGATGAATACCGCCAAAGTATTCGACCAGGCGGTTGAAGAAGCGAAAAGTTTGAAAGACGAATATGTGTCCAACGAACACATATTGATTGCGCTGAGCGAAGATAAAGGAGCGGTCGGAAAACTGCTCAATGAAAACGGAGTAAACAAAAATGTGATTCTTGCCGCATTGAAAGAGATACGCGGCAATCAGAGGGTTACTTCTCAAAATCCGGAAGACACTTATCAGGCTTTAAAGAAATACGGACGCGATTTGAACGAACTGGCGCGCACAAATAAACTCGACCCGGTTATCGGGAGGGACGAAGAGATTCGTCGCGTGTTGCAGGTGCTCTCGCGCAGAACGAAAAACAATCCGGTTTTAATTGGCGAGCCCGGCGTGGGTAAAACGGCAATAGCCGAAGGCATAGCGCATAGAATTGTTTCCGGAGACGTGCCGGAAACTCTCCGCTCGAAAAGAATTGTAGCTCTCGATATGGGCGCGCTCGTAGCCGGCGCTCAATACAGAGGACAGTTCGAAGAACGCCTGAAGGCTGTAGTAAAAGAAGTGCAGAATTCCAACGGGGAAATCATTCTCTTTATCGACGAGATACACCAGCTGGTAGGCGCCGGCAGAACCGAAGGCGCAATGGACGCGGCTAATATATTGAAACCGGCTCTGGCAAGAGGCGAACTGCATGCTATCGGCGCTACTACGCTCGACGAGTACAGAAAGTATATTGAAAAAGACGCCGCTCTCGAAAGACGATTCCAGCCCGTATTTGTCGCCGAACCGAGCGAGGAAGACGCTATTTCGATTCTAAGAGGGTTGAAAGAACGTTACGAAGTTCACCACGGCGTTCGCATAACCGACGGCGCTATTGTCGCGGCAGTTCAACTTTCCAACAGATATATTTCCGACAGGTTTTTGCCCGATAAGGCAATCGACCTGATCGACGAAGCGGCGTCGAAACTCCGCATCGAAATCGATTCGATGCCGGAAGAATTGGACGCTTTAGAAAGAAAAATTAAACAGCTCGAAATTGAACGCGAAGCTTTGAAACGCGAAAAAGACCCGGACTCGGCCTCGCGTCTCGAAGAGCTTCAAAAAGAATTGAATGAATTGATTGCAGAACGCGACAGGTTGAAGAGTCACTGGATTCTTGAAAAAGAAAAGATCCAAAAAATTCGCTCTATGAAGAGCGAAATTGAAAAAGCTAAAGCCGATGCAGAAAGATATGAACGCGAAGGCGACCTCGGAAAAGTAGCGGAAATCAGATACGGCGTTATTAACGAACTCGAAAGACAACTCAAAAAAGAGACCGAAGAGCTCGCCAAAATACAGAAAGAAATGAAAATGTTGAAAGAAGAGGTCGACGCCGAGGACGTTGCCGAAATTGTAGCCAAATGGACTGGCATTCCCGTCAGCAGAATGCTCGAAAGCGAACGCTCGAAACTGCTCCGACTCGAAGAAGAATTGCATAAACGCGTGGTCGGACAGGACGACGCAGTAGCCGCCGTTGCAAACGCAATCAGAAGGTCGAGAGCCGGATTGCAGGATCCCAATCGACCGATCGGATCGTTTATCTTTATCGGCACTACGGGCGTAGGTAAAACCGAACTTGCCCGAGCTCTGGCGGAATTCCTTTTCAACGACGAGCACGCCATGATACGTATCGACATGAGCGAATATATGGAGAAACATTCGGTTTCCCGACTTATCGGAGCTCCTCCGGGATATGTCGGCTACGAAGAAGGCGGTCAATTAACAGAAGCCGTCAGAAGAAGACCCTACTCGGTGGTTCTGCTCGACGAAATCGAAAAAGCTCATTCGGACGTATTCAATATACTGCTGCAGGTGCTCGACGACGGACGTTTGACAGACAACAAAGGCAGAACAGTCGATTTCAAGAATACGATTATAATAATGACCTCTAATCTCGGTTCGCATCTGATACAGGAAAAACTGAGCGAGATTAACGAGGAGAATTTCGAAAACATTATGGGCGAATTGCGGGTTTCTTTGACAGAATTGTTGCGCAAGGCGATACGTCCGGAATTCTTAAACCGTATAGACGAAGTGGTTCTTTTCAAGCCGTTGCTGAAATCCGAAATCAATCAGATTGTCGACATTCAATTGCAACGGGTAGGCAAAATGTTAGCCGAAAAAGGGTTGACTCTGGAAGTGGAAGAAGAAGCGAAAGATTTCCTCGTCAGTCACGGATACGACGTAACATACGGCGCGCGTCCGCTGAAACGCACTATTCAGAGATACCTTGTAAATCCGCTGGCAAGCGAATTGTTGATGAACAATTTCGAAAGCGGCGATACAATTGTGGTGAGATACGACGACCGGGGCCGACTCAGCTTTTCGAAGAAGTAAATTTACTTTAAAAAAGAGTCTAAGCATATCTTCGGGGATGCCGACTTAGTCGACATCCCCTTTTTTTCACACAGAATTTATAAAATCTTGTAAATAAGAGACAGAGAACTTATATTTGCAGTCATTATTTTGACTTAGTCTAAATTTAAATTATGATCAAATATAAATTACTCTTTCTTATTCTGGTATTCTGTTCTTATAGCGCTATTTACGCACAAAAAGGCTCAGCCGTAATTTTCGGAAAAATAACCGATGTAAACGGAGAGCCGTTGCCTGGTATCAATGTATTTATTAAAAACAGGGGAATCGGAGCGGCTACGAATTCCGAGGGCACCTACAAAATTTCAAATGTGCCTTCGGGAAAAAACATTATAAATGTCTCCGGAATAGGATTCCTTACTATCACTAAAGAAATTTTAATTTCAGAGGGAGACAGCCTGAATCTTAACTTCGAAATGACGGAAAAAGCGGTAGAACTCGGAAGCGTCCTGGTTGAAGGCAAGTCGGAAGCGCAGCTCTTGAGAGAAAGAGGATTTTCCGTTGCTGTTCTGGAAAGTAGAGAAAAAAAGAATTTGCCTGTAGACGGAAATCGCCTGCTAAGTTCGGCTCCGGGAATTCATTTGCGTGAAAGCGGTGGCTTGGGTTCCGGCTTTAATTTGAGTATGAACGGACTTTCTGGAAATCAAATCAGATATTTTATCGACGGCATACCTCTAGAGAATTTCGGTTCTGCTCTTACCTTGAATAATTTCCCGGTTAATCTGATCGAGAAGATAGAAATTTACAAAGGAGTTGTCCCTATATCTCTCGGCGCCGACGCGCTCGGAGGAGCCGTTAATATTGTTACCGGATACTGGAAAACTTCATATCTGGACGCCTCATATTCTCTCGGCTCTTTTAACACTCACCGATTTTCTTTAAACGGTCAGTATGCCGACAATACGAGGAAATATTTTCTCAAAGCTTCTATATTCTGGAATTATTCGGACAATGACTTCATTATGAAAAACGCTCCGGTTTACGATCTGGAACTCGGCAATTTTATTAAGAATATCGATATCAGGCGCTTCCACGACAGTTATAGTTCAATGATGATTAACGCCGAAACGGGCTTGTTCGAAAGAAAGTATGCCGATAAAATTTCGCTGAGAATAATACTTGCGGGCAATAATAAAGATTACCAGCACCCGGATAATAATATTTACAGAGTATTCGGTAGATTTCATACGACAAATCGAACTGCAATCGCCGGCGTCACTTATTCGAATCAATTTGATAACATGGAACTCAAAGCATATTCGGCGGCGGGAATAGTCAGCGAAAGCGTAGTTGATACGTCTCATTTCAAATTTAATTGGGCGGGCGAGTCGATTAAGCGCGATGAAAGCGATCCGAAAGGAGAGCTCTTCGAGCGTAAATCGTTATTTGAATTTTCCGATTTTATTATTTCCAATAATATCGGAACAATTTATAAATTTTCTCATTCCCATTCTCTTGGAATTAATATAGTCCAGAATTATGTCGTTAGAAAGGGAAAAGACAAAGTAGACGAATTCAATCGCTCGTTCGAATCTCCCAATTATATCAATAAGATTCTTTCGGGAGCTGATTACACATTCAAATATAACGACCGCTTTGAGTTCAATCTCTTTGCCAAGAGTTATCTCTACCGCGCAAAAATAATTACTATCGATTATGACGATACGGAAATAATAACGGAACCGGAGCTCTTCCGCTCGGGCTACGGTTTTGCCCTGTCATACAGCCCGTTGGAAAAGTTACTTATCAAGAATTCTTTTGAGAAAGCCTATAGAATACCGGAGAGTTACGAAATATTGGGCGACGGCATTTATGTTTTGCCTAATCCGAATTTAAGTCCCGAACGAAGCTATAATCTGAATCTTGGAATAGACTACCGATTCGAGTCGGGACTCTGGGAGGTTAAAGCCGGAGTAAATTATTTTTATCGTTTATCGAAAGATTTTATACGGTTTAATCCGTTGGGACCTTTCGGAGAATATGAAAATCTAAGGAACGTAAAAGCCGACGGTATAGAAGGAGCGTTTTCTTTCAGTTACGATGATTTCGTATCGTTAAACTCAAATATAACATATCAAAATTTGTTGGACGATACCGAATTCGACGAAGGCTTGCCGAATACTAACTATAAAAGCCGCATTCCGAACGTGCCGTATTTCTTTTTCAACAACTCGCTTGGAATAAGTTTGAACCGGAAATCATCTCCTCGAAAGATAAACCTCTATTATTCATTGCGTTATGTGCATCAATTTTTTCTGACCTGGGAAAATTTAGGCGATGCCAGAGGAAAAAATGTTATTCCTTCTCAGCTCATTCAGGATATTCATGTCGAATTCAGTATGAATGAAGGCAGGTACAATATTACATTCTCGATTGCCAATATCTTCGACAAGCTGGCGTACGATAATTTTATGATACAAAAACCCGGAAGGGCGTTCAACATAAAACTCAGATATTTTTATAAATAATGCGAGGTATAACATGTCTAATATTGTTTTCAAAAACAAACTCAAATTAATTTTATCAATTATATTTTCTGCGATAATCGTCATATCGTGCGGAGAGTCCGGCGCTACCGACCCCGTAGAGACGGAGATTTCAAAGGGAATTACAATGGCATTTAAAACCACAGGCGGCGACGAAACAGAATATCTGATAACACAGGAAAACATAATGGAGGGGGAAATTTCCGCCGTTGGACAGGGAATAGAATTGACCGGCTGGAGATTCTTTCATAAAGTAGGCAATACACTTTTTGCGTCGGGATACAGCGAAGACAATCAGTGCGCCGCTTATGTAAAAGATCAAAACGGTAATATTGTTAAAAAGGGCGAGTTCATATTTGAGAATTCGCTTGAAATGTTCGGCAATTCGGATGACAATCAAACAATGCTTGCAATGGAAATACCGCGCGCCGGATTTGCAAACAGAAGACTCTATTTTGTGGACGTGAATACTGCGCTTGTAAGCAAAATAGTAGGCACCCGGATTTTCGAATCTCAGGAAGACTCGTTAGTCGCTTGGCCTACGGCTTTGCAGGTGCGAGGAGACAAACTTTTTATACCCTTTCATAAACTCGACGCCAAAGGGTGGTTTACCACTCCGAGTCCCGACAGCGCATTTATTGCGGTTTATTCGTATCCCGACGTCGGAGCTGTGCCGGAGAAAATAATTTCCGATCCGCGCACGTCGAACATTGGCGTTAACGGCGCGGCAACCGGATTGATTCAAACCGAAAACGGCGATCTCTATTCGTTTTCGTGCGGAGCCTCGATGGCGGGCTTTTCGCCGGCGTCGTCAAAACCTTCGGGCATTTTAAGAATCAAAGCGGGCAGCGCCGACTTTGACCCGAATTATTTCTTTAATGTAGAAAGTATTACGGGAGGAAAAATCTTCTGGTTTGACTATCTGGGAAATAATAAAGCGCTTGCCAGGATTCTAACGGACGACAACGGCGGACTGTGGACCGCCTTCGGCAGAACCGTTTTCAACCAAAAACTTGTCATTCTCGACCTTGTTAATCAGACCGCTACAGACGTTGCAAATATTCCTCTCCATGCGAAAAGATATACCTCGACTCCGCTGCTTGTGGAAGACGGAAAGGTTTATGTAAGCGTTGAAACTGCAGGCGACGCTTACGTCTATCAAATTGACATCGAATCCGCTTCGGCGGTAAGAGGAGCTAAAATAAACGGCAAAACCATTAAAGGCTTTTTTAGAATGTAGTTGAATATTAATGCGGGACTGCGCAAAAACAGAATTGGCGCAGTCCCCGCGATTTTTTGAAAGGGGCGGAATGAAAAAAATTATCCTAAAAATACACGAAATTATAGGACTGTTGACGGGCGTCGTTGTTCTGATTGTTTCTTTAACCGGGAGTCTCTGGGTTTTTAATGAAGAAATAAATAATCTGGTATGCGGAGCGCTCGCCGTACCCGTTAGAAACCAGCAGCCATTGATTCCGAGCGCCGCAAAAGAAATTGCCTCGAAAGTTTTTCCAGGAAAATCGATTCACGGCATTTACTACGGCAAAGCCAACGAACCTCTTGAAGTGATTTTTTATGAACCGGAGCCTGAATTTTACAGCAGCGTATATCTGGATCCGTACAGCGGCAAAATACTCAAAAGCGAAAATCATCTGGAAGGTTTTTTTGCTTTTTTGCTTGAAGGGCACCTTGGTTTGTGGCTCCCGGAAGAAATTGGCTCGGAGATAGTCAAAGTATCCGTCCTCCTTTTTATGATTGCGTTAATCAGCGGATTTTATCTGTGGACTAAAGGAAAAAATAAGAAAAGACGATTGTGGTTCGATTGGAATATTAATACAAGGTGGAAAAGAAAGAATTACGACCTTCATTCAATAATCGGCTTTTATATTTTCTTTCTTGCTTTCATTATCGCTTTTACGGGCGCAGTAATGGCTTACGATTGGTTTTACTATATTGTTTATAAAGGAGCCGGCGGAGAAAAAGACCCGCGTTTCATTATACCGAACAATGTCTCGATTGGAAAAAACGAAGAAATGCAAACTCGTATAGACGAGCTGCTTCCTATTTTGAAGGGCAGTTATCCTGATGCCGACGGATACGAAATCCATTTTCCGCATTCCGATTCGTCATCTATATACGCAGAAGTATATAAAAAGAAAGGGATTTACTACAATGCCGATTATCTTTTTTTCGATCAATATACACTGGAAGAAATAAACACCCCGAGTTTATACGGCAGAGCAGAAGATGCGGATTTTGCCGATTCTATCATTAGAATGAACTATGACGTTCACGTAGGCGCAATCGGAGGAATAGCCGGCAAAACCGTTGCATTCTTTGTAAGTCTTTTCTGCGCTTCTCTTCCCGTAACCGGATTTTTGTTATGGCTGGGTAAAAGAAAAAAATAGAGCGGTCACCCGCAAATATTTTCCGCCAGCCAATTGTGCAGCGGCAGTAAATCCTTCAATGTGCGAATGCTGAGTTTTACCGGATCTTTGTCTTCCAGAAAAGAAACGTCTTTTTCGTCGTATGCGTAAAGACTGCCGTAGAGCAACAATTCCGAATATTTATAATCTTTGTCGAATCCTCTCGGAACTTGCTTGTAACTTTTGCCTCCGATTGTGTATCCTTTCTTTTCGATCTTCTTCAATATCCGGTCTAATTCTACGGCGTTGGCTTCAATCGCTACGGTCTCCCGGTATTTTTTTAATTGGTCTTTGGTAAACTCGTACATCCCCGCAGCAATAAAAAAGGATTCCGGATCGACGTGGAAATAGAGTCCGCTCGATTCCATTTTTTTGCCTTTTCCTTCCCAGAAGAGAATGCCGAGATTGGTCTTGTACGGTTTTTTGTCCTTGCTGAATCGAACGTCGCGATGTAGTCTGAAAATCGATTTGTCGATTTTGGGAATTGCCTGAAACGACGGCTTGATTTCGATTAAATGCATCGCCATAATTTCCACGAATGCCTGCGCCGGCATGAGAAAGTCCTCTTCATATTCCCGGCGGTGTTCTTCGAACCAGTTCCGGTTGTTATTCTTTTTAAGTTTTTTCAGAAATGCGAGCGGCGCGGCGGGAAATTTGCTCATATAATTGACGTCTGCCATATTCAAAAACTCCCTTTGATATATTTATTTTTTTGATTTTTTATCCTTTGCCGGTTTTTTCAAAATCAACCGGTCTATTATCATTTTTTCCATCAATTTAATCGGCGCCAGCGATTTCTCAACCTTCATTCTCATAATGGCTCCTTCCCAACTGTTGATGATTAATTGCGCGGTCTTTTTTGTGTTCACGGAATTATCGATTTCGCCGGCGGCAACCGCGTCGTCGAGACAGGTTTTAACAAACGACTCTATTTCCTCGAAAGCCATGGATACTTTTAGTCTGAATTTTTCATTCAGATCTCCCATTTCCTGGGCGAGGTTGCCGAGCGGACAACCTCCCGAATAGTTCTCGGATACGAATATATCGTTGAAGACGGCTATGAATTTTTTAATTCGTTTAATGCCGGGTTTCGATTTGCCGGACATTATTTCTTCTATCTTGGCGCGGAAAAACTCGATATAGAAATCGATCAGTTCAACTCCCAGTTCTTCTTTGCTTTTGAAGTAATAGTAGAAAGAGCCTTTGGGCGCTCCTGCTGTTTCGAGAATTTCCTGAATGCCGGTATGATTGAATCCTTTTTTGCGTATCAGAAACGCGGCGGATTGAAGTATTTTCATTTTAGCGGAATTCATAAACTCTAAAATAGACCGGTCGTCTACAAGTGTCAAGCTTCATTTTCTTCTTTGCTTTTCTCCGGGCAGGTTTTTATTTTGAATCGCATTAAAAGTCTTTTTATGGGATATATTAACCGACATATCATATTCGCCGTATTTACAATTTTACTGTCAACGACGGCATGTAACGAGGAACCTACTAAGAGCGAAGCAATAGAAATCGGCTTGTTGTTCAATACGTGGTACGATTCGTACGAGGAGAAGACCGACAGTACGGATATATTCCGGCCGGAAGGATATAAAGAATTTCCTCCATCGCGTTTTCGCAGAAGGATTACATTCAACGACGACGGCGCCTGCAGCTGGCTTGTGCTGCATCCCGCCGACGCCCACTATTTGGAGACAGGCACGTGGAAATTCAACGGCGCGGAAAGATTGATTTTTGTATACAATAATAAAGGCGAAGAAGTCCATGTTATGAAAATTCTCGAATTAAATCGGGAATTGTTGCGAGTGTTGATGATTAAATACAGTTACAATTAAATCCGGATTATGATAAAAAAAGAAATAATATTTAATATACCAGCCGCGTCTCTTGCGGCTGTAGTCGGAATTGTTTATTTGTCGGTGCATAAATTAATCTATACAATGCAGCCGACGTTGGGCTACGACGCCTCGGTGAGATTTACAACGACGGTTCTCTGGGCGATTTCGAACTTGTCGATTGTTTATATTGCCGCGGCGCTTTTAATCAACGAAAAAAGATTGGCTGCCGGCGCAAAGCTCTCTCTAAGGCTGGCGATTGTATTCATTGCGACATTGATCCTAATGAGAATACTCGAAGAGTTGTTCCCCGATTGTCTTCTTGAATTCAGAATTGCTTCCGAAAGTCTGAGAGTCCTTAATTCGGCGGCGATTGCTGTCTTTTTCTTTTTTTTCAGGGAAATAGCAAAAGGAAGAAAGCGCTTGAGAAGAGCGGTGAACCTCGTGCTGCTACCCGTTGTGCTGCTGGCAATTATAAATATGAGAAGCCTTTATCATTATTACCTCTTTTTGAAAGAGGGAATTGTTTTTCGACCTGGATTTCAAGCGGAAGTTATTGCGGGAATTGCATTTCTAATCGCTTACACGTTCGCCGTCAATTTTCTTTTTGTGCTCTTTTCCGAGTATAAAAAGGAAAATTATTAATTAAAAAAAATATGCTTGACAAAGAGGAAAAGTTCGCTTAATTTGTGCTTTGAAAAACAAAGCACTTTGTAATAGGAGGAGGCGTGGACGGCAACAGGGCGTTAGAGGATATTCGGTTTATCAGAAAAGTAATCGAAGAAACAAAAAGGGAAGTGGTTTATAACGGCAAGGATTACATCTTCTGGGGCGCGCTTGTAATTGTGGGTATGCTGGCGATGTATATCCCGATTAAATTGCACATTTATTTCAACTATTTTTATGTATGGGTCGTGCTTATTCCCGCGGGCTGGCTCTATTCATTTTATAACAAAAGAAAAAACGAAAAGAGTTTTCCGAAAACATACGCCGGAAAATTGATTTCTTCGGTTTGGCTCGCCGCGGGGATCAGTATGACTTTAATAGGTTTTGTCGGCACGCTCTCGGGAAATATTAATCCGATGTCGATCAATCCGCTTTTGTCCGTAATTATGGGAATCGGATATATGGTGACGGGAAAAATTCTCGAGAGTAAATGGCTGACCAACGTTTCCGCAGGCTGGTGGTGCGGCGCGCTGATTCTTTTCTTTATTCACTCGGAAATGCAGCTCCTCTTGATGGCTTTGATGATGTTGGCGTTTCAAACCGTGCCGGGAATTGTAATCTACAAAAAGTATAAAAAGGAGATGGAGAGCAGGATTGACCGATAAATCCGGAAAAGATTTTAATTATCAAAAGCTCGACGAAGTTATTCATTCCCGAATTCGCCTTGCGATTATGTCGGTTTTGATCGGACTGGAAGAAGCGGAATTCAATTTTCTCAAGGAAAAAGTAAAAGCCACCGACGGCAATCTGAGCGTTCATCTGAGAAAACTCGAAGACTCCGGATATATCAGCTCGAAAAAAGAATTTATCGACCGGAAACCGAAAACCACGTATAAATTGACAGCTAAAGGAAGAAAAGCATTCGAAGCATATATAGAACAACTGGAAAAAATAATAGGAAAGAAGTAAGAAAAATTTTTTGTTTTGCCGCTTTATTTTTTAAAGTACTTTGAGGAGGAAAAATGAAATCATTAATTTGTCTGTTCGTCTTAGTTGTTTCGTCTGTATTGTATTCTCAGGTTGAGCGCGTCGACAGTCTTATCGGTCTTGCAAAAAGCGCGTATTTGAGATATGACTCGTCGGATCTCGAAAAACTTCGTTCGGAATTTAATGAACTCGCCTATACCGGCGGGAATCACAATGCCGCTTATTATAGCGCGCTGCTCGGTTACAAATTGCTCGAAATGAATATGGGCAACAAAAGCGTCTTCGGCAACTATTACGAAGCGACTCTTAAAGATGTCGAACGGCTGCTCGAATTTGACGACATAAGAGCCGACGCGCTCGTAATAAAAGCTGCAATTTATATGATGAAAATTGCAACGAATCCGATAAGCGCGGTTACGCTTTCGCCCAAAATTCATCAACTCCTCGACGAGGCTCAGTCAATCGATCCGGAAAATCCGTATTCATACGTAATCAGGGGAATGATGAAGTTCAATACTCCTAAAATGTTCGGCGGCAGCTTCGAGGAAGCTCTCAAGAATTTCAGCAAAGCAACTTTTCTCTTCGAAAATTATCGCAATCTTCCTGCATGGGGATACGCCGAATCGCTCGCCTGGCTCGGCAGAACATACGTTGAATTGGAAGATATACAATCCGCTCTCTTTGCTTACAACAGGGCATTGAACTCGGAGCCGGAATACGGATGGATTAAACACGCGCTTATACCTGAAGCAGAAGAAAAAATAAAGGAATATGAGAATGAATAATGTTTTTTTGAAAACGCTCTTTTGCATATTGGTAGCCTTGAATATTAATGCACAGAGCCGTACGACGGTTAAAGGATATGTAAAAGACGCCGATGGCAAGCCGATTCCGTATGTGAATGTATTTATCGAAGGTTCTTTCGAAGGCGCTATGACAAACGAGTCGGGCTACTTCGAATTTGTCTCTTCGAAGAGAGGCAAAGCAATCTTGAGCGCAAGCATTATCGGATACGAAAAATTCAAAACGGAAATCGAATTGTTTCGCAGCGGAGAAATAGAATTAATTATTGTCCTAAAAGAAAAAGAGGTCGAACTGAAGGAAACGGTTATTTCGGCGAGTTCCTACGGTTCCGAAAAAGAGAAAGGACTGGTAATAAACAGAATGGACGTGCTTACCACGCCCGGCGGGGCTGCGGATTTATATCAATCGCTCAAGACGATGCCGGGAATCACGCACGTTTCCGAAAGCGCGGAACTATATGTTAGAGGAGGCGACCCGCTGGAAACCGTTACAATGATAAATCAAACCCCGGTTTATCATCCGTATACGTTGGAATCTTCTTACGGCGGACTCTTTTCGAATTTGAAACAGAGCGCCATCAAATCGGTTTACTTTTCGAGCGGAGGATTTTCCGTTAAATACGGCAATGCGCTCTCGGGCGTTCTCGACATCGAAACGAAAGACCTTCCCGTTAATAACGGCGGGAGTTTCGGACTCTCTCTTGCAAGTTTAGACTTGTCTTACGGTTATATGCAGGAAAACGAATCGACAGGAATTTATGCCGACTTTTCTCAAAGCTATACCGACCCGATCTTCTGGTTGAACGGCGGCAGAGAAAGGATGACAGTCGCTCCCGTATCCAGGAATTTTACCGCAGGGGCAATTGTCAAATATTCGAAATCTTCGAGACTCAAACTTTTTGTTATGGCTGCGGACGACAAACAGGGCGTTAATGTGGAAAGAGCCGAGTATAACGGCGTTTTTAACGGCAACTCTTCGAATTACCTCGTCAATTTACAGTCGATTAATCCGGTCTTCAAAAATCTTCTTTTGAAAACGGCGGTAGGCTACAACCGGTTCAAAAACCTTTGGAAAATCGGAACGCTTGATATTGAAAAAACCGAAAATGTAATTTCATTCAGGAGCGATGCGGAATATCGGATAGCGCAAAAAGTTAAATTACTTGGCGGCTTCGAATTCGAATCGAGAAGAATAGAATATCTCGGTAAGGTTCCGTATTACGATTACGATATCAGGCCGGGCGCCGAATACATAAATATCGACGCTAAAATAAACGGCGACAGAGCGGGATTATATACCGAACTTCAATACCTAAACTTATTCAGTATAAAAAATTTATCGACAGCAGCGGGTATTCGATACGATAAAATATTTCAATTGAATGCGGAGTGGGCCGACCCCAGATTTTCGCTCAGTTATAAACTATCTGAGAAAACAACATTTCGATTCGGAGCGGGGATGTTCAGGCAAATGCCCGATCCCCGGCTCTTGAATCCGAACGACGGTAATCCCGATCTGAAACCGATGAGAGCAAAACATTATATATTCTCGTATGAATTTACGCCGGACGACAACAATTCCCTGCGCATGGAATTTTATTACAAAGATTACGACGACCTTCCTGCTGAAAACGATTTTGCTAATTATGACAATTCAGGATACGGATTTGCAAAAGGGATCGATTTGATATACAAAGGGATTTTTCCGTACGGAATTACAGGCTGGATTTCGTACGGATATATCGACACAAAAAGAAAATGGATCGATTTCGAGAATTTAACGCGCAGTTCTTACGATATTACGCACAATTTGAATCTGGTTATGAAATTTACTCTGTCGGATTATTTCCAGTTGGGATTTACCTGCAGATACGCAACCGGCAGACCATACACTCCCGTTGTGGGAGCGGTCTATAAGGAAAAATACGACATCTACGAACCGATTTACGGAGCCGATAATTCAGTCCGCTTTCCCGACTATAAACGAATCGATCTGAGATTGACTTATTACAATATGCTCTTTAATAAGTATTATCTTGTCGTTTATGCGGAAGCTCTGAATATATTCGGCTTCAAAAACTTATTCGGATACAGTTACTTGTTCGATTACGGACAAAAAAAAGAAATCGAAAGTTATTTCGGAAGGCGTATGCTCGTCTTCGGTTTTATGCTGCAAATCTGAATTTATATTTTCATTCTTTCGTCGAATAATATCGCCGTAAATTCTTATCTTTCGATAAAAAAATCGAAATGACATTCGAGGACAAAATCGTATTGATTACCGGAGCTTCGAGCGGAATAGGAAAAGCTCTGGCTGAAAAACTGACGCTCAAAAACTGCAGACTTATTCTTTGCTCGCGAAATATCGAACGACTCGATTTAGACGGCGGTAATATTCTGAAATTAAAATGCGATGTCTCCAGAAAAGAAGAAGTGAACGCGGCGTATAATACCGCAATCGAAAAATTCGGAAAAATCGATATCGCTATTTTAAATTCCGGCGTCGGGCACAGAATGACCGTCGGGGAATATAATTCGCAATATGCGGAAGAAACGTTTTCGGTTAATCTGCTCGGTATGGTTTATTGGATAGAAAAATTGCTGCCTGATTTTATTAAAAGAAGGGAAGGAGTAATTGCCGGCGTGTCGAGTCTGGCGGATAATCGCGGCTATTCGGGCAGCGGTTTCTACTGCGCCAGCAAAGCCGCAGCCACGATTATGCTCGAAGGTCTGAGAGTAGAACTGAAACCATACGGCGTTAAAGTGATTACCATTAAACCCGGTTTCGTTAGAACTCCGATGACCGACAAAAACGAATTTAAAATGCCGTTTCTTATCGAACCCGTCAAAGCTGCCGAAATAATAGTTAAAGGAATTGAAAAAGAAAAAAGAATTATACAATTTCCGTTGCCTACGGTATTAATGTCTAAATTTGTCGGTATATTGCCGGCGGGTTTGTATGAATTTTTAACGACCAAAATTAATGTTTGATAAATATTGGGGGAAGTATGAGATACAGAGAACTCGGACGTACGGGCTGGAAAGTCTCCGAAGTAAGTTTTGGCGCATGGGCTATCGGCGGTTCGTGGGGAAAAGTAGACGACAACGATTCGATCAAAGCGCTCCATAAAGCTGTCGATATGGGAGTTAATTTTTTTGATACGGCCGACGTCTATGGCGACGGTCGCAGCGAACGATTGCTCGCCAAACTGAGGAAGGAATACAAAGACAAAATTTATATAGCGACCAAAGCCGGCAGGCGTCTCGAACCGCATACAGTCGAAGGCTATAACCGGCAATATTTGACTTCGTTCGTGGAGAGAAGTCTTAAAAATCTCGAGACCGATTCGATCGATTTGTTGCAACTTCACTGTCCTCCGACGCCCGTATATTATATGCCCGAAGTATTCGATATACTCGACGATCTCGTTAAAGAGGGGAAAATTAAGTATTACGGAGTAAGCGTAGAGAAAGTCGAAGAAGGAATTAAAGCAATCGAATATCCGAATGTTCAGTCCGTTCAGATAATTTATAATATGTTCAGGCAGCGTCCGGCTGAACTGTTTTTCGAACTGGCTAAAAAACGGAAGGTCGGAATACTTGCACGCGTGCCCCTCGCATCCGGACTTTTAACCGGCAAAATGAAGCCGGATACGAACTTCGAACCCGACGACCACAGGGCGTTCAACCGTCACGGCGAATCTTTCGACAAAGGAGAAACATTTGCCGGCATCGATTACGAAGTTGGATTAAAAGCGGTAGAAGAATTGAAATCGATTTGTCCTTCCGGAATGACCATGGCTCAATTTGCATTGAGGTGGATTTTGATGAACGATGCGGTTACTTGTGCCATACCGGGAGCAAAAAGCGAAAAACAGGCTTTATACAATTTCGCCTCGGGAGATCTTCCCCAGCTTCCGGATGAAATTATGTCGAATATAAAAGAGATTTACGAAAAGTATATTTATAATTATGTTCACCATCGCTGGTAGCCAAAAGGACGTTTTGCAATGCTTGTAGAAAAATTTATTAAATATCCGCCCGGAAGGGATGTTGTATTTGTTCTGGGAGCCGGAGCGTCGAATCCTGACGGCGTGCCGCTTCAAAAAGAACTCCTGCCTCAAATTTTGAATCCCGCACTCGACGAAATCCGTAATTCAACCATCGGAAAAGTTGTAATCGAATTCATTGAAGAAAATTTTCAATTCGACAGAGAGCTGAACCTTTATCCCAGGCTCGAAGCCGTTTTCGGATTCATCGATTATTTTATTCAACACAACGAGAGTTTAAACAGCAAATATAACGTTGCGCGAATACGGGAAATCCGCGAATATCTGATAAAGCTGATACATTATATAGTTAATCTCAACACGGACAAGAAAAGCCACTATTATCATCTCTTCTGGAAAAACATTGTAGACAACGTCCCGAATTCTTCGATAATTACATTGAATTACGACACTTTGCTCGAACAGGCATTCGAAACCAACGACGAGAACGAGTCTTTCTTCAACAAAAATTTTTATCTCGATTATTGTATGCATTTCATGAATTACGAAAAGATCCCGCAATTAAAAGAGTATCATTACTGGATAAATCCGCGAGAGCCGCTTCTGCTGGAGGAATCGATAGAGCCGAAAGCATTTAAAATCATAAAACTGCACGGAAGTCTCAACTGGAAGTACTGCAGTTGTTGCAATCAGACGTTATTGACCACGTGGGATCGAAAGATCGATTTGAACCGCGGAAAGTTTTTGGGTTATACGCATCCCGACAAGGTGGAATACGAATATCGATGTCCGATAGACGGTACCGATTTCGAGACGTTAATAATGCCGCCTTCATACTTGAAATCGTTGCATCATCCGGTGATTTCGCAATTGTTGGTGGAGGCTTCCAAAGAGATCAGGGCGGCAGATAAGATTGTATTTATCGGCTATTCGCTGTCGGAAAGCGATTTGCATATAAAAGCGCTTTTCAAAAAAAATATCAGACCGGGGGCGGAATTAATTGTAATTAATCCGAAAAAGAAGGAATCGCTGGAGCTGAATTACAAATCACTGGCGGAGAAAGTACGTTTTGTAAATATGACATTCGAGGGATTGATCGAAAAGGGGTTCTTTTCCGAATTTATGCCTTAAAAAGGGTGAATAGAGAAAAATTAACTTGACAAAAAAAAAGGAAAGGCGTAGATTGCAAACGTTTGCAATTGCAGATTCTTATCCCTTCTTTGATTTTTTTACTTTATAACTTAAATGAGGATTTATATGAACAGGATTCTAATTCTCTTTTTGCTGCCTATACTTACTCTCTCGGCTCAAATTTCTCTTGACGATTATATCGAAAATCCCCGCCGCTTCAGCGAAAATACCGAACCTCATGCGGCGTTGGTTCTCCCTTTTGACAATGTAGACTCGGCTCTTCGTTACTATAAAGAAAATTCGAATCTTGTTCTGAGTCTCAACGGCAACTGGAAATTTAAATGGTTCGTTAATCCTCAGGCTTCACCGAACGACTTTTATAAGAAAGATTTTATTTGCTCGGATTGGAACGACATCAACGTGCCTTCGAACTGGCAAACCGAAGGCTTCGGTTATCTTATGTATCGCAATGTGCCAATGGAATTCGAACCGTACGATCCGCCAAATGTGCCCGACAGTATTAATCCCACCGGTCTTTATAAACGCAGCTTCGAGCTGCCTAATCGGTGGCTGAATGATAAAAAATTATACCTGCGATTCGAAGGCGTCAAATCCGCCGCATTCTTCTGGCTCAACGACAAATACCTCGGGTATCATGAAGACGGTATGACTCCCGCGGAATTCGACATTACGGATAAAGTATCGAAAGGGAAAAATATATTGGCGGTTAGAGTATTAAGATGGTGCGACGGATCGTATCTGGAAGACCAGGATATGTTCCGGTTTTCGGGCATCTACAGAGACGTATTTATCTATGCTAAATCCCGAATAAATATCCGCGATATCTTTATTAAAACCGATCTGGACGAAGAATATAAAGACGCCGTACTTAACATGAATTTATTGGTTAAAAACTATACGGGCTCTCAAAAAGTATTCTCGGTTCGCTATTCGCTATACGATCGTGATAAAAATGTCGTAGCTAAAAATGTGTCCGAAAAATATACCCTCGGTTCCGAACTTAATATCTCGTTGGAAGCGAAAGTAAAAAATCCGCATAAATGGTCGGACGAACGCCCGTATCTATATACGTTGATTGTTGAATTACTCGATGCGGAAGGGAATCCCGTTGAAATTACGAGTAAAAGAGTAGGATTCAGAAAACTCGAAATTAAGAACGGCATCGCGCTTTTGAATGGCGTGCCCGTCTATTTCCGCGGGACTAACAGACACGAGCACGACCCGCGTAAAGGACGCGCCGTGCCGCGTCAAAATATGATCGAAGAAATAAAACTTCTGAAGCGCTTTAATTTCAACGCCGTACGGACGAGCCATTATCCGAACTCGCCCGATTGGTACGACCTGTGCGACGAATACGGAATTTTGTTGATGGACGAAGTAAACGCCGAATGTCATTATACCGAATATGTCTTTCCGTCGCGGGAAGATTATTTCGACGCATTAATGGACAGATTTATTGCAATGGTGCAGCGCGACAAAAATCATCCGAGCGTTGTTATCTGGAGCACCGGAAACGAATGCGGACTCGATAAACCTCATTACGCAATGGCGGAATATATTAAAAAATATGATCCGACTCGTTTTTTAATGCATCAGTCGAACTGGCCCGACGGCGAAGCTCCTTATGTCGATATTATCGGTCCTCGTTATCCCACTCCGGCCGGCTTGAGGACAATCGGGCAAAAAAGCGATAAGCCCGTCGTCATGGGCGAATACGCTCACGCCATGGGAAACAGTTTGGGAAATTATGACGAGTTCTGGGAAACCATTTACGAATTACCGGTTTTGCAAGGCGGATTCGTATGGGATTGGATCGACCAGGGTTTGTTCGTAAAAGAAAAATATGTAAAAGATTATTCCGGCAACGATATTCAGTGCGGCATAATGGGAAGACCGAAATTGGTCGAAGGCGAAAATAACAAAGCGCTTGAACTTAGCGGTCTCGACGACTGGGTGGAAGTTTACGACGACCCGGTTCTCGATTTGAAAAGCAAAGATCTTGAAATTGAAGTTACCTTGATGCCGCGTCGTTTTTATTCGGAAAATCCGTTTGTTACCAAAGCTATGCAATACGGTTTAATTCAATTAAACGCAGATACAATTGCGTTTTATGTTAATGACTACAAAAATTTACTGAAAGCAAAAGCGCCTTCGGATTGGTATAATAAATGGCATAATATAAAAGCTTCTTACGACGGTTCGTCGATGAAGCTTTATATCGATAATAAACTTGCGGCGGAAAAAAGTTATAACGCAGCGATCCGAAGCAAGCCCTATCCCGTTAATATCGGAAGGGACGCATTTAAACATACCGACCAGCATTTGGGGTGGATTTCGAATTATGTCTACGACGAAGTAAAGATATCTTCGAAAGGTATGTCTCTGCTGTGGTTAAAATTCGACGAAATAATAGACGGCGGCGAAGAGTATCTGACATTTGGAATAAGTCCTTTCTGCATAAACGGGATGATTACATCCGACCGAAAACCTCAACCCGAATTATGGCAGGCAAAGAAAAGTATGTCCCCGATTCGATTTTACGCCGTTGACGCGGGCAAGGGAATTTTCCGCGCGGTTAACAAATACGGCTTTACAAATCTTAACGAATTCGATACGGAATGGATATTATACCGGGATAATAAAGTTATTAATAGTGGAAAACTGAATCTGGATGTTCCGCCTCAAAAGGAGAAGATATTCGAACTTCCTGTGGGGGATGTTGATTCCCAATCCGATTACGTACTGGAATTATCGTGCCGTTTGAAAGAAAGCGCTTTTTATGCCGGCAAGGGTTTCGAAATTACGTTCGAACAATTTATTCTGAATGAAAAACCGATTGAATTCGACAGATATTTGAGCGCGTCTTCCGCCGGAAAAGTAAATTATAAAGAAGAGAACGAAAAAGTTATTGTTGAGACGGGCGATAATCGTTTCGTTTTTGACAAAGCTACAGGCAATATTGAAATTGAGAATAATAACGACGTTGTTGTTACTGGTTTGGGCTTTAATCTCTGGCGGGCGCCGATATCCAATGAAAAATCGTTTTGGGGAAAAGCCGAAGCCGAAGACTGGTATCGTATGGGCTTGAACGAGTATTCAAATCATCCGGAAAAGATTAATGTAGAAATCAATGAAGACGGAACTGCAGTGACGATTGAAGCAGTAACGTACACGCGATTTTCATACAGTTACGATCTGATTGAAAATCATTTTAAATACACATTTTTCGGCAACGGAAAGTTATTAATCGACCATAACATATCGCCGTTGGGCAGCTTCGACGTGTCGTGGCTTCCCGCAATGGGACTCAAATTCGAAGTTCCGAATAATTTTGAACAATTAACTTTTTATGGACGGGGACCTCACGAAAATTACGGCGATAGAAAAACCGGACAACGTTTGGGCATACACGAGCTGCGAGTATCCGAAATTGAACAACCTTATTTGGAACCGCAGGAATACGGAAATTTTTCCGATGTAAGATGGTTCGAATTAAAATACGGCAGTGACGCCGTTAAAGTAACGTCCGTTTTGCCGGTTGGCTTTTCGGTTGTGCCTTATAATAATCTCGATAGGGCGGAATATCTGTATCAACTCAAAAAGGGCGACAATTATCGAGTTAGAATCGACTACAAACCTGTTTCGGTAGGCGACACTCCGAATCCGGTAATGCCGCGTTACAGGATCTACCCCTCAGAATACAGGGGCAGACTTTTAATTGAAATACGGTAGTAGGGATTTATAAAGAGACAAAGGGGCGAAATAAAGCCGGCATAAAAAAAATTAATAAGGAAGAAATAAATTTCTTGACAAAAAAAAAGTAAAAAAGTAATTTGCAAACGTTTGCGGGAACGATTGACAGAGTTCGTTTATTTTTTGTTACTTCGGGGGTTAATACTCAAATTAAAAAAATAGCAGGAGGAGGCTATGGGAAAAAAAATCTTACTCTTTATTTCATTCTTCTCGTTTTTATTCGTACAAACTCAATTCTCTTACGCTGCCGGCAGAATATCTGGTAAAGTTACTGATGCGGTAACGGGAGAGGCTCTTATTGGAGCCAACATTATTATCGTTGGCACTAGCCTGGGAACGGCTTCGGATGTGGAAGGAAAATATATAATTTCATCCGTACCCGAAGGGAAGCATATTATCAAAGTTTCTTATATCGGTTATGAACCGAAAGAAACCGAAGTAGAAATCAAGGACAATCAGCACATTCAAATTAATTTTGAGTTGGATGTTGTTTCAGTGGCGGCCCAGGAAGTTGTAATTACAGCGCAAGCCAGCGGTCAGAATGAAGCAATCAACAAACAGTTGTCTTCGGAAAATATTGTAAACGTTGTTTCGTCCGCACGTATTCAGGAATTGCCGGATGCCAACGCCGCCGAATCAATCGGAAGATTGCCCGGTATTTCTCTGGTTAGAACGGGAGGCCAGGCTACTCAGGTGGTTATTCGCGGTTTGAGTCCCGAATACAATCAAATTACAATTAACGGCGTCCCCGTGCCTTCCAATGAAAGCGGCGACAGGCGCAGCATTGACATGCGAATGATTTCTTCGAGTTCCTTGGGCAGCATTGAAGTTTATAAAACCAATACTCCCGATATGGACGCTGCTGTGCTGGGCGGTACTGTAAATCTCGGGATAAGAAAAGCGAGCAAAAATCTTTCCGATAAACCTCTCGGTTTTGCTGATATGCCGGCTATTTCATTCCAGGCTCAAGGCGGCTATACCGACCTGACTAACGAATATAACAATTACAAACTCGATTTGAGTTTTGAAAAACGTTATCTCGATAACCGTTTCGGAGTTTTCGTGCAGGGAATTATTCAGCAGCAAAATCTGACTTCGAATCGTCTGGATGCTAATTATACTCAAATCGCACGAACAATTAATCCGGATTCTCTGGCTTTAACGAGTCTGAATCTCTATTTCTATCCGCGCGAAGAAAAAAGGTATAACGGAACGCTGACGTTTGATTACGACCTGGAGAACGGAAATATCGCTTTGATGAATATGTTGAGTCAGAGCAAATCAAATACGAATTACTATCAACAGCAATACGGACTCGAACGCGGCGGCAATAATGTTCATTATTATGTCAATGAATCTCCCAAGACCATAAACCTTATTTCGAATATTCTTAGCTATAATCAAAAGACTCCGTTCGTAGACATCGACGCTACATTATCGCATTCTTATTCGGAAAACATTTATCCCGATTCCTGGACTATCACTTTCGAACAATTATCCGTAGGCACGAATAAAATTGACGACAAATTGCCTCCCGTCGAAATAGCAAGATTGGCGCACCAGCTTGTCGACAAAGAAGGTTTGGAGCTTAGAAACGTTGAAACGTCAAACAGCTTCTTGAGGCAAAGAGACATACGCGCTTCGATTGATTTTTCGAAAGATATTAATATCTCCGATTTGCTGTCAGTTAAACTGAAAACCGGAGCCATGTATTTATACACTAAACGTAACTATGATTACAATTACGGCTACGGTTATGTCTGGTTTGGAGAGATAGGCAAGAGAATCGTTGAAGCTTTCCCATGGCTGGAAGAATACGGCATTAAACCCGAAACCAACGAAAGAATATTTTTATCGCCATTCTTGGATCCCGATATAAATGTGGGAACATTCCTTAACGGCAATTATACCTTCGACAATACCGTAAATCTCGACTACATGAGGAGAATTAAGGATATAGTCGTAGATTACGGATTGAATCTGGATGCAGCTCCTACGGGCGGAGCGGGCGCATGGGTTCCGAATATGCATTCCTCGCAAGCATGGGATTACTCCGGTAATGAAAAACGAAGCGCAGGATATATTATGGGCACGTTCCGTATCGGCCAGTTTTTGTCGATTATGACCGGTGTGAGATATCAAAATCTGACTACTTCGTATCGGGCGAATAGATTTTACAACGCCAGCGCGTCGAATCCCTATCCTAACGAATTGCCGCATATCGATACGACCGTTACAAAAACTCACGGTTACTGGCTGCCGGCGGTCAATATTAAATTTGATCCGCTTCCGTGGCTCAGTTTAAGAGGCGCTTATACTAATACGTTGGCTTATCCGAATTTTCAGGCTATCGTTCCCTGGATCGACGTCTATACCGGTTCCGTCAGATGGAACAATGTAAATCTGAAGCCGATAAGGTCGGAAAATTTCGACGTTCAGGTATCGGTTTATAACAATGAAATCGGCTTATTCTCATTGGGAGGATTCTTAAAGCGTATTGACGATTTCGTATTTTATTATTCCAGTTATATTATTGATCCTACTCAATACGAAGGCTTGCATAACGTCCCGCAATATCCTAATCTTAACGTAAAAGGTTACTCGCTAGACGCTTATTATAACAACCCCAATACAGTTGAAGTTTGGGGTATTGAAGGCGAGTGGCAAACGCATTTCTGGTACCTGCCTTCGCCTCTCGACGGTCTTGTGCTCAATATCAATTACACGCATGCGTTTTCCGAAGCTAAATATCCGTATACAATTGTCGGCAACACAGGCTTCCCTTATTTCAGACCGACTTATACCGACACCACTTACACTGACCGTTTGATAAATCAGCCGGATGATATTGTTAACGTTTCTTTGGGCTGGGATTACAAAGATTTTTCGATTCTCTTTTCGATGATCTATCAATCCAGAATATTCAACAGTACGAATTACTGGAACGCTCTCAGAACAGATAAAGACAAGTATTTGCGATGGGATGTAGTTGCCAAACAGAGACTTCCCTGGTACAATATTGAGGTGTTCCTGAATTTGAACAACCTTAACGGCGCTAACGATACGTACTTAATGAGAGGTAATAATTTCAAAGACACCGACGAATCCTACGGTCTAAGGGCCGAAATGGGATTCAGAGTTAATTTCCGTTAATGTGAAGAGTTATACATAATAATTATTAATAGACGGATGAATCCGGCTAATTAATTAATCAATCATTAAACGAAGGAGTACACAATGAAGTTAGTTACCAAATTATTCGTGCTTGTGGCGCTTTGTATGTCGTTCACAAGTATACAATCATTCGCACAGCCCAGGGATACGCTTATAGTCCACGCTCTGCCTCCGGGCAATCTCAATAATGTTATTAATGCAGATACAACTACAGGGGGAGAAGCCAGACACGTTTATCTGCTTGCTCAGGACGGTCCCGTCGATACCACCTATTTTATTACCGAGGAAATTAGAGTAAAAAATCTCGACCTTATCGGTAAAATCAATCCGAATACCGGAAATCTGCCGGTTATTGCGCCTTTCATCCGTGAAGATAACTCTTCGCCGGGAAATATTGCCGTTGCTATCAATAACGGGTATATCCATTTTAAAAACTTGTATTTACTGGGAACGCGTACTGACGGTTCTCAGGTTACTCAACAGTGCATAAGTAGCAGCGACAGTTGCAAAATAGTAGTAGAAGGATGCGTAATTGAAAACTTCGGTTCAACCGGCACTCCAAATATAATTAATACATGGAATGCTATCGGTTCCGATATCTTTGTTTATAATACTTTATTCCGCAACAATCAGAGTAATATTCCGCAGAACCCCGGTATGAACTGGGCAGGTCCGGGAGTTAACGCAATCGATACTATGATTGTAAAAAATTGTACTTTCTTTGTAATGGGCGGTAATGTCGAAGGCTCCGGTTCTTCTATGGGATACCTGGAATTCGACCACAATACAATATTCATGCACACCAAATCGTCTCCTTTCTCAATGCGCCAGATGCATAACGCCGTAATTACAAATAACATTTTCTTCAGCGTCTATTCCGCCGGGTTGGATTCCAATCACGCTTATAACGAACAGGTATATAACGCTAACTTCTTCAGTCCTCCCGCAGTAATAACGCTTGACTCATTATACGAGCAGCTGGAAGGCGACCCTTACTTCTTAACGGAAGCCGACAGAAGAATTGTGGTTGAAAATAACGCATACTTCTGGCCCAAGAAAATTGTCGACAATTTCGATATACTCAACAGCGATCCGAAATATCAGCAGGTGGGAGGAAAAATATTGGCTCCTACTTGGGTAGCCACCCGACCGGGCGCCGAACCGCTTCTTGATTTACCGAATATCAGAGTTGCCGAAGAATATAACTTCCATATGGACCCCGGTTTTGACGCCGCTCTAGTCGATGCCGCTGCGGATAGCATGGCTCGATTTGTAAGATATGTATGGGAAAACGGCGGCGACGGAACCGGCTCTAGAAACTTTGTCTATCCCGCAAATCCGATCAATCCGTATGAAGGTGTTCCGTCCGATTGGAAATCTACTAAAGGTTATCCGGTAAGAGAAAATCTGCGCTACACAAACGAAACCCTTTTGAAAGCAGACAACGGCAAACCTCTCGGCGATTTAACCTGGTTCCCCGAAATTCCTACTGACGTAAGAAATATTTCGAACGAAATTCCTTCTGAATATACTCTTAATCAAAATTATCCGAATCCCTTCAACCCTGTAACAAATATCAAGTATTCGATTCCAAAAGCTGGACATGTAACTCTTAAAGTGTTTAACGTACTTGGTCAGGAAGTTGCAACTTTAGTTAACAAAGAGCAATCGCCCGGCTCGTATGTTGTAGATTTCGATGCATCCAGGCTGGCTAGCGGTATCTACCTCTACAGTCTGCAGACTGAAAATACTATAATCACCAAGAAAATGATGTTGATCAAGTAGTCTCCTGTATTGTAACGATCTTGGGTGTTAACCTCCGGTCAGCCGGTTTATTAAGCCGGCTGACTTATTATTATTAATATAAACGTTCCTTTTAATTATGAGTGAAAATCATATTTCATAATTCCCGCGTCGGTCTTCAAAAAAATATCCGGAAAGATTATGGAAAAAAAATTTATTAAATATTATGCGCTCTTCTTTTTAGTGCCATTGTGTAGCGCCACAACCAATAATGCCCAAGACTATACAATCACTATCGATACAACTATTCAGTATCAGACAATAGATAATTTCGGCGCTTCAGATTGCTGGTCTTTTCAAAATATCGGAGAGTGGAGCGAATCGAAAAAAAACGAGGTTGCCGACCTCCTCTTTTCAACAGATAAAGGGATCGGGCTTTCGGCATGGAGATTTAATTTGGGAGGCGGAAAGGAATATAGCAGAATCAGCCACCCGTGGCGTAGCGTCAATACTTACGAAGTTTCGAAAGGAGTTTATGACTGGAATCGGCAGGCAAAAGAAGCCTGGTTTTTGCAAGCCGCCAAACAACGCGGAGTCGAACAATTTATTGCTTTTGTCAATTCTCCTCCCGGAAGAATGACAAGAAACGGATTTACCAACTGCGACGACGGGGTCGGGTCCACTAATTTGAAAGACGGCTATGAAATTGAGTTTGCAACTTATTTAGCCGATATAATTGAACATTTCCGGGATGAAGAAAATATTGACTTCGGGTTTGTAAGTCCGGTTAACGAACCTTACTGGGAATGGAATAACGGCAATCAGGAAGGAAACAGAGCCAGCAACGAGGATATTAAAAAAATCGTAAAGGCAATTCACTCGGAATTCGAAAAAAGAAACCTAAAGACCGAAATCATAATTCCCGAAGCGGGAAGTCTCGAATCCTGGTTTCGCCGCATCGACGGCATTTCCAATAAATACGGAAAACTTTACGGGAATTATCTCGAAGATTTTTGCGATGATACTACCGTCAATAAAATAATCAGTAAAAATTTGTGCGGTCATTCTTATTGGTCGGAACGATTGAACGAAATTTATTCCGATCGATTTAATCTGAGCCTTTATTTGTCGCCCTATTTTTCAAAAGGATGGAAATACTGGATGACGGAATATTGTCAGCTCGAAGGACCGAATGGCGAGGGAGGAAGCGGACGGGATTTGTCGATTAATACGGCTCTGAACGTTGCCCGTATTATTCATTATGACCTTAACGTTTTAAATGCCAGCGCATGGCAATGGTGGACGGCAGTTTCGCCCGAAAATTTCAAAGACGGATTGCTTTATACCGACTACAAAAATCCGGGCGATTATCCTTCGATTTACAGGTCGAAATTGCTCTGGGCGCTGGGAAATTTTAGCAGGTTTATAAGACCCGGCTCGGTGCGTATCGATTGCAAGGGCGCCTCGGATATCAACAATGTAATGGCTTCGGCTTATTGGAATAAAATGAAGAAGAGGGTTATAGTAGTTGCGATTAATATGTCCAATTCTTCAAAAGATTTATTAATCGATTTCAAAGGTTTTCAAAACCAAATAAAGCTTTCTCCATATATTACTACGAACAAATCGGGCGACGATTTGAAAGAGGGAAAGGATTTTTTTTCCGGCGAAACATTTAATATGCCCTCTCGCTCGATCGTAACTTTTGTCGGCGACTTAAATATTATCACCAATTTAAAAGAAGATCCTCAGTCGAATAATACAATTGAATTAGGTCTCTGGCCAAATCCTTTTAATTCGACCTCAAAAATTTCTTTCAATATCAGAAAGAACGAGCATGTTGTAATAGAAGTCTATGACTTACTAGGAAGAAGGGTAGACAAGTTGTGGAACGGCGAGAAAAAAGCGGGTAATTATACTATAACATATAATCCGGGAAATCTTGTCTCAGGGATTTATATCCTCACTATGCACGCGGGCGATAAAACGTTAAACAAAAAGTTTGTGCTATTGAAATAGTATTAAAAACGAGGAACTCAACCATGAAATTAAAGTTAACTCGAAATTTATTGATATTGCTGGTTCTCGCGTCGGTAAATTATTATCCGCAGCAAAAAGGCAGCAGCCTCTTGCTCGACCTCGAAAAAGCGCATTATAAAATCGACAGAAATATCTACGGTCACTTTACCGAGCATTTGGGCAGATGTATTTACGGAGGAATATGGGTCGGTGAGAATTCTTCAATTCCTAATGTACGGGGCATCAGAAAAGATATTGTCGAGGCAATGAAAAAAATCAAAGTTCCGTTTTTGAGATGGCCCGGAGGATGTTTTGCCGACGAATATCATTGGATGGACGGAATCGGTCCGCGTGATAAACGTCCCACCATGATCAATACAAACTGGGGCGGGGTTACCGAAGACAACGGTTTCGGCACTCATGAATTCCTCGACCTTTGCGAACAGGTGGGCTGCGAACCCTATTTCAGCGGGAATCTCGGCAGCGGAACCGTACGCGAACTTTCACAATGGGTCGAGTACGTCAATTCGGATGACGTCAGTCCAATGACGGAATTGAGAAAGAAAAACGGAAGACCGGAACCGTGGAGCGTTAAATTTTGGGGCATCGGCAACGAATCGTGGGGCTGCGGCGGCGACATGGAACCCGATTACTATTCGGATCTCGCCAAAAGATACGGACGCTTTATGAAAGACTTCGGCGATACAAGACTTAATAAAATCGCCGTCGGTCCGAACGGAAACGACTATAACTGGACGGAAGTAGTGATGAAAGAACTCGGCAATTCAGTCTGGGGATTATCGCTCCACTATTACACATGGAATACGGGCGAACACGCTACCGACGTTACCGAAAAAAGCTGGTATTATTCCCTGCACAATACGTTAATGATGAATGAATTGATAGAAAAGCATTCGAAGATTATGGATAAATACGATCCGGGTAAAAGTGTGGCTCTGGTAGTTGACGAATGGGGTATGTGGCACGCGGTCGAACCCGGTACGAATCCGGGCTTTTTATATCAGCAAAACACGCTTCGCGACGCGCTCGTTGCGGGCATCAATTTGAATATTTTTAACAATCATTGCGACAGAGTAAAAATGGCGGCAATTGCTCAGGCGGTTAATGTTTTGCAGGCAATTATTCTTACCGAAAACGAAAAGATGATACTTACGCCGACTTATCATGTTTTCGATATGTATAAAGTTCATCAGGACGCTATTATGATTCCGTCCGTATTGGAAACAGACAGCATTTCCACCGACCGGGGCAATATTCCGAATTTAAGCGTTTCTTCTTCGTTGGACAAGAACGGAAAAATTCATATCACCGTTTGCAATCTGAGCGCAACAGACGACGAAAATCTGATTTGTAATTTAAATGCTTTTTCAGTGAAATCCTGCGAGGGTCAAATTCTTACTGCGGATAAGTTAAACGCGCACAATACTTTTGATGATCCGGATAAAGTCGTTGTTAATTCATTCAACGATTTTAAGATAGGCAAGAATAAAATAGAAATTAACGTTCCTAAACATTCCGTTGTGGCGCTGGAACTGACCGGAGATTTAAATCTGAAATCCGAAAGTATCGATCCGTCAAAAATGAGACCCGGACTTTTATATAAATATTATGAAGGCGAATTCCGCAGACTTCCGGATTTTTACGAACTGAAACCTGTAAGAAGCGGCGCGGTAAATAATGTAGTATTTCCCGAAGGCACGCCCGAATACAATTACGGACTTGTTTTTGAAGGCTATATAAAAATTGACAGAGACGGCCTGTACGAGTTTTACCTTACCTCCGACGACGGTTCTAAATTGACGATCGACAATAAAGAGATTATTCTTAACGACGGCTTGCACGCTATGATTGAAAAATCGGGCGCGCTTTTTCTCAACAAAGGATTTCATAAGATTAACATTACGTTCTTCCAGTTGGGCGGAGGCAGAGGACTTAATCTGAAAATGAAAGCTCCCGGCGGACAGAAAGAAGTAATCGACGACAGACTTCTCTATCATATCGAAGAGTAAACGAGTTTTTTAAATGATGGAAATAAAAAGAAATATATTTAATACCTTCAAAAAAAGAGCGGTTAACTTAATCCTCCCGGGGGTGTTGCTGGCGGCTTGTTCATCCGGATTAAAAACAAATACGACCGACATTGCCGAAGGATGGTCTGCAAACTCGATCAACACGGTAATCTTCAGACGTAATTCCGTTGTTAGTTCGGACAAAAATCAGTACGCAGCGTTTTATGATACAGCCGGTTATGTTATACTTGCCAGAAGGTCGCTCGGTTCAACTGATTGGGAAATAAGAAAAACGCGGTTCAAAGGAAACGTGCTTGACGCGCACAACAGTATCAGCATTATGATTGACGGAGAGGGATTTTTGCATATGGTCTGGAACGAGCACAATTCCGATCTTCATTACTGCGTAAGCAAAGAACCGGAGAGCCTGGAATTAGTTGAAGTAAATCGCATGACGGGTAAACACGAAAACAGCGTTTCGTATCCTCAATTTTATAAACTTCGGAACGGGGATTTGATTTTTGTTTATCGGGACGGCGAATCGGGCAACGGCAATCTTGTAATTAATTATTACAACACTTTAGAAAAAAACTGGGTTATGTTGCACGATAATTTAATAGACGGCGAAGGCAAACGAAACGCTTACTGGCAGCTTGATATTGACGACAACGACGTAATCCATCTTTCGTGGGTATGGAGAGAGACTCCTGATGTAGCGACAAATCATGATATCTGTTATGCCAGATCAAAAGACGGCGGACGCACATGGGAAAAATCGAACGGCGAAAAATATCTCCTGCCTATAACGCTGAAATCGGCGGAATATGCGGCAACAATACCACAACGCAGCGAACTGATTAATCAAACTTCGATGTGCATTGATAAAGAAGGCCGGCCGTATATCGTTAATTACTGGACGCCCGAAGAAAGTAATGTCCCTCAGTATCATCTCGTTTATAACGACGGAAACAGCTGGCAGATAAAACAAATATCCCAATTAAAAACGCCGTTTAGACTGAGCGGCGCCGGAACAAAAAGAATCCCGATTTCAAGACCTTTAATATTATGCGACAAGAACAATTCATTATACCTGATTTACAGGAGTTCCGAAACGGGAAACAGAATTACGCTTTTCGTCTGCAAAGACGGCGAACGCAGTATATGGAAACCGCGCGACATTACTAATTTCCGCGTCGGAATGTGGGAACCGACATACGATACCGAACTGTGGCGAAACTCCGGCATACTGAATCTCTTTGTGCAAAAAGTGGGTCAGGGCGACGCCGAAACAATTGAAAAAATTCCGCCTCAAACAGTTTCGGTTCTGGAAGTGAATTTAACCGAGTGATTTGATGGTTACTTAACAGCGCCCGAAAATATGGCGGCTTGATTGCTTTGAGTTTTTTATTAACCGAAGATGATAGATGATAATACTTTCCTTTTAATTATGCTTACTGGGAGTGAGGTGGCGGAGCTTTAAATATCAGTCTCACGATAATTTCCATTTGCCAGCTATCCTTACAGGTCGTTGGATTAATAATTAAAACTAGAGCGAAAACAAATTACCGGGATACGGAAATGAAAAAAAGGATGATATTTTTAGCGGCAATGTTTTTTCTGATAAGTCAAAGTTATCCGCAGAACTTTGAGAAATTAGAAAGATGCAATGCGTTCGACAAAAATTGGCGTTTTCACCTCGGTGATATTAAAGGAGCGGAGAATCCCGCTTTTGACGATTCTAATTGGAGAGTTTTGAATTTACCGCACGACTATAGTATTGAAGGGAGTTTCGATTCGACGTATGCAAGCGCAACGGGATATTTACCGGGCGGTATCGGCTGGTACAGAAAAGAATTTAGACTGTCCCCAGACGACAAAAATTATAATTACTATCTGCAGTTCGACGGAGTTTATGAGAGAAGCGAAGTTTGGTTGAACGGTCGATTCCTGGGGCGCCGTCCTTACGGCTTCATCAGTTTTTATTACGATCTCACGCCGTATCTCAACTTCGGGGACAAAAAAAATGTAATTGCCGTGCGCGTGGACAATTCGGATGTCGCCGATTCCAGATGGTATACCGGCAGCGGAATTTTCCGGCACGTCTGGCTTTATAAGAAAAACAGAATTCATGTTGCTAACTGGGGCGCTTTTGTTACCTCGCATTTTGTAAATAAAAAGCGGGCGAATGTAAGAGCGGTAACGGAAGTCGAGAACAATACAAACGACGACAAATTGGTGAAACTTCAGAGCATAATTATCGATTCCGAAGGGAATGTTGTAGGGCAAACAGAATCCGAAATAATTATTCCTGCTGGGGCTAAGCACGAATACGACGCTTCCATTAACATCAAAAACCCGCGTCTCTGGTCGATTGAAGAGCCTTACCTTTATCGGTTGGTCAATAAAGTTTACGACGGTAAACTGCTTGCGGATAACGATACGGTTAATTTTGGCGTCAGGACGATACGATTCGACGCTAACGAAGGATTCTTCTTAAACGATAAACCGGTTACGATAAAAGGAGTGTGTTTGCACAACGATGCAGGCCCGCTCGGCTCGGCTGTGCCTGTGCGGGAATGGGAAAGTAGATTGGAACTTATGAAAGAAATGGGAGCCAATGCAATAAGAACGAGTCACAATCCTCCGCCGCCGGAATTGCTGGACTTATGTGACCGTATGGGTTTCCTGGTTATGGACGAAGCGTTTGATGAATGGAAAATCGGAAAGAAAAAATGGATTAAAGGTTGGAATGTAGGTCAGGAAGCAGGCACCACGGGTCTGAATAAGTATTATTCTCAGAACGGCTACGGAGATTATTTCGAAGAATGGGCAAAAAGGGATCTTCAGGATATGGTAAGAAGAGACAGAAATCATCCGTCCGTTATACTCTGGAGCATCGGCAATGAAATCGATTATCCCAACGATCCTTATACCGATCCAACACGGGACAATTACGAACCGTGGCGTCCGCCCGCATTTGAATTAACCGAAATTGCAAAACGACTTTATGATTATATAAAAGAAATCGATACAACCCGTCCGGTAACTGCTGCTCTTGCCAATATTCCGCTTTCAAATGAAATCGGATACGCCCAGATTCTGGATGTTGTGGGCTACAATTATCAGGAGCAATATTATAAACGCGATCACGCAAGGTTCCCCGAAAGAAAAATTATCGGCAGCGAAAACGGCGATTCATACAGCGCGTGGCTTGCAGTTAAAAATAATCCTTTTGTCTCCGGTCAGTTTTTATGGACGGGAATCGATTATTTGGGAGAAGCCGGCAAGTTCCCCTCGCGCAGTAATACTTCTGGCTTAATAGATTTGTGCGACTTCAAAAAACCGGGATTTTATTACAGAAAAAGTTTGTGGACAGAAGAACCGATGGTCTTCGTCTCGGTGACGCCTCCTTACGATACTTTGAATCGCTTCCGGTTTAATACCGTGGAAAGCTGGAACTGGGATAATTATAAAGAAAAAGAATTACAGGTAGTTGCTTTTACAAACTGCGACAGCGTACGGCTCCTGCTGAATAACCGTATGATCTCTACAAAAAAATTATCCGACGCCGAAGACGCTATGATCTTTTGGAAAGTGAAATATGAACCCGGCGAATTAACCGCACTGGCTTATCGAAACGGCAAAGTAGTTGCCAAACATATTATTAAGACCGCATCGGAACCGGAATCGATCATTCTGAAGTCCGACCGATCTTCAATTGAAGCCGACGGCAAGGACATTGCGAGAATTGAAATAATCGTTGTCGATAAAAACGGAAACAGGGTTCCCTACGCCGATAATATAGTTGAAACCGAAGTCGTGGGCGAAGGCATTAATATCGGCTTCGGAAACGGCGATAGCAAGAATCTCGAATCATTCAAATCAAATGCGCACTCGGTCTATCGGGGAAGAGCCCGGCTGTTTGTTCAATCGAACGGCAATAAAGGTAAAATAATCGTGAGGGCAAAATCAAAAAATTTGAAGCCCGGCGAAATTATAATTAACGCAAATTGATAAAGAGGTTTAATATGATAAGAAAAATGCTTCCGGCGGTTTTCTACTTTATTAGCGTTGTCGTAACGGGACAAAATTTTGCCGGCGTAAAGCATATTGATAAAACGGGAAATCATTCCGAAAGTTACCAATCGTTAACATTCGACGGAGCCTGGTGTTGGTTTTCCGACCCGCGCGCGGTTTACTACGAAGGAAAACATCGACGCACTTATGCGGCATGGGTCGACAGCTACGGCGATATTATTATAAGCTTTTACGACCACGATACGAAAAAAATCACAACTAAAGTTCTTGAAGATAATTTCGAAGCGGACGACCACGATAATCCTTCTCTTCTCTTTATGCCGGACGGCAGATTAATGGTCTTTTTTACGAAACACAGCAGTAAATATCCGATTCTTCTTTTTACAATGAAAAATCCCGAGGATATTTCCGCCTGGGAAAAGAAGGAATTAAATCTGAACGACGAAGAAACTTACAAAGGATTTCACAGCAGTTATACGTATGCTAATCCCGTTATGCTTTCAGCGGAAAATGACAGAATCTATTTATTCTGGAGAGGAATCGATTATAAACCAAATTATTCCTATTCCGACGACATGGGAAAAACCTGGAGGAAAAGCAGAATTTTAATTTTACCCGAAAGAATCTACAATCTTCGCAGACCATATTTGAAAGTAACCTCCAACGGAAAAGACAAAATAGCTTTTGCATTTACCGACGGACATCCTCGCAACGAAAGCGAAAACAGCGTCTACTATATGTATTATAAAAACGGCGCTTTCTACGACGCAGAGAACAATGAAATTGGAAAACTCGACGGCGAGCCCGTTAAACCGCAAAATGCCTCGGTGGTTTATGACGCAAAACTTACAAAACAAAAAGCCTGGGTATGGGATGTAGCCCTCGACAGGGAAGAAAATCCCGTAATTGTTTATTCGAAATTTCCCGACGATTCTAACCACGTTTATTGTTATGCGCGCTTTGACGGAAATACCTGGAAAAATTTCGATTTTGTTAACTCGGGCAAATGGTTTCCCGAAACTCCCGAAGGCGCTATCGAACGAGAACCGAATTACTCCGGCGGGATAAGTATCGATCATGAAAATCCGAACGTAGTTTATTTGTCCGTAAAAAGAGATTCCGTTTTTGAAATAGAAAAATGGACGCTCGAAAAAAACAAAAAATGGATTGCGGAAAATATTACGAAAGGCTCGAGCAAAAATAACGTGCGACCCGTTTCGGTTTTAAATGCCGACGCAAATAATCCCTTGCAGGTTTTGTGGATGCAGAATACGCGTTACGTTCACTATACGGACTTTTTCTCGTCAATAAAAATGAATCTCCCTTCTCCAAAGATTACAAATCCGTTTAATGTAGACGAAATAAAAAATTTGATGCGTCAGGCGGCGGATTGGCAGCTGGCAAATCCGATTAAAGAGTCGAAGCTCGACTGGCATTACGGCGCGTTTTATATCGGGCTCGAAGCATTATACGAAACGGTCAAAGAAGACAGATATTTGAACGAAATGATTAACGTCGGTCAAAAACACAAGTGGCGATTACTGAATCATATTTTTAATGCGGACAGACTAACGATTGCCGATGTTTATGCGTGGCTTTACGAAAGGAAAAAAGACCCGGCGATGATCGATATTGCAAAATGGGTAATGGATATCCACAAAGTCCGAACCGTAAAAGCCGACCCGAGATATGATAAAAACGATTATCGTTTTGAATGGTGGACCTGGTGCGACGCCCTCTTTATGGCTCCGCCTTCTTTTGCGAGAATGTATCGGGTAACGGGAGATTCCAGCTATCTCAAATATGCAATTGATCACTGGTGGATTACTTCGGATTATCTTTACTCGAAAGAAGACAGTCTCTTTTATCGCGACGACAGATTCTTCGATAAAAAATCGGAAAACGGAAAAAAGATTTTCTGGTGCCGAGGAAACGGATGGGTGATTGCCGGTCTCGCAAGAATGTTGAATATAATTCCGAAAGACGATCCGTCGCGACCGGAATTTGAAAATCAATTTAAAGAAATGGCTCATAAATTACTTTCGTTGCAACGGGAACACGGTTTGTGGACGGCAAGCTTGTACGATCCGGAACAGCTTCCGATGGGAGAATCGAGCGGCAGCGCTTTTTATACGTATGCGCTCGCATGGGGAATTAATAACGGACTGCTTGATAAAGCTGTTTTCGAACCCGCCGTTAAAAAAGCATGGAAAGCGCTCTGTGCAAACGTTAATGAATGGGGACGACTGGGCTATGTTCAACAAGTTGCAGGCGACCCTTATCCGTTCTACGAGAATCAATGGCAGGTTTATGCAACCGGAGCTTTTCTCCTTTGCGGTAAGGAAATTATAACTTTAGTGGATAACGAATAAAAAATTAAAGGGCTGTTTTTAATTCAAGAATAACCCCGGTAAAATTTAACAAACAATGATGCGGAGAAACATAAAGTGAAAATCAAATTCATAAGCTTATTAATTGCCTGTTTTTTAATATTCGCTCCGGATCTAAAATCCCAGCAATTGCCTCCTGCCGGATTCGAACTAATATGGAGCGACGAATTCAACGGGGAAAATCTAAATCCCGACGATTGGGGCTCTGGCATGAAACCGTGGGGCGCTAAAGACAATAATCCGTGTTTGATTGTTCCGGAAGACACATACATTGAAGACGGAAATCTTGTGTTGAGAATCAAAGAAGGAAACTACGGTCAATATAAATATTCGTGCGGTTGGGCGTGGACCAAAAAATGGTTTAAGTACGGTTATTTTGAAATGCGCGCCAAATATCCGAAAGGTAAAGGACAATGGCCCGCATGGTGGATGTTGAAAGAGGGTTGGCCTCCAGAGATCGATATCGCCGAGTATCGCGGAGAACCCAAAAGTTATATGACTCAGGCTTTCTATTGGGGCAATTGGAGTACAAATTTGTTAAAAGAAAGCGAGGGCTGGGACTTTACCGAATGGCATACGTACGCTCTTCATTGGGGACCGCAATTTTTGATATGGTATGTCGACGGGAAAATTACAAAATATTTTTATGGCGATGAAGTTCCAACAGATCCGATGTATATGATTTTCAGCGCGGGACTGGACGGCTCCGACGCAGATTCCACTACGGGTTTTCCGAATTACTATGCGATAGATTATGTCCGCGTTTATCAAAGCTCCGATACAAGCGATTGTTTTTCTACTCCGGTTGTGCCGAATGCGCAGGTAAACTTCGGCGCATGGCAAATAACCGATACAATTTATGCGAAGAAAGGTGAATATATCGGGCTGGCTCCTTATCCTTCATCCGGAGGCGAATGGATCTGGAGCGGCTCAGGCTTGTCGGGTTCGTCATATCCTCAATATTTTATTGCTCAACAAAGCGATACGATAGTTGCTAAATTTGTTAATGCTTGCGGAGATACCAGCGCGCTGAATTTTTATCTTTTTGTAAATCTGACCGGAATAGAGGAAGAAAAAATATTGAAAGACGATTATACGCTTTTGCAAAACTATCCGAACCCTTTTAATCCCGTTACTACCATTAAATACCGGACTCCTGCGTATGGGAAAATTGAATTAAAGGTATATGACATTTTCGGACAGGAAATAACAACTCTTGTAGACGGCTTAAAAGCTCCCGGAATCTACGAAGAAAAGTTTGACGGGAATAATTTGCCAAGCGGTATTTACTTTTACAGACTTCAGACCGAAAGCGGATACAGCGAAACGAGGAAATTACTACTTATGAAATAAATAAATTCTATATAAAAATCATATAAATTACTAGCAAGGAAAACAGAACGTGATAATAACACTCATTTTAATTGCTCTGGGATTCGGTTCCGTATTTGCAAATTCAAATTCTGCGGACCACTGGGAAACGGTTGTTTATTCGTCGGATGTATGGAAGTATCGACCGGGCAATTCCAGTCCGGACGCCGATTGGAATCAATTGTATTACGACGACACTTCCTGGATGGAAGGCAGAGGGGGAATCGGTTACGGCGACGGCGACGACAATACCATAATCGAACAAACAATCTCGCTGTTTTTGAGGATTAAATTTAACATAGTCGATACTTCAATAATCGAATCGGCGTTGTTGCATGCCGACTATGACGATGCGTTCGTTGCATACATAAACGGCGTTGAAGTGGCTCGCGCCGGAATATCGGGTAATCCTCCCGAGTACAATAAATTTGCCGATTCCGAACACGAAGCAAAAATGTATGGAGGAGGAGCTCCGGAAGAATTTGAAATTAAAAAGGAAATTCTGAAAAATATTTTGATTCCGGGTGAAAATTTACTTGCCGTTCAAGTGCATAACGCTTCCGCCGCGTCGACCGACCTTTCTTCGAATTTCTTTCTGTCATTTGGAATTGGCGATTCGAGCCGTTCGTATCGCTCCACGCCGGAATGGTTCGACGAGCCGTTCGAATTCAGTTCTTCCGATCTGCCTATAATTGTAATTGATACGGAGGGCGGAACAATTGTCCACGAACCCAAAATTATGGCAAAAATGGGAATCATTTACAACGGTCCCGGCAACAGAAACAACATTACCGATCCGTTTAACGAATACGACGGATGGATTGGAATTGAATACAGGGGAAACGCATCGTTCCGAATCTCGGATAAAAAACCGTATACGATCGAAACCCGCAAAGAGGACGGTTCGAACAGAAATGTAGAATTACTCGGTTTGCCGAAAGAAAATGATTTTGTTCTGAGAGCCGTCTATATCGACAAAACATTAATGAGGGACGCGCTGGCTTATTATATGTACAGGTCGATGGGAAAATGGGCGCCGAGAACCCGTCATGTAGAATTGGTTTTAAACGGAGAATACCAGGGCGTTTATGTGTTGGAAGAAAAAATAAAACCGGATAAAAATCGTCTCGACATTGCTAAAATGGATTCTGCAGACACTTCGGGCGAAGCCTTGACTGGCGGATATATCTGGTGCGTAAACAGAAGGTGGGGAGACGAAGAACACAACGACCTTCTGTTCGATTCTACCGAAGCCGACGGAAATCCGCGTTTTTTGAAATATCCTCAACCCGACGAAGTTATGCCGCAGCAACTCGAGTATATCAGAAATCTGGAACAGGAATTTTGCGACGTTATGGCCGGACCGAATTACAACGTTCCGTTCATCGGTTACGATAAATATATCGAGGTCTCTTCTTTTATTGACGAAATAATAATACAGGAACTTACGGGCAACTCCGATGCATACAGTTACAGCAGCTATTTTTATAAAGACCGCGGGAAAAAAATTTGCGCCGGACCGATATGGGATTTCGACCAGGCGCTTTGTAATTCCACTCATCACAACGGCGATCGCTACGACGAATGGAGAATAAAAATCCCGGACGGAGCGCGTCCTCAGTTCTGGGATAAGCTGTTCGGCGATAAAGAAATTCAAAAGCAGCTTAAAAACAAATGGACGGAATACCGGCAGGAATCCTTGAAAACGGAACGAATAATTGCCTTTATCGATTCGGTTGCAAATTACCTTCAGGAAGCCCAGGAACATAATTTCAAAAAATGGCCGATACTCGGGGTTTCAATCTGGCGCAGTCTGCCCGGCGCCGAAGAACGGGATACTTATCATAAAGAAGTGGACTTCATGAAGGAATGGTTGATTAACCGTCTCGAATGGATGGACGTACAACTTTATCAGACAACGGATGTTGAAAATTTATCAACGGGAAAAATTACGGAATTCAAGTTGTACCCGAACTATCCCAATCCGTTTAATCCGTCAACAGTAATTAAGTACCAGGTACCTAAATACGAAAAAGTTACGCTTAAAATTTATAATACGCTCGGACAGGAAATAACAACTCTGGTAGACGGCTTAAAAGCGCCCGGAATCTACGAAGAAAAGTTTGACGGCAATAATTTGCCAAGCGGTATTTACTTTTACAGACTTCAGACCGAAAGCGGATACAGCGATACGAGGAAATTTTTGTTGTTAAAATAGAAATTCACTCCGGATGTGAAGCTGCAAAGGGTAGAGAAAAATTTACATGAATAGTTCTTGTATTAAAAAGAAACGGAGGCAATAATTTTGAATAAGTAAATGAGGTTAAAATGAAAACAAAAACATATTTGTTCCATTTGGGATATATGTTAGCATTTATAATAGCAATATTGTTTTTGGTAATTAGATGCGAAGAGAATACAACGACAGAGACGGAGCCGGTGATCCCTTGGAGGGAGCCGGGAACGCCGTTTTATACAGGAACGATACGATTTACGCAGTTGCCTGCGAGAGATAATCCTGATCTTGATGTAATAATAGACATGAATGTTACTTTTGAGCCGGATTCAAATGGTTACTGGCCGGCATTGTATAATAGAGAGATAAATGTTGTAACAGTGAAATGGCGTTGGAAGGTATGTTATGAGGATTCGGCTGTATATGATGGTATAGTAAATGAAATGTTATATATTTCCGATTTTCATACTATAGATTCGATAGGACTTACATCTTCAAAGAAGATAGATCGATCTTATAGGTTTACAATCCCTTCATCGTATTATTCAAATTATCCTCAAATATCTGAAAAAGGGTATCTCTATATTATAATTGGAGTTTCTTTTATTGGAAAAATAGTATCATATGATTCATTGAATGGATTAACGTATTCATGTTTTGAGATTATTGATTATGTGCCTGCTACAGGTAGAATTACTCGCAGAACAGGATATACTAACATAAAGTCACCTTTTACAGTAATTCCATAATAAAAGAGTGAGGTAAAAAATGAGAATAAATAATCGGTAATGTGAAAAATTCGTGAACAATTTATTTGACGGACTCTAACTGGATTTCAGAAGTTTTCCCAAACTTCATAATTAAAAATCCAGCTTAAAGTAGATATCATCGGAGGAGGTTGCTATGAAAATACAATCGAAAATATGGTTGACGATTTTAGTAGTTATCATAGGGATACTACAATTTAGTTGTAAAAATAATGGAATTGAACCGGTATTACCAACAGATACTACATGGATATACCTTGGTCTCAAGGGTGAGAGTATCTCTTCAATGGCAATTGATCCAACAAATCCAGACGTAATTTATGTTAGTGGTACGAGTAAATTGTTGAAAACAACAAACGGCGGTAATACATGGGATAGTTTATATCAAGCAGTTTTTTATTCAATGGTAATTGATCCAAGAAATTCTCAAACAATATATGGAGGATTAGTTAAAATAATAAAAAGTACAGATGGAGGGCATTCTTGGAATGACTGTTCGGAAGGAATAATGTATGATGGATTTTCATCAGTGAAATTTTTGGAAATTGATCCTAACAACTCGAATATTTTATATGCTGGTACCGCGGCGCTTTCCGGGGGAGCTTTTTATAAAAGTGTTGACGCGGGGTCAAGCTGGAAGGTAAAGCTGAACAGCAGCGTATTAAGTATGGCTGTAGACCCTAAAAACAGCAGCATTATATATGTAGGTGGTGATGGAGTTTATAAAAGCATAGATACCGGGGAGAATTGGACATTTGTAGGAAGACCGTCCGGATATGTTGCCGCTATAGTTATAGATCCCAAAAATTCAGAGAGAGTAATTGTAGGATGTGGTTGGAAAGACGGTAGTCTTTTCAAAAGCGAAAACGGGGGAGAAAGTTGGGAAGCCTTTGCTGAAGGAATCCCGGATAGAAGTAATGTAATGAAACTTGTTTCCCTGAAAAGTAATGGTGATTTATACGCAGTTGTAGTCAATACTGAAGGAGGAGGAGTATATCGGCGTCGATATTCGGATTCGCAATGGCAAAAAATAGGGATAGATAGTGTGCAAATAGATGATTACTACAACGACTTAATAATAGATCCCGATGAAAGATACCTTTACTTAGGCAGCGCTGGCGGTGTCTATAGGCTGAAATTAAATTAGTTGGGAATGTTATTAAAAAGGGAGAAAAAAATGAATACGATTATCGGAAGAATTTCTTTTTACCTTTTATTTGTAACTTTTTTTATACCAAGCATTCTTTTTTCTCAGGAGAATGTTGGTGGGAAACCGGTCGTATCCGGAGTTTAGAAAGGAAAACCCACAAAGTATATGGCTGGCGGAGTAGGAATAAAGTTAAAAAAGGGAGCAAATGTAAGTGATTTAAGTCCTGTATTAGACAAATTCAATGCAAAAATAATACAAGATTTCGACAAGCAAGGAGTAGGATGGATTGAGTTTCCTGATAGTATTACTGTTATGACAGTAATATCAGAGCTGCAAAAGAGTGAAATAGTTGAGATAGCCGAACCCAACTTTATTGGGAGAGCCCATCTATTACCGAACGACGAATATTTCAATGATTATCAATGGGCTCTTAGGAACACAGGACAAGTACCACCTGGAGGTACTTCCGGTGCAGATATTAGCATTACCGAAGCGTGGGATATTACAACAGGTAATCCAGATGTACTAATTGCTGTGCTTGATGGCGGTATTCCAATGCAAAATGGATCGCTGTCTCATCCTGATCTTGATAATACAAATAAATTTTTACTTGGAGAGGATTGTACCAGTGACCCAGATAATATCGTGAGAGATTATTACGGACACGGAACCCATGTTGCCGGAATCATAGGTGCTGAGGCAAATAACTCCGAGGGTATAGTAGGCGTAGTATGGAACTGTAAATTACTTATAGTCCAGGTTTTCCAAGATAATTATTTTACTACACAGTATTTTTACGATGCTGTACATTCTGCAGTAGATTATGCCCAAAATCATAATTACAGACTTGTTATCAACTTCAGTGGTGGATGGTGGAGCGAACCTGAGTTGATAGATTATGCCATAGAATATGCGGATTCTTATAATGTTACTATTGTAGCTTCGGTTGGAAATAGAGCCCAACCTAATGCTGTAGATTGGCCTGCGGCATACTCTTCATCATACGACAATGTAATTGCCGTTTCGGCTACAGATCATAACGACGAATTTGCTACTATGTATTCTAACGCCGGTCCGGAGGTTAATGTATCGGCTCCCGGTGGTTGGGGGTGGTATGAAGATGAAAATAACGATTGGATATATGACGGACAAAGCAATGATGGAAAGAATATTTATTCTACCTTCCCAAATTATTCTTTCAATTTACAATATGGAACTGATGCCACGCAAGAGTACGGTTATCTTGCCGGTACATCAATGGCAGCTCCACATGTATCTGGGGTTGCTGGATTGATTTTATCAATAAATCCTGATTTAACCCCGTCACAAATTCGTAGTATCCTTCAACAGACTGCAGACAATTTAGGAGATACCGGATTTGATAATTATTATGGTTATGGAAGAATCAATGCCTATAAAGCTCTCAAATATACTCTTGAAAATTATGGAGGTACCTTATCCGGCAACGTAACATTTACCGAAGATTTAACAATTGCAAGCGGTAAACTATTAACGATAGAACCGGGAACAACTGTAAATTTTGCAAGTGGTACACAATTAATAGTACATGGCAGAATAGTTGCTGAAGACGCAACTTTTCAACCAGTTAGTGGCGCTGCTTGGAAGGGCATTTTGATAGACGGTTCTACAGCTTCTTCATTTGACAACTGCACAATAACAGGCTGCACGCAAGATTATAACTCCTATGGTTTAATTTTGGGAGGTTATAATAGTGTCTCACATGAAGTTTATGACTGTTATATAGAAGGCAGTGCTGCGGCTGTTTGGATTAAGGGCGACAGTGATCCAATAATAAATAACTCCTATCTTAAAGCAAGTGGTAGCGCTAACGTTATATTATCAACAGATAATTCTGATGGTAAAATAAATAACTGTAAATTATATAGCTCCGGCAGCAGTGTTGTGCACGGCCACATGAATATGAATTCTGCAACACCTTCTTATAATTATCCATCGGACGGATTAAATATAATAGACGGAAGTAATTTTGCATCAGCCGGATCAAGTATCTATGTAAGCGGAGGCTATCCATACTTTTTATATGGATATAATACAATACCATCACGTCAAATGCTTTATCAGTATTCAAACTATTCGGGATCATCAAGAGACGCACGCTATAACTATTGGGGAGGTAGCGCCCCCGCAGTAGAAGGAACAGTAAATTATACACCCTATCTTACAACACCCCATGCTAATGTTGGTCCCGATTGGACTTTATCTAAAAAGAGTTTCAACAATAAAGCAGTTGATGAGAATAATCCATTGGCAGATGCTTGGAAGGAGTATTTCAACAAAAACTATACTAAATCGAAAGAAATGGCGAAAGCTCTTTTTCAAAGCAGAAACACAGAGGAACAATCTTGTGAAATATTATTCCTTTGGATGAAATCGGCTATGCGTGAAGGAACCTTAAAGGAAGAAGAAAATACCTTGTTGTCTATAAATAAGGATAATTCGATATATGAACTGACAAGATATGAATCTTTAAGATGGCTATCTAAGCTTGCGGTCAGCAGAGGTGAATTTAAGAAGGCCGAGGAATATGCTTTATCGATTCCCAATACATCATTAATGGGACGAGAAATATTGTTTGATGTGGCGAGTGAAATAATGAATAAATGGGGGGATATAGAAAAAGCAGAGAGTATACTCGATAAATTGACGGAAAGATATGATGATAATGAAACATATAAGGAAAAACAATTTGTAATAGGTTTGTATAATAAAAAGAATATATATTCCAGACCGAATAAAAAAGAGGAAAATCAAAATATTGAGAATATTAGTAATTTAGTTAGTTTAAGTGAAGCATATCCTAACCCTTTTAATCCGACAACAGTAATATCCTATTCAATTCCGAACGACAGTAAAGTGACGTTAAAAGTATTTGACATTTTGGGAAGAGAAGTAACAACGCTGGTAAATGAAGTTAAACCGGCGGGAACATACCAAGTAAATTTTAATGGCAACAACCTTTCAAGCGGAATTTATATATACAGTCTGATAACAGATAAACAAATAATAACGAAAAAGATGCTCCTGATAAAATAAATTATTTATAGTCTTCAATTTTATTAATGAACATCCACTAACAAAAAGATAAATCATTATGAAAAAAACATTATTACTAACTGCAGCGCTGCTGATTGCACTCCGGATTCAATCAACGGCTCAATATGCGTTGGGCACATTGCCCGACTGGGAAAATCCCCTCGTTATCGGAATTAATAAGGAACCCGCGCATCTCTCTTTTATTCATTATCCGGATGCGCAGACTGCTCTGTCGGACAAAGGTATGGAAAGCAGCTCGCCTTACTACAAATCGCTCGACGGCAAATGGAAATTCCATTGGTCAAAAAATCCCTCTGAGCGTCCCGTCGACTTTTATAAAGTCGATTACGATATTAGCGGCTGGGCTGACATCAATGTGCCGGCAAGCTGGCAGACGGAGGGGTTCGGCACGGCTATCTATCTTAATGAAAAATATCCGTTTCACCCCGAACGTCCTGTAAATCCTCCGCTTATACCCGACGACTATAATCCCGTCGGTTCGTATAAAACCGTCTTCGAAGTTCCTTCGAATTGGGACGGAAGAAATGTTTATATCCACTTCGGCGGAGTAAAAAGCGCTTTTTATATCTGGATTAACGGCAAAAAAGTAGGCTACAGCCAGGGAAGTATGACTCCAGCCGAGTTCGATATTACGCCTTATATACAAAAGGGAAAGAATCAGCTGGCGGTCGAAGTCTATCGCTGGTCCGACGGCTCTTATCTTGAAGACCAGGATATGTGGCGATTCAGCGGCATCTTCAGGAGCGTTTATCTCTATTCGGCTCCGAAAATTCATCTGCTCGATTTCTTTATTAGAGCGAGTTTGGACGACCGCTATGAAGACGGGCTTCTTCATATTACGGCTAAAGTGCGCAATACAAGCAAAGAAAATATTCCGCCTGTGAAAGTTGAAGCTTTTCTGTACGATAAAAACGGCAAATTGATTAACGACAATCCCGTTGCCGAGGCGTTTACGGAAACCGGAATCCCGTCGGGAATGCTTACGGTCGCAGAATTAAAAACTAAAATTAACAATCCGGAAAAATGGACGGCTGAAACTCCGAATTTATATACCGTCGTTCTGGTTCTGAAAGACAATTCCGGAAAGATTATCGAAACTGCAAAATCGACTACCGGCTTCCGAACGGTTGAAATAAAAGACGGTATGCTTCTCGTAAACGGCGTACCCGTAAAATTAAAAGGCACAAACATTCACGACCACGACCCGTATCATGGCAGAGCGGTCGATTATAAGTGGATTGAAAAAGATATTATTTTAATGAAGCAAAGCAACATGAACGCAGTCAGGTTTTCTCATTATCCTCACGACCCGCGTTATTACGAATTGTGCGACAAATACGGATTGTATGTAATTGACGAAGCCAATCTGGAAACGCACGGCATTTCATTCCGTCGTAATTTACTGCCCGGCAGCGACCCGCTCTGGACAAATGCCGTTCTCGAAAGAGCCAAAAGAATGGTGGAAGCAAATAAAAATCATCCTTCGGTTATTATCTGGTCGCTCGGAAACGAAGCCGGTCACGGAGAAAATTTCGAAATAATGGCTTCTTATATTCGCGCCGTAGATCCTTCCAGACCGATTCATTATCAACACATGAACGAAGTAGCCGATATGGACAGTTATATGTATCCTACGCCGGAACAGCTCGAGCGGATTGCCGTATCGACTACAAGACCCGTCATCATGTGCGAATACGCTCACGCTATGGGTAACTCCGCAGGCAATCTGGAAATCTATTGGGACATCATTAACAGGCACAAAAATATTATCGGCGGTTTTATCTGGGACTGGGTTGACCAGGGCTTATTTAAAAAAGATAAGAACGGAAAAATGTTCTGGGCATACGGCGGCGATATGGGCGATACGGTTAACGACGCAAACTTTTGCATTAACGGTATTATTCAACCCGACAGAAAACCCGAACCCGAATATTTCGAAGTAAAGCATATTTATCAATACGTCGATTTTATTCCTGCGGATTTGAATAAAGGCGAACTGATTATAGTTAACGATTTCAATCATTCCGATTTGAGCAATTACGAATTGAGGTGGGAATTAAAGGAAAACGGCAGAACTCTTCAATCGGGAGTAATCGATACGCTTAAAACGCCGGCGGGTAAATGGACTCGGATTGACTTGCCGCTTCAAAAACCCAAACTTGCCGCCGGATGCGATTATTGGCTGAATCTGAATTTGCATTTGAAAAGCGCGACTATTTGGGCAGCTAAAGGATTTAAAGTTGCCTGGAAACAATTCGAGATGCCGTGGGCTGCGCCTCCTGCTCCGCTAAAAAATATTGCCGCCTCGAAAAAAATTACTTATGACCAATCCGACGATAAGATTATTGTTAAAGGCGGCGAATTCGAATTGTCGGTCGATAAAAAGACCGGCTCTGTAATCGAATATAAAAACAGGGGCGAAGTATTAATAAATTCTCCTTTGGAGCCGAATTTCTGGCGAGCGCTTACCGATAACGACAAAGCGGGATTCAGAGACGAGCTCAACCCATGGAAAGACGCTGCTAAAAATAGAAAGATAAAAGACGTAAAAATTATTCCGTCAGGTGAAAACAAATTGATCATTTCAGTTAATGGCGCTTTGGGTATCGGGGAATCTGTTTGGAGTGCGGATTATACGATTTACGGCGACGGTACGGTCGCAGTTAAACAAAAATTTATTCCCGTCGGGGATGTGCCGGAAAATATTCCTAAAATCGGCGCGGAATTGGGAATTCCTTCAAAATACGGTATAGTGACCTGGTACGGCAGAGGACCGTGGGAAAATTATGTCGACAGGGAAACTGGCGCGAATATCGATGTCTATTCCTGCCCGATCGATTCGTTCCTTACAAATTATGTGCGCCCGCAGGAAAACGGCAATAGAAGCGACGTCCGGTGGGCCGCATTTACGGATGAAAGCGGGAGCGGCGTTCTATTCGTCGGAGCCAAGCCGTTCAGTTTGAGCGCCTGGAACTATTCACTCGAAGACCTTGAAAACGCAAAACATATCAACGATTTGCCAAAGCGCGACTTTATAACCGTAAACGTAGACCACAGGCAAATGGGCGTCGGCGGAATCAACACATGGAGCCGGGTGGCAAGACCGTTAGAGCAATTCTGTATTCCGTCGAATAAAACTTACGAATACGAATTTTATTTTATGCCGTATTCTCAGGGTATGGGCAATTTAGATTCAGTTTCCCGATTCAGACTCGAGTGATAGCGGCGTTATAAATAATTTTTCGGCTTCATATGCCTCCATGCCTTGGTGGTAATCCCTATTAAACCTGCAATTACCACTAAGGCATTAAATATTAATTTTTTTTGCAGGAATAACATCATGAAGTTAAAACATTTTAATACCGCGTTGCTCTTGCTGTTAATAACTGTAAAGTTCGCTTTTTCGAACAGTATTGATTCGAAGAATCGGATACAATTTTTCAGTCTCCCAAAGATTGCGGATAGAAATACGAACTGCGCCTTTATCGAGGGAAATTCCGTTAAGGATGAAAGATATCTTGAAATTAAACCGCTCGAAAATAACGACGGATTAATTATATGGGAAAAAGGAGATTTGCCCGACTGGACAAAAGGCAAATATCTCGTTATTGAAATTACAGGCGATAACGATTATAGCGGAACGATTAATATTGAGTTTTATAAAGAGTCGGGAAAATCCGCCGCGGAAAAGATTATTTTACAGAGCGGCGAAGTGAAATTGAAAGACAAGAACGCGCCGTGGTTTTCTTCTCTAATGGGAATTCTTCCTCGTTTAAGAACAAAAATAGTTTTTCCGTTAAGCTATCTCGACGCTCAAACTCTGTTTGTCGAGCGTTTTCCGCGCCAATTAAAAGGCACAATTAACGGCAACCGCCTCTATCCCGACGATATAACCAAAGTTGTTCTGCGTTTCGGTCCCTGCTTTGAACCTTATTTTAAACCGGTTTATAATCTATTCTCCGTTTATTTGAGCGATGAAAAACCGGAACCGAATACGCCCTTGAATAAACCGGTCATTGATAAATTCGGTCAGTGGACGTTGAAGGATTGGAAAGGCAAAGTTTATGACGAAGAGGAATTAATTCGGAAACAAACCGAACTGAAAAATAATTTGGAGGAAGTCAATCTGCCGGAAAGTTGGAGTAAATACGGCGGGTGGAAAGAAAAAAAACTCAAAGCAACCGGTTTTTTCAGAACTCAATATGACGGCAAGCGATGGTGGTTGGTTGACCCGGAAGGTTATGCTTTCTTAAGCGTAGGAGTGGATTGCATCAGAAAAACTTCAGCCGGTCCCGTAGAAGGCATTGAAGACTTGTTCGAATGGCTTCCGGGAGAAGACGACCCCGAAGCTTCTGCGCTTTTTAATAACCGCGACGGAAAGAAATATATGGATTTTTATGTTTCCAATTTGATTCGCGTTTTCGGCAAAGATTGGGAAAAAGAATGGGAATCTATTACGGCGGGTTTGTTGAAAAAATTCAGGTTCAATACAATCGGCAATTGGTCCGATCTTGAATACGCTAAGAAAATTAAAATTCCTTATGTATTGCCGCTTCGAAACTTTCCGTCTACCGATATATTGCTCTACAGGGATTTTCCCGATGTCTTTTCGAAGGAATATGAAACCAATTCTGAAGAGTTCGCCCGTCAGCTTGTCGATTATAAAAACGACCCGTATTTGATCGGATATTTTTTGCGAAACGAGCCGCACTGGGCGTTCGGATATCATAATCTTGCTTTTGAAATGTTTGCAACTCGACAACAATCTGAAACCAAAGCAGAGTTTGTAAAATGGATAAGAGAAAAATACCGCAATGACATTTCGGCATTTAATAAAAGATGGAATTTGAGTTTGAAAGATTTTTCCGAATTGAAGGAGATGACGTTCAAGGATTATCCTTCGGAAACAGCCGATAAAGATTTTTATCTTTTTTCTGAAATTATGGTAAAAAAATATATCGACGTGCCGTGCGACGCAGTAGAAAAAATCGACGGCAATCATCTGAATCTCGGTATGCGTTACGCTTGGATCAGTTCCGATTTATTGTATAAAGCTGGCGAAAGATTCGATGTTTTCTCCATTAACGGATACGGATTGACGCCTCCTCCGACATCCGAAATAGCCGAACGAAGCGGCAAGCCTGTTATGATAGGCGAATTCCATCACGGGGCAGTCGACAGAGGATTGCCGGCTACCGGAATTGTCGGCGTCTTAAGCCAACAAGACAGAGTGGACGCCTACCGCAATTATGTAGAACAGGGTTTTGCCCGACCCGAACTGGTAGGCATTCATTATTTTCAATGGATCGACCAGCCTTTTTACGGACGGTTCGACGGCGAAAATTATAACATCGGGGTCGTAGATATTGCCAATTATCCGTATGAAGAATTGACAAATGCAATGATTGAAACTAATAAACAAATTTATGAAATAGGCGACGGCGCCATTAAGCCTTTTAAGAAAGATATTGTTAAAATACCGCCGATTCATTATTGACGGATATCGCTAATACTTCACAATTTCTTCGTATCATAAAATAATATTGGGATAAAAAAATGAGAACGCAACTGATTTGTCTGTTGATGTTTGTCTTTCTTTCTTTAATGCCGGAAATAAAAGGACAGTATTACGACGGGGATTTGCATCGCGACGGTAAGCGAATGCTTTTCGACTTCGGTTGGAGGTTTTATTCGGGCGATATTAAAGATGCGGAAAAACCCGATTTCGACGATGCGGATTGGAGAATACTTGATTTGCCTCACGACTGGAGTATAGAAGGAAAGATAGATAAAAACGCTCCTGCCGGAGGCAACGGAGGATACTATCCGACTGGCGTCGGTTGGTATAGAAAGCATTTTGAAGTTTCGGCAAATGACCTCGAAAAAATTATATGGATTGAATTTGACGGCGTTTATATGAACAGCGACGTTTGGGTAAACGGAATTCATTTAGGGAATCGGCCCTACGGCTATTCGAGTTTTTATTATGACATTACAAAATACTTAAAAAAGGGTAATAATGTAATTGCCGTAAGGGTCGACAATTCGAAACAACCGAATTCTCGCTGGTATTCCGGTTCGGGTATCTATAGAAACGTATGGCTAATTAAACAAAATAAACTGCATCTGGCGCACTGGGGAGTTTTTGTAACGACGCCTGAAATATCGTCGGACTCCGCTCTCGTGGATATTAATACACAAATCGACAATGAATACAATTCTTCTATAGAAGCGGAGTTATTTATTGTTATCGAGGATAACGAAGGCAACATTGTCGCTTCAGCCGAAAAGAAATTCGCCGCAAAACCGGGAGAATCTTTGACGATAAATAATAAACTTTGGATACAACGACCAAAGCTCTGGTCGGTCGATTCTCCCGATTTGTATACGCTGAAACAATCAATTTTGAAAGACGGAAAAATATCCGACGGCTTAAATACTGTCTTCGGAATAAGGAAAATTTTTTACGATGCGGATAAAGGATTTTTCCTTAACGATAAGCATATAAAAATGAACGGCGTGTGTCTTCATCACGACGGCGGGGCTGTCGGAGCTGCGGTACCTCTCGGAGTGTGGAAATACCGACTTGAAAAGTTAAAAAAGATGGGATGTAATGCTGTCAGAACAGCGCACAATCCGCCGGCTCCGGAATTTCTCGACCTATGCGATCAAATGGGATTTCTTGTGATGGACGAAGCTTTTGACGAGTGGCGCTCCGGGAAACGTAAATACGGTTACCACGTTTATTTCGATCAATGGTACGAAAAAGATTTGATTTCAATGATTCATAGAGACAGAAATCATCCTTCGATAGTTATCTGGAGCGTCGGCAATGAAGTGCCGGATCAAAAAACCGAGGAAGGAACCGAAATCCTGCAAATGTTAACGAATATATGTCATCGTGAAGACCCAACTAGGCCAGTAACTCAAGCTTGCGATAATATTGCGGCAGACGGAGGTTCAACCGTTTTATCTTTTCTTAATGCGCTTGATATCGTCGGTTATAATTACGTCGACAGATGGCACGAAAGGAGAGAACTGTATTACAGTATCGACAAATTGGATCATCCGGAATGGAAGATGATAGGCACGGAAAATCGATCAAATCACGGCGTCTTCCGCGGGAATTATTCGTTGGGAGACGATCCCGCAACGGTAAATCCCAATTATAATTATGATATGATCGACGCCGAACAATTATGGAAATTTACCAAAATGCACGATTATGTTATCGGCGATTTTATGTGGACTGGAATAGATTACCTCGGCGAAGCGCGATGGCCATTTAGATCGTGGAACTTCGGGGTCCTTGATTTATGCGGGTTTGAAAAAGACGGTTATTATTTCTATCAAAGCCAGTGGACTACAAAACCGATGATACATCTGTTTCCGCATTGGAATTGGGAAGGAAGAGGGGGACAAATAATACCCGTGATTTGCTATACGAATTGTAATGATGTAGAACTTTTTTTGAACGGGAAGTCATACGGAAAAAAGCGTCTCGAATTTCCGCGTCAGGGTAATTCGGGCGGTTGGAATAAATATGCAAATCCGGTTGTAAATCCGACTACGGCAGACCTGCATCTGCAATGGGATATTCCTTATGAACCGGGAGTAATTAAAGCCGTCGGAATGAAGAACGGACAAGTGGTTTGCACACAAGAACTCCGCACAGCCGGCAAACCTTATGCTATTCGACTGATCCCTGATCGGGATACGATTAATGTATCCGAGCGCGGCGTTGCTAATATAAAAGTCGAAGTAGTCGATAAAAATAACAACGTTGTTCCCACTGCCGGAAACCTTATTGAATTTTCGATAATAGGGAAAGGAAAAATTATCGGAGTCGAAAACGGCAATCCGCTCGATCATTCGTCTTCTAAATCGAACAAACGCAAAACTTATAACGGTCTTGCTCTCGTAGTTTTGCAGGCATCGGACGAAGAAGGCGCAATAAGGTTGACCGCAAAATCCGAAGGATTGAAAGAGGCTTCCATAAATATTGTTTCAGTTAAATAGAGAATAACATTTTTGAGAGGAATAATATGGCTTATATAAATGTCATAAGTTTTCTAAAGACCATGTTGCTTTCGGCTTTGTTTGCGCACGGTTTGCTCGCACAGGAAGCAAGGATTTATAATAATTTTAAGCCGGGAGAATTGTGGCTTGATAATAACGGCGTTCATATTAACGCTCACGGCGGAGGAATTTTATTTGAAAACGGGATTTACTATTGGTTTGGCGAGCATAAAGTCGCCGGCAGACAGGGCAACAAAGCTCTCGTAGGCGTCCATTGTTATTCGTCGGCGGATCTCTACAATTGGAAGGACGAGGGCATTGCTCTTTCGGTCGATACAACGAATGAAAATTCGGAAATAACAAGAGGATGCGTTATTGAACGTCCTAAAGTTGTGTTCAATGAAAAGACGCAAAAATATGTGATGTGGTTTCACCTCGAATTGAAAGGACAGGGCTATTCTGCCGCCCGCTGCGGAGTTGCCGTCTCGGATAATGTTACCGGTCCGTATAAATATTTACGTTCGTACAGACCCAATCCGAAAAAGTGGCCTGTTAATGCAACGGAAAAAGATACTACAATTCCCGAAAGCGGGGATACTGCATTGTTAAAACTAAGCGGAAACGAAAGAGCGGCTGCCGGTTACTATCTTAGAAGGGATTATCCTGTCGGACAGATGTCGCGGGATATGACGGTTTTTGTAGACGACGACGGTAAAGCTTATTTGATTTATGCCTCCGAAGAAAACTATACAATGCATATTGCCGAATTGTCTTCGGATTATACTTCGTTTACGGGGAGGTGGTATCGTTTATTTCCAGGCGGGCACCGGGAAGCGCCCGCCATTTTCAAAAGAAGCGGAAGATATTATCTGATTACATCCGGATGCACCGGCTGGGCTCCGAATGCGGCGCGTTATGCCGTTGCCACTTCGCTGTTCGGACCATGGGAAGATAAAGGTAATCCTTGCGTAGGAAAGGATAGCGAGATTACTTTTAATTCTCAAAGTACGTTTGTCCTTCCCGTACAAAATAAAAAAGATGCGTTTGTTTTTATGGCTGATCGCTGGAAACCTGAAAATCCTATCGACGGAAGATATATCTGGCTGCCGGTGAAATTTATCGATAACGGAATTCGAATCCAATGGTTCGACGAATGGAATCTCGATTTTTTTAATAAATAATACAATCGGTATCTGTTCAAATATGGAAACAATAATAAAACTTTTTAAGGAATAGTTAATATGACGCATATTAATACGATCACTGGGTTAAAATGTAATTTCACACCGCTCTTTAAAAACTTATTGTATCTGTTTGCCGTGTTGTCTTTGATGAGCGGATTTATTTATCCGCAGAATAAGAATAATCATAGTTTTAAAATCGGTAAACATGACTTTTTATTGGACGGCAAACCATTCCAGATCAGATGCGGCGAATTGCATTTTGCTCGTATTCCTAAAGAGTACTGGCGTCACAGAATTAAAATGATGAAAGCCATGGGCATGAATACGATTTGCGCATACCTTTTTTGGAATTTTCACGAAAGAACTCCCGGCAATTTCAAGTGGGACGGCGAAGCCGATGTAGCACAATTTTGCAAAATCGCACAGGAGGAAGGATTATGGGTCATCCTGAGACCGGGACCTTATGTGTGCGCCGAATGGGAAATGGGGGGACTTCCCTGGTGGCTCTTGAAAAATGAAAACATTAAACTGCGAACGAAAGACCCTTTGTTTATAAACGCATCTCGTAATTATTTAATGGAAGTGGGGCGTGTGCTTGCGCCGCTTCAAATTACAAACGGCGGGCCCATTATTCTGGTTCAGGTTGAAAACGAGCACGGCTTTTATGCGGACGACCCCGAATATATGGGAATTATAAAAGACGCCATATTAGAGGCGGGTTTTAATGTCCCGTTATTTGCCTGCAATCCTACTTATCATCTGGAGAAAGGTTATCGTAAAGATATATTTCCCGTTGTGAATTTCGGCTCCAATCCGGAAGAAGCCTTTCGCGCCCTTCGGAAAATTCTTCCCGAAGGACCTCTGATGTGCGGCGAGTTTTATTCGGGATGGTTCGATACGTGGGGCAATCCGCATACATTCGGTGAAATCGACCGATACCTCAAAGATATGGAATATATGCTCAAGACCGGAGCTTCTTTCAGTATTTACATGGCGCACGGAGGAACAACTTTCGGTTTCTGGGCCGGCGCCGACAGACCTTTCAAACCGGACGTTTCGAGTTATGATTACGGCGCTCCGGTTACGGAAGCGGGGTGGACGTCGGAAAAATTTTTCGCCACTCGGAATCTGATTTCAAAGTATTTAACGCCGGGCGAAGAACTGCCGGAACCGCCGGAACAAAACCCGGTGATTACAATCCCTTCTTTTAAACTCACGGAGGTTGCTCCGTTATTTGAAAATTTACCCGAACCGAAAATATCTTCCGAACCGAAAACAATGGAATTTTATGACCAATCGAGGGGTAGTATTTTATACCGCGTTGTTTTACCGCCGGGAGAGGAAGCGGTTTTCAAAGCTGAAGGCGTACACGATTTTGCGTGGGTATTTTTAAACAATAAAAAGCTCGGCGTTTTGGATAGACGCAAACAAAATTATGAAATAAGAATACCCGAGAGAGATACCGAAAGCGTGCTCGATATCTTTGTACACGCCATGGGGCGCATTAATTTCGGTCCGGAGGTTCACGACAGGAAGGGTTTGATTGCGCCCGTAGAATTTAAGGATAAACGGAATAAATTAATCGACGTCAAAGAATGGAAGATTTATAATTTCACGTATGATTCTGTAATGCTGAGCAGCTTTAATTACGCTATTGCGAAAGAAAAGTTAAATACTCCCGGAGTATGGCGCGGCGAATTCTCGATTGACAGTAAAGGCGACTCTTTTCTCGATATGAGGAGATGGGGAAAAGGACTCGTTTGGATTAACGGACACTGTCTGGGTAGATTCTGGAATATAGGACCGACTCAAACCATGTACATTCCGGCGCCGTGGTTAAAGACCGGGAAAAACGAAATTTTGGTTCTGGATATCCTCGGTCCGGAAGAACCGGTATTGCAGGGACTTGATGAGCCGATTTTGAATATGTTGATGCCGGGTAAGGATTTTACTCTCTCAAAACGTCCCGATGTCAGTGTCGACATATCAAATAGAATTCCTGTCCGGGCTGGCGCGTTTCAAAACGATAATAATATGGAATCCGTAAGTTTTAATAAACCGATTAAAGGAAGATATTTCTGTATTGAGCTATTAAACGCTCATGGCGGAACTCGTACTACGGGCATAGCGGAACTGGATTTGCTTGATAATAACGGAGAACCGATAAGCCATCAAACCTGGACTATTGCGTATGTAAACAGTGAAGAACTGATTGAAGAAAACGGAGCAGCGGAAAACGCCATCGACGGACAAACATTCAATTGTTGGATAACAAATATGGAGGAAGGCAAAACCGACTTTCCTTATTATTTGGTTATCGATCTTGGAAAGGAAACTGAAATTTCGGGTCTTATATATGTGCCTGTGACGGGTAAAAATAACGCCGGCAAAATAAAAGATTACAAAATATATATCGGCAGCGACATCATTAAAATGTGAAAATCGTAGTCTCTGATTTGAATTTTATTGACATAGAGATGTTAAAAAAATATATTGCAAACGATTGTAATGGGTTTTTGTAGATAATAGGACATGAAATGGTTCTTTATTTTCAATCCGGACATTGGGAATATTACTATTTATGATAAACTTACTTCTTATATATATTGCTTTCGTCTTTTCCGTAAATCAAACTGTTTGCGAAAAAACTACGAAAAACTCTCCGGATACCCTCGCCGTCGTGGACAAGAAAATTATTACTACCGACTTTTATAAAAAACTTTATCAGGAAAAAATTACCCGTTTCGGTCTTCAGGATAATTATGACGTTAGACTTCAGTTCCTCAATAACCTTTTAAATGATGAAATTCTTTTGCGCGAAGCTCTGAATCGCAACTATGATAAAACTCCCGACGCGCTCAACGAGCTCAACAGGATTAAAATCCAGAAATTACTTAACAGGTTCGTGGAGCTTGAAATCAGTCCCGAAATAAATATTACAGAAGAGTATCTGAAAGATCTCTACATAAAATTGAACACAAAAATTCTCGTAAGACATATCTATGCCGACACAAAAGAAAAAGCGGATAAAATTTATAAACAAATTATTTCACGCGAAAAAACATTTGAAGAGGCAGCGCGAGAAAATTTTAAAAACTCCGAACTAAAAAACAACGGCGGATTACTCGGTTATATCGCTATCGACGAAACCGACCCGGAGTTTGAAAAAGCTGCTTTTTCGCTTAAGCCCGGAGAAGTTTCACAACCCGTCAAAACAGTCTACGGCTACAGTATTATCCGCGTCGACGATATTAAAAGAAATCCGCTCATTACCGAAAACGAATATCTGAAATCTCTTCCGAGACTCAAAGCGTTCGCTAGAAAAAGAATTTATGAAGACTCGTTGAAACAATTCGCCCGCAGACTCGGCGACAAGTTAAAAATCGAATTCAATGAACAAGCCCTTGACCGGCTCTACATGTCTTTTAATAACTCAGGTCAAAGGGAAGTCGCAGAAAAAAGCCATGACGAAATTGTGCTTTCTTCGTCAATCGGAAAATGGAAAATGAATGAATTATTGAGCGAATTAAATTCCACGCCTGCCCGTCAATTGAAATGGATTAAATCGAAAGAAAATCTGCGGGATTTTCTAAAAGGCCTGGTCAACAGAAAATATATTATCGACTACGCCAAAAATAAAAAGTACGATCAATCGGATGTTTATAAAAGAGAAGTTCAATATGAATTTGAAACATATCTGATTTCCAGTATTACCGAAGACCTGAAAAAAAATATTGTTATCCCGGAAGACTCGCTGGAGTCATATTATAATAAAAACCGGGAGTACTTTAAGACAAAGCCCCGCGTCAGAATCAGCGTGATTTTAGTTGATAACGAAAACTCGGCATCCAAAATTAAAAATGAATTGAATGCGGGAACTCCTTTCGAAGAATTGGCGCTCAAGTATTCTATACAAAAGGCGACAGCGGTTAAAGGGGGTGACGCCGGCTATTTTGATATTGAAGATCTCGACTACCTTGCGGATACTCTTTGGAATTCGAATTCGGAGCAATGGCTGGGTCCTTTCCGCGATGATTCGAAATTTCTGTTTGTTAAAATAACGGACAAAGTCGAACCGAAGTCGATACCTTTTTACGAATTAAAGGAGGATATCAAAAATATGCTGGTTGAGATGAAGTGGCTTGCCGAGAAGAACAATATAATCGAGTCACTTAAAAGAAACATCAACATACACGTTTACAAAGAAAAATTATTAAAAGTAAAAATATGAAAACGAAACATACGTTTATATTACTCCTGATATTATCAACTATTCCGTTTGTTCTCAATGCCCAGGGAAAAATTGCCGGAAAGGTAATCGACAAGTCAACCGGCGAACCGATAGTAGGAGCCAATATAATAATTGAGGGAACCAATCTCGGAGCCGCAAGCGATATTGAAGGCGAATATGTTATTGTGCGTGTCCCTTCCGGAAGGTACAATGTGGCGGCGTCTTATATCGGATACCAGAAAGTAATTACGCAAAATGTTCAGGTGCTGAACGACCTTACGACGCGCCTCGATTTTGAATTGACGCCGAGCGACGTTAAGATAAGCGAGGATATTGTTGTAGTGGCTCAGGCGCCCCTTGTAAAAAAAGATCTAACCGCTACCGAAGCCCGTGTGACTTCCGAAGAAATTAGGCAGCTCCCGCTCCAGGATCTTAACAGTTTAATTACGTTGCAGGCCGGAGTAAACAGGGACGCAGGCGGCGGAATCCATATACGCGGCGGCAGATCGAGCGAAATTTCATATCTCATTAACGGTATTAGTATAACCGACGACTTTTCGCGCTCTCAGGCGCTTCAGGTGGAAACCGAATCCGTTCAGGAACTTCAGGTTATAAGCGGAACTTTCAACGCCGAATACGGAAACGCAATGAGCGGCGTTGTGAATATTATTACGAAAACCGGAGGCTCAAAATTTCAGAGCAATTTCGAAGTGTGGACAGGAGACTATTTGAGCGATCATACCGACGTCTTCTGGAATGTCGACGATTTTAATCCCTCAGCAAATTTCAATCTTCAGGCTTCGGCCGGCGGTCCCTTATTTAATGACGATGTTCATTATTTCTTTGCAGCCAGAAGATATTACGACGGCGGTTATATTTACGGAAGAAATATCTATTCTCCTCAAGGCAGGTACAAATTCGAAAACGGTCAATTAGTGGAAAATACCGGCGACAGTTCCTATGTGTCGATGAACTCGAGCGACAGATGGAGCGGGCAGGCGTCTTTTAGCTGGCAGATGTTCGATAATCTTAAACTGAAAATCGACGCATTCGGCAGCTCGGAAGAAAATCGATTTTACGACCATGTATACAGGCTTAACCCGTACGGAACGATGGGCGGCAAGTCTGCCGGTTATACTTTCTTTGCAAATTTAACGCACCTGATTTATCAAAACACTTTCCAGGAGTTTACCGTTGCCTATAAATACAACGATTATAAATCGAGACTTTACGAGGACCCGTTTGATCCGCGTTATGTTCATCCCGATTCCTTAAACGTGCCGGGTTATCATTTTCTCCGGGCGGGAACCAATCTGAACAGATTTCAACGCAATACCCGAAGCGTTATTCTTAAATGGGATTTTACAAGCCAGATTGATAAAATCAATCTGGTAAAATTCGGCGTTGAGTATCAAACCGACAAAGTGTTTTATGAAAATATCAATTTAATACCCGCTGTTGACGAAAACGGTCAGCAGCTTCAACCGTTCGTTCCGGCTATTCAAACAATCGATTCGCCGCAACACGACCGTTTCGAAAGAACGCCCGATAAATTCAGCGCTTATATTCAGGATAAAATAGAATTCGAAAGCCTTATTATAAATATCGGATTGAGATTCGACCTCTTTAATCCCAACGGCAGAATTCCCGTCGATCCTTCCGATCCGAACATCTTTAATCCTTTCAAACTCGAGCATATTTATAAGGACGCTAACAACGACGGAAAAATAGGACTCGACGAACAGACCGAATCAAACAAATTTACGCTCGAAGAAAAGGAAAAATTTTGGTATAGAGAAACGACAGTTAAAACTCAATTGAGTCCCAGACTCGGCATCGCATATCCGATTACCGACAAAGGAATTATCAGATTTTCATACGGAATCTTTCAGCAAATTCCGGAATACGGTCAGCTCTATATCGGAGACCAGTACAAACTCACTTCCGCCCAGGGAATCCAGGGGCCGTTTGGAAATCCCGACTTAAAACCTCAGCGTACTACAATATATGAATTGGGGCTTCAGCAACAATTCTTTGAAGATTTTGCGATTGATATTACCGCGTTTTATCGCGACATACGCGACTGGATTTCGTCGAGCCAGCCGATTCCCACTTTTCTTGCAGGCATTTCGTATTCGAAAAGAATCAATCGCGACTTTGCCAATGTCAGAGGCATAACGCTGGCGGTCAATAAAAGATTTGCAAACAATTATTCCTTCGGCGTCGATTATACTTTCCAGATCGCCGAAGGAACCAACTCGTCGCCAGACCAGGAATTCTTTTCGCAATTAAACGGAGCCGAACCGACGAAAATTCTTACTCCTCTCGACTGGGACCAAACCCACACTTTGAACGCAAATGTTTATATAGGCGGCGAGACATGGGGAGCCAGTATTATCTCCTCGCTCCATACCGGTCAGCCGTATACGCCGACATTTATAGCCGGCGCATATACGGGAAGAAACGTTCTGGCGGGACTGGCAAACAACAGTCGCAGAAAGCCTTTGATTGCACGCGTCGACCTGGAAGTAAGAAAAAACATTAAGATTCTTGATTCCGACGTGCAATTCTTTGTTAAAGTTTTTAATCTCTTCGATGCAAAAAATCCCGTGTTGGTTTTCGGAGATACGGGCAAGCCCGATTTTACTATAGAACAGCTTCAGGTGCGCGATTATGATCCTGATTGGTTCGTCTATCCTAATTTCTACAGCGAGCCGCGCAGCGTTTATGTGGGAACTAAAATATCATTATAAAAAATTTATATAGAGTATTGTATGAATAAAGTAAAATATCTTCTGCTGTTAATTTTTGGTTTAGCTTTTATTTCAGAAGGGCAGGTACTACAACACAAACCGTCCGATTTCAGAGCCGATGTGAATTACCGGAGGAATTCAAATGTGGACGGGAATAATATAAGGGCGACCATTTTCAATTCGGGATACAGCGGCGACCCTTCGAATCGTCCCGACTATATCGATTACGAATGGCCCAAGAATACGAACAGAATTTATATTGCTCTGGTTGAAATATTTCTCGGCGGCGAGGTTGTGGGCAATACCGGCGAAAAAATTTATCTTGTCGAAATTCCTACGGGCAGAACAGACCCGGTTACGGGTAATTCATGGAATATTGAGCCGGTTCCCGGTTTTGTGAATCCGCAACAATCCGAAATTGCTCGAAGCGACAATCCCAACTCTTGGCCCACAGGCGTTCAGGGCGGATGGCGCGATAAACGCTCCGATCCGAATGATCCGGGATGGGTCGGCTCGTGGAACGGCTTTTTCGGAAAAAATATTTTTAATGCGGACCAGGAATTTTATTATGTGACCTCGGACGACCTCTACAAACGTCAGCCATATACGCCCGATACTACCGACCCGTCGCGCGGAGGCTTGGGATTGTTGATGGATGTAAGGACTCTTGCCTGGTCGCAGGTGCTTATAAACGACGTTCTCTTTTTCATTCACGATATTAAAAACGACGGCACAAAAACTATCGAAAAAACTTCGTTCTGTCTGTTTGTGGCCGACTGGGTCGGAGGCGACGCTCCCGACGATTATCCTTACGTCGACTTGCAAACGGCTACGACATTTCTAACCGACGCAGACCGAATCGGAACGGAAGCCTTCGGCGCTAATCCGGTGGGTGTTGCCTCTCTTAAATATATCGAAACTCCAGGCAATCAGGTTAACGGTATTGACGACGACGGCGATTCCGATCAGTATCCCGATTTAGTGGCAATGATTACGGACTCCGACAACAGAATTCCTCATTTTACCGCCGAAGATTTTCAAGCGAGGTTTATAAGACCGGGAGATAAAATCGTTCTTATCGAACCGAACACTTATAACAGAATAATTGCGACCTATCCCGCCAACGGAGGAACCGTAACGAGTCTCGGAAAAGAATATTATCTGCCGCCCGAAGGAATTACGGTATCGGAAGATACTCTGGCTAACGGACTCGACGAAGATTTCGACGGATTGATCGACGAGAAAGAAACTCTTCATCTTTATCATATTAACGAAATTACCCAGACTACAAACCCGGTGCGTTACATAAATTACTTGAATTTCAATCCCGGAGACACAGTCAAAAGAGGATTTGCCGTGGCGGGTTTGAATGCAGAATGGAATTATTTTAATGTGGCTCCGATGATCGACGAATCGCGGGACGACGGTTTCGATAACGACAACGACTGGGATTCGTTTCTGGACGATAACGGACTCGACGGAGTCCGGGGCAACGGAGACGAGGGTGAAGGCGACGGAAAACCTTCCAGCGGCGCCGGAACCGAATTCCCCGGCGAGCCGGGCATCGATAAAACTGACGTGAGCGAGACCGATTTAATCGGCATTACTTCGGCGCTTCAAATTCCCGACGGAACTCTCAATTTCAATACCGCGCCGGATAAAGGGATGTGGGACCTGTTGATGACTCCAGGCCGTATTAATCTCGTAAGGCAGGTCGGAGAATTTCAAACTTACGTTTCCTCGGGATATTTCCCGATACTGCCCGGGCAGCGCCAAAGAATGGCGGTCTCGATTGCCATCTCTGGAGGAGGAAATACTAAAGACGCCGACATTGAAAGCGTAATTAAAAAACAACGTCAGGCCACTACCGCATATGCCGCCGATTACCAGTTTGCTCAGGCTCCGCTGCAGGTTACATTGACGGCGGTTGCAGGCGACGGCCAGGTTACTCTCTACTGGGACGACGAAGCCGAGAAATCGTTCGACCGTTATATAAACAAAATAGGCGGCAACGGACATGACTTCGAAGGTTATCGCATTTACAGGGCTACAGATGCGGCTTTCCAGGACGCCAAAGTTATAACCGACGCTTACGGCGTAAAAACTTTATTGCGCCCGATTGCGCAGTTCGATTTGAAAGACGGAATTACGGGGCTTCATCCGATCGATATTAACGGAGTTAAATTCGACCTCGGCAACGATACGGGATTGAGACACGTTTATGTTGACAGAGACGTGGTTAACGGACAAAGATATTTCTATGCGGTAACCGCGTATGATTTCGGGTACGAACCGGCTCGTATTCCTCCGACGGAAACGCCCATTCAGGTAAATGTATATAACGACGGTACTATAACGCACAGTAAAAATGTGGCTATTGTTCGTCCGACCGCTTCAGCCGCGGGCTATCTGCCTCCGGAAGTCGACTATTTCGAACATGCCGCAGGAGGGGCAACCGGAAGCGTTAATATCAATGTAATTGATCCTTTGAGAATTAAAGACGGTCACGAATATGAAATTACGTTTAAGGATACAATTCTTAAAATAGAAAACAGGGATGTTGCCAAGACTTCTTCTTTTTTTCTTAAAGACGTAACGGAAGGAGTTTATTTGCTTTCCGACGATCCCAGAACCGAGTTCGAAGACGAATTGCCTGTTATTGACGGATTTCAACTTTCGTTTAATAATGTCCAGGATATATCGATTAATAATCTCAAAACCGGCTGGAACGACGATGGGATATATCAATTCAATTTCGAGCCGGTACTCTATCTTACCGTAAAGGGAATTCAAAAACCGAGCGATTATAAAATTATTATCGGCGAGCCGGGCTCGGCATTTTCCAAAGACACAACGCTTTTCGGAAAGCATTTCCCGTCGAAGCCGGTTAATTTCAAGGTTATAAATGTTACGGAAAATAAAGAAATAGAATTTGTGTTCAGCGAGCGCGACGGCAACGACGGCAGATTGAGCATTGACCCCGTTAGCGGCAGAGCCGACGCAATCTATTTCTTCGAAACCGACAAATCCGGCAAATCGAGATTCACATGGCAGTTCGTGCTAAATTTGAAAGGGCAGCGGAATCCCGAAGCGGGCGACACGGCAAACATTTTCCTAAACAAACCTTTCTTATCGTATGACGTCTACCGGTTCAGGATGAAAAGCTCTGCTGTTTCGCAAGAAAAAGCGCGCGACGAACTCGACAGAATTAGAGTGGTTCCGAATCCTTACATTGCGGCTGAAACATGGGAGCCGAGAAACACGTACACGAGCGGAAGGGGCCCGAGAGAAATTCATTTCATAAATCTGCCGGCAAAATGCACAATTAGAATTTTTAACGTAAGCGGCGCTCTTGTAAAAACGATAGAACACGAGTCGATTTTTGAAAACGGTACCGAAATATGGGACGTGATGAGCGACGAGAAATTTGAAATCTCTTACGGCATTTATGTCTATCATATTGACGCGCCGGGTATCGGTCAAAAAACAGGAACATTTGCCATCATTAAATAAGAATTTATAATTATGAAAAAGAAGATTATACTTTTTGTATTGATTATATCCGGATTTAGCGCCCTTTCCTATGCGGAAGGCGTCAATAAAATAGGAACGGCAGCCGCCACATTTTTGAGAATTCCCGTCGGCGCGCGAGCCGCGGGATTCGGAAGCGCTTTTGTTTCGATGGCGGGCGACCCCTCGGCTCTCTACTGGAATCCTTCGGTTATCGCTACGCTCGATAAAAACTCGCTCATTATAGACCATTCTCCGTGGCTGCCCGGAATCAATTTCGATTTTGCCGGCATCGTTCTCCCGCTGGGTAATTTCGGAACTCTCGGCCTCAGCGCTACAATCCTTCAAACCGACGAAATGGACGTTACAACTCCGGCGGCTCCAATGGGCACCGGCGAAACTTTTACAGCTTCGAGTTTTGCGGTCGGCGTTACATATAGCAGATATCTAACAGACCGTTTTTCTATCGGCGGCACTTTCAAATATATCCAGGAAACCATTTATAACTCGTCGGCCACTGGAATCGCTTTCGATATCGGCACGATTTACGAAACGCCCTTTGCGGGAATAAGACTTGCCGCCGTCATTTCCAATTTCGGCACTAAGATGAGAATGTTCGGGGAAGATTTAAACGTACGCGTGGATATTGCTCCCGACCAGGAAGGGAATAATCAAAGCATCGTCGGTAAACTGAATACCGACGAGTTCGATTTGCCGTTGATAATGAGAATCGGATTATCCGGAGAAGTTTTTGATACGGAAGATTTCAGATTAACATTGGCTGCCGACGGCGTCAATCCGAATGATAATGCGCAAAGCGTAAACCTCGGAGCTGAAGCCGCATTCCTCAACGAAAAGCTTCAAATACGCGCCGGCTACAGAGATTTGTTCCTCGACAATAATGAATTCGGATTGTCTTTCGGTATTAGCGTTGCAAACATAAATTTATGGGATAGCGTCTTGATTACAACCGATTATGCATATCAGGCGATGAAACATCTCGGAAATACAAACAGGTTTTCCGTAATAATAAAGTTCTAATCTCTAGGAAAAAGGAGAATATTTAACAATAATCATGGAGAGGCTATGAGCAACAAATTTACCAAATCTGTTTCTTTATTTGCGTTTGCGCTGTTGGCGTTTTTGTTCGCCGGAAACATTTATGCGCAAACAGTTAATGTAAAGCTAAGGATAAACACTTCCACATGTCTCGATACACTGGGACCAAATCACATGGTGCTGGTCTGCGGCGAATCGCAGCTCGGCACCGAACCCGCTATTGCGTGGGACAATACAACCGGCATTCAAGCTGTAAACGTAGGCGGGGACTACTGGGAAGCCGAATTTAAGGCAAAGCCCGGCGACGTTATAAAGTATAAATTCGTCACCTATTTCGATCTTGAAAATCCCACTTTTCACTGGTCGGGATGGGAAGGCCCGATTAAAGCCGATATCGACGCCGGCGGCAATAGAGGACTTGTAGTCGGCGCAAGCGATACCACGCTTCCCGTTGAATTCTTTAACGGGTGGGAAGACGAAGTTGATCAATTCTGGCGTCCGTACGAAATAAAAGAAGATTCGATAGCAATCTATTTCCGTGTGAATATGGGCGGGGCTAATTTCGACCCGGAAACACAGGTTGTCGAAGTTAGAGGAGGAGCTCCTCTCGGCACGGATAATCCGTGGATTAAAATTTGTACTTTAAACAGAGAAGTCAATAGCGTAAACGGCGGAAGCTTTTGGTCGGGGACGGCTTATGTAGCAAAGTCCGACGTTGCTCCCGGCACAACTCAACAGTTCAAATTTGTGATTGTCACGCCGGAAACCTGGGAAAGCACGGACAACCGGTGGTTTACTTTTTCCGAAAATTTGATTAATAATTCAAACGATACCACAATCCATTGGTACTACTTCAACGATATTAAACCTCAAGGCGAAAAAGTTACGGCAAATGTCCTCTTCCGGTTAAGACTCGACGCTCTCGAAAGAGCGGGACTTTTCAACAGAGCCTTGGGCGATAAAGTCGGCGTCACGGGTCCGAAAGGATGGGCTGCCGATCCGTTCGATTTCGATACTGATCCGACTGTGTTGAAAATGACTTACAATTCGGACTTGGAAGAGTGGAATTTACTCGAACCGTTCACTCTTTATCCGAATGAAGTGTTGAGCTATAAATATTATATAGCATGGGATTCCTCCAGAGTAGACACGGCAAGTCCTAACTATATTCCGGGTTTAACGTTGGATAACGGTTGGGAGGAGCCCGGCGTTACCGGAGGAGCAGACAGAAAATATACTTACACCGATCAAACCGAACAGATTGTGCCGGGCGATTTCGGAGCCGAATATCAATTCTTCAACAGCATCCATCCCAACGGCGTAATTATGACACCGCTTAAATTAATCTTTAAGATCGATATGACGCCGGCTACCGATGTAAATACGAATCCGACGAACCCGCTCTTCCGTCCTGGAATTGATACGGCTTATATTCAATTTGACGGTTCTCTTATTCCCATTACGCAGGGACTGACTATGTACGGCGCCGACAACCGTATAATGCTCGAAGACACCGACGGCGATATGATTTATACCGGCGAGATTGATTTAACTCCGCCCACGTTTTATCAGGTATGTTATCGAATTGTTTATACTTCGCCGCAGGGGGAAATCTGGAACGGAGGAGGCGTTCAGAAAGGAAGAAGATATTATCAATATATCCTCCCGACAAGCGTCAATCCGGTTGTATGGCCCAGCACATTCGAACTGGCTCAAATGGAATGGATGCCTTCGAATTTAACGGTAGAAGAACATCCCGACCTCGGTCCGGTTACGGATATTAAAGAAACGGAAGAACTTCCCACTTCTTACGAATTATACCAGAATTATCCGAATCCGTTTAATCCGACTACCGTTATTACATATGCGCTTCCGCAACCCGAGCGCGTTAAACTGGAAATCTTCAACATTCTCGGACAAAAAGTCGTTACTTTGTTCGACGGTCAACAAACAGCGGGCAGGCACAGTATTGCCTGGAATTCGAAGAACGAATTCGGACAGAATGTGGCTTCAGGCATCTATTTACTCAAAATATCCGCGGGCAAATTCAATCAGGTTAAGAAGATGATGTTGGTAAGATAATATGAAATTTTTCCTGAAGCTATCTTTTGTGTTCTTTATTTCTGTTATTCTTTTTGCACAAAACGAGAATGAATTTATAAGGGGAGTGGACATTTCGTTCACTCCCCAAATTGAAGATCTCGGCGGGAAATTTAAATTAAACGGCGAGACGAGAGACCTGCTCGATATCCTGAAAGAAAAAGGAGTTAATTACGTTCGACTCAGATTGTGGCATACTCCTTCCGACGGTTACTGCGGACTCGAAAAGACGCTCGAATTTGCCAAAAGAATAAAAGCTGCGGGATTTAAATTTTTGCTCGATTTCCATTACTCTGATTGGTGGGCTGATCCCGGAAAACAGAACAAACCTGCCGCCTGGCAAAATCTGTCTTTTGAAAGTCTGAAAGACAGCGTTTACGAGTATACTAAATTTGTATTGAACTCGCTTAAAAACCAAAATGCTCTGCCCGATATGGTGCAGATTGGAAATGAAATTACGGGCGGAATGCTCTGGCCCGACGGCAAGCTATACGGCGACGGACTTAACGAAGCTGCTCAATGGATTAAATTTACCGACCTTCTGAAAGAAGGAATACGAGCCGTTAAAGACGTCGACTCGTCTCACATTAAAATAATGATTCATATAGATCAAGGCGGAAACAACAGCGCTTCGGTTTATTTCTACAACCAGTTAAACAAACACAATGTGGAATACGACGTAATCGGACTTTCGTTTTATCCCTGGTGGCACGGCTCTCTGGAACAACTTGAGTATAATCTTAACGATCTTGCCGCCAGATTCAAGAAAGAGATTATTGTCGCCGAAACGGCATATCCGTGGACGCTTCAATATCAAAATGACGGACATGGAAATATATTCGGTCCTGATAAAAGTTTGCTGAAGGGCTTCCCTGCCACGCCGAGAGGTCAGAAAGACTTTTTAATTTTCCTCAAGAAAATTATCAAAGAAACTCGCAACGGCAAAGCTACCGGATTTTTTTACTGGGAACCTGCTTATATCTCTGTGCCGCCTATCGGCTCGTCATGGGAAAATCTTACTGTCTTCGGATTTACAAACTCCAACCTGGAAGCCGAAGCTCTTGAGTCGATTAATGCGTTTTTACCCGAGGAAGATTTGCCCGTGGTTAATGTTACCGTTACCGTTAACACATCAACGCTGGCAGATACTTTGAAAACAAACGGAATTGTTCAGTTGCGCGGGGAAGTAAAAGGCAAAAGTTCGAGTCTTCTTCCCGACGGAAAGAGAATTTCGTGGGACAGTCAATCAGAATTGATATTGAAAAACATCGACGGCGACTATTGGCGGACGACTTTCCAGATTTATGAGGACGACACTCTCGAATTCAAAATCTGGACAGGTCACATGCTCGCAAAACCGACGCGTTTGCGCGCAGGCTTTGAAGGACCCGTATCGGCTTACGACGGAAGCGGCAGAAATATAAGGCTTTTTATTGCCGGCGGCAACGACACTGTTTTGCCGGTTCAATATTTTAATTCCACTCCGGAATGGACAGATCAATATTACAATCCCGTGGAGCATATAGAAGATTCCGTCGGAGTGATGTTTCGCGTTAATCTTGCCGGGTTGGTAAAAAACAATCTATTCGATCCGAACAAAAATCAAACTGTCGCGGTAAGGGGCGATTCCGTTCAATCCGGGGGAGTTCTTTCATGGAACGTCAACAAACTCGAGCTTGAACGCGAAATCTACAGCGCGGACGAAGCCCCGTTTTATTCGGGAGTAATTTATTTTCCTAAAGACAAGATTGAAAAGGGCAGAAAAATCAATTATAAATTTTATGTGGATGGAAGTTCTTTCGGCGGCTGGGAATCGGGCGTCGACGACAGATTTTTTTATTTCCCCGAAAACGACACCACGCTCCATTGGAAATTCTTTAACGACAATAAAACGATTACCGGGTTGAATAACGAAAATAACGAAATACCCAAAGATATCGTACTCTATCAAAATTATCCCAATCCGTTCAATCCCTCTACTACGATTGAATATTCGCTTTCGCGCGGCGTCGATGTTAATATAGATATTTACAACGTCTACGGAGAATTAATAAAATCTTTTGAAGAAAATTCGAAACCGCCCGGGCGTTACAGCGTTGTTTGGTACGGCGACGATAATTACGGCAACCGGGTTTCTTCGGGAGTTTATTTTCTAAAACTCACAGCGGACAACAAAACCATTACAAAAAAACTGACGCTTTTAAAATGAAAAAATACATTCTTGTTTTACTTCTGTTGACAGGAGCGTTTAATAGTCACTATTCCCAAGACGGCGGCGTGTATGTTGATGATAAAGGCGCTCTGCGCTGGAACGACAGTCGTTCGGAAGTACGGTTGTTCGGCGTTAACTATACCGCGCCGTTTGCGTTTTCGTATAAAGCGCTTAAAGACCTCGGACTCGATATAAAAAGCGCAATTGATCTCGACGTTAAACACCTTGTGCGTCTGGGCGTCAAGGCTTATCGAATTCATATGTGGGACAGGGAAATTTCCGACAGAGAAGGCAATCTCCTGGAAAACGAGCATATGGAATTGTTCGATTATCTTTTGATGAAATTAAAAGAAAACGGCATTAAAATCATATTGACTCCGATAGCGTGGTGGGGCACAAGGTGGCCGATGCCGGACGTGGAAACGCCGGGTTTTTCTCAAGTCTATTCGAAAGTGGAGTTGTTGACAAATCCAAATGCGAGAGCCGCTCAAAGAAATTATCTTAAACAGGTTATTAATCACATAAACAGATATACCGGAATCTCATATAAAGACGAACCGTCGATAATTGCCGTAGAAATAGTAAACGAACCGCATCATCCCGACGATCCCGAAGTGGTTACTCAATATATCGATGAAATGTATCACGTTCTGAGAAGCGAGGGTTTTGCCAAGCCGATATTTTATAACATTAGCGAAAACTGGAGCGACCTACAGGCTCAGGCTGTATGCAATTCGAAAGCCGAAGGCGTTTCTTTTCAATGGTATCCGACCGGACTTGTTCACAATAAAATGTTAAAAGGGAATTATCTTTTTAACGTAGACGAATATAAAATACCGTCGGAATCAATCGAAGGGTTCGATCGAAAAGCAAAAATGGTTTATGAATTCGACGCCGCTGATATCGGCTATTCGTATATGTACCTTGCCATGGCGCGCAGTTTCAGAGAAGCCGGAATGCAGTTTGCCGCCGTATTCAGTTACGACCCCGCCCAAATCGCATGGAGCAATACCGAATATCAAACGCATTTTATTAATCTTTTGTACACGCCCAATAAAGCCATCGGAATGATGATTGCAGCCAGGGCGTTCGAGTTATTGCCTCATAAAAAATCGTTCGGCAGATATCCGGCAAATAATAAATTCGGCGTCTTCCTGATCGATCGTAAAGCCGACCTTGCATTGATGAATTGCGACACTGCGTTTTATTATTCCAACAGTACTGATATTTATCCCGCGTCGCAGGAAAAATTAAAACATATTGCCGGAGTGGGCAAATCGCCATTGGTTGATTACGAAGGCACGGGAGCTTATTTTCTAGATAAAATTGACAGCGGTTTGTGGAAACTCGAGGTTTATCCCGACGCTGTTTGGATAAAAGACCCCTTCGAACAAACAAGTCTTAATAGAGAAGCGGCGCGGCTCTACTTCAAAAAACACGAAATAAAATTTAATGCCTCTCTGTTCGGAGAAAAAATTAAACTCTATTCATACGACGGAAATTACAAGCTTCCCGACAGCGCGCAAAGCTTTGTCGTTGAACCCGGGGTCTATTTGTTGTCGGATAATTCGATAACGAAAGAAATGCTGTCCGCTCATTTGTCCGGCGCAGACAACTTCCTCGGGGGACTGTTTTTGCCGGAACATGGAAAAGGCAAAGTAGATGTTTATAACCGCACTGAATCCGTATTAAACGCCGCGAACGCTCCCGAATTTATATTTACGGTAGCGTCGGAAAAAAAGATAATAGACGCGGATCTGTATGCGCGCAGACTCTGGTGGCGGGGATTTCAGAAATTCGAGTTGGAAAAAATTTCGGCGTACGAATACCGTCTCTCAAAAAAAGACAATTTATTCCGTCCGGGATTGATTGAATATTGCGTCGTGATTACAACAGACGATGGAAAGAGCGTCTTCCCCGGCGGAGGCGCGCTAACTCCGGAAGATTGGGATTTCGATCCCGCAAATATCTGGAGGCTTGATATTACCGATACGAACATTTCGGTTTTGTTCGACCCTTTGCGGGATCGTAAAGATTTGGTCTTCCCGCATTTTTCCAGAGATATGAGGTACTCGCTCGATTATAAGACCGGAGTTTCATTTACCTCTTTGAACATTAATGTTACCTATACGGATAATCCTTCCGGCGGCTTCGGCTTCCAGAACGGCATCGAACAATATACGAATGATTCGATCGACTATGAATATATGACGCTTTACGGAAGCGCAGGAGACGCTACTGGAGATACAATAAAAGTGAACCTGCTTACAAACGACGGAGCGGTCTATTCAAAAGAAATAGTATTGACTCTCGAAAAGAATGAATATAAAATTCCGCTTTCGGAATTCAAATTATCGGAAGCATTGCTTTTGCCCAATTCGTATCCGCGTTTTTTGCCTCGCAAAAGGAAAAGTATAAACACATCAAAATCCTTAAAAGAGAATCTCAAAAATTTGGCCTTCCTTCAGGTCGTAAACGAACCCGGGTCGGCGGGCGTACGACAATTCAGCATCGGAAAGATATTATTAACAAAATAAATACGGTCTATTGTTATGAGTAAAAACAACTTTAGTATCGGTCGGGAAGAAATTCCTCAGTCTAATTTACCGTCCGGAAGGAAAAACGGAACTTCGTTGTCGATTTGTACGGTTGTTAATAATTCGAGCCGGGAAGGCTTTTCCGTTATCCCCGAATTGGGAGGCAGGTTATATGAACTCTATCTTTCGAACGGTAAAAAAGTTTATCAGGTGTTGCGCCGTTTCAACCCCTCTTCAATCGAAAGCCGCGACGATTTATTCACCAATGCGAAAATGTGTCCTTATGTCGGAAGAGTCGATCGTGGCAAATATGTTTTCAACGGAAACGAATACCAACTGCCCGTCAATTACCCGGAAGAAGGCAACTCTTCGCACGGATTGCTCTTCGATAAACCCTTCAACATTGTAGAGATGAAGAACGGGGAAGATACGGCGGAAATTATTCTCGAATACGAGTACAGGAAAGAAAACGAAGGTTATCCGTTCGATTTCAATATCACGATCGCTCATCGAATCGAAAAGGGAAAAGGGTATTCGTGCGTAACAAAGATTGAAAATTTATCTGATACCGGAATACCTGTGGCGGACGGCTGGCATCCTTATTTCGACCTGAATGAAAAAATCGACAATCTAAAACTCCAGCTTGACTCGGACGAAATGATCTTGACCGACGAAAACAGAATTCCTGCTTCTCGTATTAAGTACGGCGAGTTCAGAGCGCTGAAAAATTTGGGCGATACTTTTTTGGATAATTGTTTTACTTTGATTCCGGAGAACGGCTTTGTGAATACATTCCTTATTAATGAAAATGAGAATTTGCATCTTAAAATCTGGCAAGAAGCGGGAAATGCAAAATATAATTATCTTGTCATTTATACGCCGCCGGACAGAAAAACAATTGCAATCGAACCGATGACTTCCAACGTAAATGCTTTTAATAACGGCGAAGGCTTGATTATTCTGGAGCCGGGGCAATCATTCGATACCTCTTTCGGAATATCCGCTTTTTAATATCGCCAATTTTAGAACCAAAATCATACTTGCTTTTTCCCTGAAGATATATATGTTATATTTGTAAAAAAAACGGGGAAACTATGAAAAGTATGCTTGTGGTTTTTTTGTTATTTTTTGTCGGCATAACAACCGGGCAGGAAAACGGCGCGATTAAACTGCCCGAACCCGACACGAATGGCGGCGCTCCTTTAATGACCGCACTGCAAAAACGCTCGTCCAACAGGAATTTCGACACACTTTCACTTTCGATGCGGCAGGTATCGAATCTCTTATGGGCGGCTTACGGAATTAACCGACCGGAAAGCGGAAAACGCACGGCCCCCTCCGCTATGAACTGGCGGGAATATACAATCTATCTTTTTGACAAAAATGGAGTTTATGCTTACGACCCCGAAACTCATGCATTGATGAAAATATTAAAAGGCGATTATCGCGGTTACTGCGGCGTACAGGATTTCGTATCGGTCGCTCCGCTGAATCTTGTATACGTATCGGATTTTTCCAAAATGAGCCGTATTGAAGACGAAGAAATGAAACTGATGTTTACGTCCGCCGACTGCGGTTTTATAGCTCAGAATGTTTATCTTTATTGCGCTTCGGAAGGCCTCGCCGTTGTGGTAAGGGGACTGATTGAAAGAGATAAATTGAGTTCGCTTTTGAAACTCAAACCGGAACAGAAAATAATTCTTTCGCAGACGGTTGGATATCCGAAGAAATAGTATTTTTGCATTAAAAAGAAATGAGGTTTGCATGAGCAAATTCAAATATGTGATTAAAAGAAGCGGAGCCGTCGTTCCGTTTAATCCCGACAGAATTGCAAATGTAATTTACAGAGCGGCAGTCGCCGTAGGCGGCAGGGATAAAGAAAGAGCTCAATTCCTTGCGAAAGAAGTTGTAAAAGTAATGGAAGAAAAATTCGAAGAAGGCTATAAGCCGCACGTCGAAGAAATCCAGGATATAGTGGAAAAAGTTTTGATTGAAAACGGGCACGCAAAAGTAGCAAAGGAATTTATTTTATACAGGGAAGAAGCGGCAAGAAGACGACGCGCCGACTCCAAGCATTTTTCAAAACCATCCGAGTTTATACCGTGGGCTAAAGTATGGCGCTCGCTCGACTGGGCGGTTTCGCACAATCTTCATACTGTCGAAGCGGCGAACGAAAGAATCCGCAACGGAGAGTTTCCTCATATAGTACACGAAGCTGAAACCGCTTACGAGACCCAGCTCGATACAGCCGCCGAAATGATTAAGGAAAGAAGCGCCGAACTCAAAATGGTTTTTGTAAGCGGACCTTCTTCTTCGGGAAAAACGACTACTACGCTTAAGCTCGAGCAGCGCCTTAACAGAATGGGAATGAAGTTCGTCCCTCTTATTGTCGACAATTATTTCTTTGATCTGGAATTGCATCCGAAAGACGAATTCGGAGACTATGATTTCGAAACTCCCCAGGCGCTCGATCTCGAAATGATCAACGAACATTTAATAAAGCTAGCCGAAGGCCAGGAAGTGAAAATTCCGTATTATGATTTTAAAGAAGGCAAACGATATCTCGACAGAACGCCGATCAAAATTGAAAAAGACGAAGTGCTGTTAATCGACAGTTTGCACGGACTTTATCCGGAATTTGCAAAAGGAATTCCGGCTTCTCAGAAGTTCAAATTGTATCTCGAGCCGCTGCTTCAGATGAAAATGCCCGACGGTAAATATATTCGATGGACAGACCTGAGATTAATAAGAAGAATGCTGAGAGATTCCGTGCATCGCGCTTATAATCCCGAACAAACTCTTTTGCACTGGCATTACGTACGCTCTTCCGAAAAAAGAAACATTTTGCCGTATTGCAATACCGCCGATTATATCGTTAATACGTCAATGCCGTACGAGGTGCCTTTGTATCGTCCCAAACTTCTCGATAATTTCCGGGAATGGGAAAAGAAATACGAGGGAGACCCGTTGCGCGTCGACGCTTACGAACGCGCTTCCCGCGTAAGAAAAATGCTCGAAGCAATCGAACCGGTCGAAGACGATTCTCCAATTCCGGGCGATTCTGTTTTGAGAGAATTTATAGGCGGAAGCGCTCTCAATTACCATTAGATTTTATCAAACCGGAAGCAGACGCAACTGCTTCCGGTTTTTTTTCAGTCGAAATGCATATTAATCAAAGGCAGAACTTTCGTCCAGACCGAATTGTTTTTGGCAATATTGATTAAACCGATCTGCGCGCCGTTTAGATTTTCCGCAACGTTAAAAATGCCGATAGTCAAGCCGTTCTGTCGGTCATAAACTTTGTTGTACGCCGCAATTGAAACCCCCTTGAGATTATTGACGTCGAGCCAGCCCGGCGAAACGTTCAAACCAGTAAACGTTTCGGCTTCGGTTTTATATCCAACTATATTCATTCCCGTTATGTTTTCTTTGCTTACTATTGCCAGGAGCGATTGATTGAGTCCGCAGATAGATCCCTGGCTTACAATAGCCACGCCGCCGAAATTTAATCCCGTAATATTCTCCTGGGAAACGAGAGCCAACGCGGAAACGGAGATTCCTTTAATCGATTCCTGGGATACGAGCGCCAATCCTCCGATATTGAGACCCCGCATCTCTTCCTGCGAGACCATTGCAAGCCCGCCGAAGTTTATGCCCGTTATTTCGCTTTGACTTACGAGCGCAAGCAACGCAAAGTTGAGTCCTTTCAAATTACCGTTGGAAACCGCAGCAAGTCCGCCGATATTGACTCCGGTAATGCTGCCGTTTGCCGCCAGCGCAATTCCGCCGAAATTAATGCCTTCAATATAACCGTTTGACGCTACCGCAATGCCGCTCAAATTAATTCCCCTCAAACCTTCTTCCGCCACCGCGGCGGCAAGTCCGAATGTTATACCGTTTAATTTCGATGCGGCGGGAGCCAATCCTATTGAAATACCGTTGACGGTTCCGGTAATACTCTCGCCGGGTTTCCAGAATGTAAAATTCAATCCGTTAATTGTACCCAAATCGCAGTCCGACGTATTAAATCGTACTCCGTTCCAATGCTTCGAATTTCCGAAGCTGACGCCGCTTTTGCTAAAACCGATGTTGAGAGCTTGATGGTCGCAGTAGCTTGTGTCGTTTTCTTCCTGGGCAAGGACTGTAACGAACGACAAAAGAATAAAAATGAAAATCGACTTTTTCATAATTCTACCGTTAAAAAGTTTTTAGTAAGCGATTGTTTAGACTCGTAAGAGGCGTGAAAAGTTACTTGTTTTGGAAAAAAAGTTCTTCGTGCAAAAAGGGTATAATGGCGGTCTTCAGCCCTTCGACGTATAATTCTTTTCTGTTCATAACTCCCCGGGTGAAAAATCCGATTGCGCCTTCTTTTTGTTTGGTGTTTTCACGCTTCGTCAATTCGTCCATAACAGTTCCGAGCTCGACGCCGTCGAGAAGTTTTTGCGTGATTGAATCCGGCAGTTCGAAAAAAGGAGAGAGTCCGTAAGAATCTCTTTTCTTTGAATCGAGAATACACATACAGCCGAACGCAAACCATTTGTCGTACAGTTTTGTTATTCCGCCTTCGATTCCCACATAAAAATCGGCTTTGCCTGACTTGTCGTTAAACAAACTAAAAAGATGAAACGCGCGGTTGAAAGCGCCGCGAAAAGTTTCGTCGCCTACCGGCTGCGCATTAACGCCCGAAGGAGCGTTGTACGATTCGACTTCCGGGTTGTCGAAGTATATCGAAAAGACTTCGCGCGCCGCTTCGATTTTAACCGGATTTTTTGAGCCTACGATGATTTTCATTTTCTTAAACTATTGATAACATTCTGTCGATTGGTATTCTCGCTTTTTGCGCAATCTCCTCGGGCACTTTGACTTCGTATTTTTCGTGGAGGAGCGACTCGTATAATTTCTCGAGCGTTATCATTTTCATGTATTCGCAAACCGATTCGTCGCTTACGGGGAAGTAATTCGATTGCGGCTTGATTTTTTTCAATCGGTGGAGGATTCCGACTTCGGTTGCGATAACAAACTCGTCGGCGTCGCTTTCTTTAACATAATTAATCATGCCTTCGGTAGAAAATATATGAATGTTTTTACAATCGAAATAGAGTTGGGATTTCAGCATACACGACGTAGAACATCCGCATTCGGGATGAATCAAAAATTCGGCGTTCGGATGTTTGGCGCGCGCGTCGTCGAAATTTATGTCGCCTATTTTTTCATGAACGTGGCAGGCTCCGTTCCAGATTTCCATATTTCTGCCGGTAACTGCGCTTACGTACATTCCCAAAAAACGGTCGGGCAGAAAGAGTATTTTTTTCTCTTTCGGTATCGATTCGACGACCTTGACCGCATTCGACGACGTTACGCAGTAATCGCTCTCGGCTTTGACTTCCGCGGTTGTATTTACATAAGAAACAACGACTGCGCCGGGATGCTCTTTTTTCCAGGCTCTCAACTGTTCTGCGTCGATAGTAGAGGCAAGCGAGCAGCCGGCTTCCGGATCGGGAATCAAAACTTTTTTATCGGGTGATATAATCGAGGCTGTTTCCGCCATAAAGTGAACGCCGCAAAATACGATTACGTCGGCGTCTGTTTTTGCCGCCTGCTGCGACAGCCCGAGTGAATCGCCCACAAAATCCGCTATGTCCTGTATCTCGGGTATTTGATAATTGTGAGCGAGTATTACTGCGTTCTTTTCCTTTTTCAATCTGTTAATTTCATTTATAATATCGTTCATTTTCAAGCCTGTTTTTTGTTTGATATTTTCATACTGAGGTCGAGCGCTTTAACCGAGTGCGTAAGCGATCCGACGGAGATAAAATCGACGCCCGCAGTCGCTATTTTTTTTATACGCTTTAAATCGACATTGCCCGAAGCTTCGGTTTTGCATTTCCCGTTTATCAGTTTAACCGCTTTTTTCATTTGAGAAATTGTCATATTGTCGAGCATTATAATATCGGCTCCGGCGTCGAGAGCTTCCCGCACTTCCATTAAATTAGTCGTTTCTACTTCAACTTTATATTTTTTGCCGTATTTTTTTCTGACGCGGTTAACGGCGTTTTTAATGCCGCCGGCGGCTTCAATATGGTTGTCTTTAATCAGCACCATATCATAAAGTCCGAAACGATGATTTGTTCCTCCGCCCGCATACACTCCGTATTTGTCGAGCAGTCTAAGTCCGGGAACGGTCTTTCTGGTGTCCAGTATCTTTACGTTAGTATCGGCGACGGTTTCAATAAATTTACGCGCAGCGGTAGCGATTCCCGAAATCCGTTGAAGGAAATTCAAAGCCGTTCTCTCGCCCGAAAGCAATGCCCGCAGATTGCCCGTAACCTCGGCAACTTTTTGTCCTTTTTTTACCTCTTCGCCTTCGGCGATTAAATTTTTCCACTTTGAATTTCCGTCGAGTTTTTTGAAAACGTCTTTTGCAACGAACAGACCGGCAATTACCCCGGATTCTTTCGCATAGATAGCCGCCGTGCCTTTTTGATGCGGAGGTATAATGGCGTTTGTTGTTACGTCGCCTTTGCCGATATCCTCATTTAGAGCGGTTTGAATAATCCGATCGACGCTTTTTCTGTCGGGTTTTTTCATTTCTAAAGTTTCCTTAATTCGGGTTCTGATGCTTTTTTATGAACAATTGTAACTTTGAATTTGTCGTTCGGATTCGGAAAATCCGACCTTCTGTGGCAGCCTCTGCTCTCTTCTCTTAATAATGCGGCATTTACAATCATGCCCGCAATATTTAGCAGGCCGGCAATTCTGCTGTTATAATATTCCCGGGGGTCGCTATCGTATTCGTTTCCGATTTTTGAAATTTCTTTTAATGCGGAATTTAATATTGCTCTGGAGCGAAGTATCCCCGCATTATTCCACAACAATTCTGCAATTCTGTTTTTTATGTCGATAAATAAATCGGATTTATTTTCGTCGATCCCAAAGTCGATAATTTCGGGCGGGGGATTATCCGTTGATTCTTTGTCGTTTTGAACCGCGTAATCAACGGCGCGTTTTCCGAAGACGAGGCATTCCAGAAGCGAATTGCTGGCAAGTCTGTTTGCGCCGTGAACTCCGGTCGAAGCTGTTTCGCCGACCGCATAAAGTCGATTTATAGTTGTCCTGCCGTTGACGTCGGTTTTTATTCCGCCGATAGTATAATGCGCCGCCGGCGCTATCGGCACGGGGTCTTTCGTAATGTCTATGCCGTATTTCAAAGCTTCGTTGTAAATGTGCGAAAATCTTTTTTTGATTTTATTTGGGTCGAGATGATTCATCACCAAAAAAACGTTCTTTTTTCTCGATCTTTTTAATTCTTCATAAATTGCTTCGGAAACGACATCTCTGGTGGCGAGTTCGGACTTGTCGACGTCCTGTAAAAAACGAATGCCTTCGTGATTGACAATATAGGCGCCTTCGCCTCTTACCGCTTCGCTTATCAAAAAAGTCTCTTCGCTGCCGGTATAAAACGAAGTGGGATGAAACTGTACGAATTCCATACTTTCGATTTCCGCGCCCGCTTCGAATGCCAGATTGATGCCTTCGCCAGTGGAGGTGTGCGGATTGGTTGAAAACGAATAAGCCGCCGAAAATCCTCCCGTGGCAAGAATTATCGACCTGCCGCCAAGATAAAAATTTTTTTTGTCGAGGTGATTATATGCAAAAACTCCCCGGCATTCGCCGTCGACAATATGAAGTTTATAAACGAGAGCGTTTTCTAGAATCGTAATATTACTGTTATTATAAATAAAGTTGAGTATAAAATTTACCACCTCTTTACCGGTTGCATCGCCCCCGGCGTGGAGAACTCTTTTGCGCGAATGCCCGCCTTCGAGACCGTAGCTGAGTTTTCCGTTTTCCGCGTCGAAGTTCATTCCCATCGAAATCAATTCTTTAACGCGGTCGATGCCTTCGTTGACCAATATTTCAACCGCTTTTTCGTTGCAAAGCCCCGCTCCTGCTTTTAATGTGTCTTCAAAATGAAGTTCGGGCGAGTCGTCTTCGCTTAAAGCCGCCGCAATTCCGCCCTGCGCAAGATAAGAGTTGCTGATTTCGATAGTGGTTTTAGTCAAAATCGCAACCTTGCCGTGTTCGGAGGCTTTTAAAGCGGAATAGAGTCCGGCAAGTCCGGCGCCTACAATTATGAAGTCGTAATTATTTTTCATTTTATGTTAAGATTAAAAAACGGAATACAAATCTATAGATGAATAATTATAAAATCACCGGTTTGAATCCTTTCGAAAAAAAAATCATCAGATTAGCTGTACAAATTAATAAATTATTAGAGGAATATCATGCTTCACACAAATCTCACACATGTTCTTTCGAAAGACGAACATTCGAAATTGTTGCAGGAAAACGAAAACGTTATGATATGCTGCGGACGAATGGGTCCGATGTGTATTCCGGTTTATGAAGCGATGGAAGAACTCGAAAACGAATATCCGCACGTGAAATTTGCCGATATGGAATTCGACCTTCCCGACGCAAGCGTTATAAGAGATTTACCCGAATGCAGAAACTTTGCCGGTCTGCCGTTCGTGGTTTACTATAAAAACGGAAAAGTAGTTAAAGCTACAAGCAGCATACAAACAAGAGATCAAATTACCGCTATACTCGACGAGCATTTCGGTAAAAACAATTAATTAATTCTCCCGGAGCATCAGGATGGAAAATCATTTCGAAGTTATTGTAATAGGCGCGGGTGCGGCGGGACTGACCGCCGGAATTTATTTGTCGAGAGCCAAGGTTAATACTCTCATTCTGAATGAAGGAGCCGTGGGCGGACAAATGGTGTTGACGCACGAGATTGCCAACTATCCGGGCGTCGACTCGATTAGCGGCTATCAACTCGCCAGAAATATGAAAAATCAGGCACTGAAATTCGGCGCCAAAATTAAATCGAACATTAAAATAAAAAGCATTAAACCCGAAGGCGAAATAAAATCCGTCGAACTTACAAACGGAGAAGTTTATACCTCCGACGCGCTGATTATTGCAACGGGAGGACGTTCGAGAACTCTTGGCGTTCCGGGAGAAGATAAATTCAAAGGAATGGGAATTTCGTATTGCGCAACGTGCGACGGCGACTTTTTCCAGGATAAAAAAATTATCGTTGTAGGAGGCGGAAATTCCGCGCTGGAGGAAGCCGTTGCGCTTACAAAGTACGCTTCGTCGGTTACAGTCGTGCATCAATTCGACCATTTCCAGGCATTCGAACATTACGTCGAGGAAGCGCGCAATAATCCCAAAATCAATTTTATAATGGAATCGAAAATCGAAGAATTTATAGGCGACGAAAGGTTAACCGCAGTTAAAATCAGAAATCAACGCACCGGCGAATTAACCGAGATGGAAATTGACGGAGTATTTGTTTTTATCGGTTACGCGCCGAACACGGAAATGTTCAAAGGCATACTCGAATTGAACGATTACGGCGAAATTGTAGTCGATAAAAATATGTCGACAAGTTTAAAAGGCGTATTTGCGGCGGGCGACTCGATTGCCAAAAGATTTCGTCAGGTTACCACAGCCGTAGGCGACGGAACGGTCGCGGCTTTGAGCGCCGCCGAATATGTAAACAACTTGAAAAAGTCAAAAGCGTAACCGGTCAATTCCTGAGCGGTTCAAACTTTGATTCCGGTAAAACGTATTACGGAGGCTTTTCCCCCGTGGCCCTTGCCTTCGTTGAGTTCCACAATTTCTTTGGCGAAATATTCGAAGTCGAGATCGATAAAATCCTCCGCTATGTCTTCCAGAGAATAGAGAAGCGATAAATTTTTCGGACCTCCCGAATCGTATTCCAACTGTTCCTTTTCAAAAGCTTCCATTATCAATCTGCCTCCTTTTTTCAAAGCGTCGATTGCTTTTTTATGAACTTCTTTTCTTAAATCTTCTTCTAGATGAAGGAAAAAGAGTCCGGCGGCGTCGTACGACTCCGGTTCGGGCTGATAATCGCTCAAATCGTGAACGATATAATTTATGGTTACTTTTTTTTCCGCTGCGAGCCGTTCGGCTTTTATTTTTCCTGATTGGCTGAAGTCGACCGCATCTACTTTCCATCCCAATGCTGCGGCATAAACGGCGTTTCTTCCTTCGCCTTCGCCCAGTAATAATAGTCTGCCCGGCGTAAGTTTGTCCAGTTGGCTTTTAAAAAATTCATTCGGCTCTATTCCGTAAATATATTCGTCAGAGGAAAATCTTTTGTCCCACAAATCTTTCATATTAATTCTCCGTAATTGATGAACAGCGGTTTATTTGGTATTTTTGTACGGTTAAAATAAAAAAATATTCGAATTGATTGACACATCGAAAATAATAATTGTCGGGGATCGCGTTTTAATAAAGCCGGAAGAGAGCGCCTCGAAAACCAACAGCGGTCTTTATTTGCCGCCCGGAGTGCACGAAAAAGAAAAAGTGCAGGGCGGATACGTAATTAAAGTCGGTCCGGGTTATCCGATGGGCGTTCCGGTGGAAGACGACGAACCCTGGAAAGAGCGCAAGCCGATAAAATATTTTCCTCTGCAGGCGCGCGAGGGCGACTATGCTGTCTTTCTTAGAAAGGAAGCCGTTGAAGTCGAAATCGACGGCGAAAAGTTAGTCGTGGTTCCTCAGGCGGCTATTTTAATTCTCTACCGGGACGAAGATTTGCTCGCGTAGTTTTGGGGTTCAACGTTCTTGGTTTTGGAGTTCAACGTTCGTTGTGTAATTAGGGAGCAGGGATTGGTGATCAGAAAATCTTTGTTATATGTTGATATACAATAGCCGATAGTTTTGACGTATAATATGCGCCTCTTTTTAAAGAAGAACATTGAACTTCGGCGATTCTAACGCCCGCACTTCCGCACACCCGAACAACACACGCCTCCGTCTTTGCGAGGAGCGAGCAAAGCGAACGACGAAGCAAACTCAAATGAATACAGGTGAGATACTTCCCCCACCTGCGGCGGGGTCTGTATGACAAATTACGGATCGAGTAGGTCTTTGTGGACGAGTGGTATGCGGGAAGTAAACTCAAATTAATGTCAGTAGAGATTACTTCGCCCCGCTGCGAGCGTGGCTCGTAATGACAAATAGCGAAAAGAAATTATGCGGCGCCAGCTACTGAAAAAAACAAACTCTGAAAGCGCCCACGTCTTTGCGACCCCGCAGAACGCGGGGGAAGCAAACTCAATTTAAGCCGTATATCTCGCCAAGTTATTCCGTTAAAAGTCAACAGAGAAAATTGACCTATTGTTATGTCAATTTTGATTTAGAGCCATATAGTTCTTTGACATGTTGAATAAGTTTTCTTAAGTTTCCTCAGGAAAACAGTGAGAGT
>NZ_JBMOLD010000013.1:273106-469740 GCF_049325435.1 Melioribacter sp. | reverse complement strand
ACCGAGTATCGACCTTTCGACGAGACCTCCCGAGATGATAGTGCCGTCGGTGATTAAGGAATTGATTGCGCGTCCAACGCGTTCGCCTTCGTGCGATACCGTTTTGGCAGGGGGAAATTGTCTTTGCTCGGTTCGTAAAGGCCAGTGCATGTCGTAAAGATTGAAATGGGGATTGACGCTTATTAAATCCATACTCGCGGCATAGTAACTTTCTATCGTTCCCACGTCGACCCAGTACGGTTCCGGTTTTTTATTTTCGTCTATAAAACGGTAAGCTTTCAAATTGTAATTTTTTTTCAACATATAAGGAATAACATGTTTACCGAAATCGAGGCTCGGCAATTTTTCTTCTTCCATTTTGTACATGGCTTCTTTCAAAGCTTTCACGCTGAAAACATAAATACCCATATTCACAAAACTTTGGTCCGGAGTATTGGGAATTGCTGGCGGATCCTTCGGTTTTTCTATAAACGACTGGATTGTATAATCTTCCGAAATCTGAATAACTCCGAACCTGCTCGCCTGATCTTTAGGAATATTAATAGCCGACAGCGTTAAATCGGCTTTCTTCTCGATATGGTATTGGATCATTTTCAGGTAATCCATCTTGTAAATATGGTCGCCCGAAAGTATCAATACCCAGTCGTAATGATGATCTTCGATCAGGTTGAAGTTCTGATAAATTGCATTCGCAGTTCCGAGATACCAGTCGCTGCTGGTTTTGAACTGGGGCGGTATCGAATAGATAAATTCGCCCAGTTCGGGATTGAAAATGTTCCATGCTTCGTATAAATGCCGGTTCAACGAATCGGATTTATACTGCGTGAGTACATAAATTTTCCTGAATCCCGAATTAAGGCAATTCGACAATGTGAAGTCTATGATTCTGTATTTCCCCCCGAAGGAAACCGAAGGTTTTGTGCGGTCTTTTGTCAATGGAAATAATCGTTCCCCCTGACCGCCTGCAAGAATCATGGTTAAGGTTTTTCTTAAAATTTCAGAACCGGTGTATGCCATAGCTTCCTCGACAATTTGCAATAAAATATATTTAATTATTAATTGATTGGCAACGCCAGAATTAATTAATTTTGTGTTAATATTAACTTATTTTTCCGCATAATGAAAAAACTTCTGGTTCCGTTTATAATATTCACGGTCATAGCGCTTTTTTTGCTTATAGGCGCTTTCGTCTTTTCACCCGATGCCCGGATGGCTTACGGTTTGTACAAATCGCTCTTATTATCAGAAGACGATCTGGGTACCGAATCTCATTCGGATATCGACGTTATCCATTATAATATTAAAGTAAGCCTGTATCCTAAGGGCAGGTATATTAAAGGGGAAACAGGAATATTGTTCGTCCCGAAATCGAAAACTGCAAAAAAAATTGAATTCGACTTTTATGATAATATGCGTATTGAAAATATTAGACTCAACGGAAGGGAAATAGTATTTAAAAGAGACGACGACAAAATTATTGTTGAGCCGACGACGTCATTGCCCGATACCCTACTACTCGAGGTTAGTTACTCGGGCGCCCCCCTAAAAAAAGGTTTCGGGTCGTTTAATTTTGAAAACCTCGAAGATTCATATTTTGTTTATACGATGAACGAACCGACATTTGCATCGACCTGGTTCCCCTGCAACGATCGACCGTACGACAAAGCTCTCGTCGATATCTATATTGAAAACGACTCAAATTATGTCTCGCTGTCCAACGGAAAACTTATCGAAATTAAACGAAAGAATAGTAAGAAAGTTTATCACTGGAAAACTTATTATCCGATATCAACATATTTGATTGCAATCTATTCGGGCGAGTATCAATCTTATTTTACTGATTACGTTTCGACCGCGGGCGATACGGTCAGCCTGCAGTATTACGCTCTTCCTGACAAATTCCAACAGGCGTTAAAGGATTTTGAAGACCATCCGGTATACTTGAACCTATTCGAAAAATTATTCGGTTCCTATCCTTTTGCCAAAGAAAAGTACGCAGTAGCCGAATTCTTATGGAAATACGGGGCAATGGAACATCAAACTCTTACGGGCGTAGGTTCGGATTTTATTACAGGCAGGAAATTTTTTCAGGATATGCTGGTACATGAACTTGCTCATCACTGGTGGGGTAATGCTGTCGGTCCCGCTACCTGGAAAGATATCTGGCTGAATGAAGGTTTTGCGACTTATTCCGAGGCTCTCTACTGGGAAGCGAAAGCGGGCAAATCAGCTCTGATTTCAACGATGAAACAAAAGATTAGCAATTTTACCGATACGCCTCTCTATAATCCGGGCGTCAGACTTTTCAGCAGAACGATATACGACAAAGGAGCCTGGGCGCTCCATATGCTTAGGAATGAAATTGGCGACAGCCTGTTCTTTGCTTCGCTTAGAAATTACTTCAATAAATACAAATATAAAAACGCTTCAACCGGAGATTTTCAAAATATTTGTGAAACCACAGCCGGCGTTAGTCTCGATTACTTTTTTAATCAATGGATATACGAAGGCAAAGGAATTATCGAATTGGAAACAAAATGGAACAGCGGAAAAGAAGGCAATAAGTACAGGAACAAAATTACCGTTGAACAGTTACAAAGCGGATACGAAAATTATATATTTCCTCTGGAAATCATATTGTCGGGGAAAAAAGAATCTGAGTCTAAACTTGAAAAACTCTATATTGACAAAAGGAAAAAAATTTTTGAAGTCATAACCGATTTCGAACCCGTTGAAATAATTATGGACCCGGAATCAAAAATACTTGCAAAGTTCACAGTAGAAAAAGAATATGATTAATTATTCCACGTATTTTTTTATATCGGATGTTCATCTCGGACTCGGCTTAAAAGAAGAAGAAAAAGAAAAGGAAGCAAAATTAGTTAAGTTGATTAATTACGCGGCTGAGAACTGCGACGAACTTTTTATACTGGGCGACTTATTCGACTATTGGTTTGAATACAAGCGCGTTATTCAGAAAGGATATTATAAAACGCTGGCTGCTTTGATTGAATTTGCCGAGTCGGGCAAAAAAATCCATTATTTTATTGGGAATCACGATTTCCTTCACCGGAATTTTTTTCGCGAAGAAATCGGAGCAATCTTATACGAAGACCCCGCCGCTTTTACGCTGAACGATAAAAAATTTTTTATCGGACACGGAGACGGACTGGTGCCGAACGATACGGGTTATCGAATTCTTAAATGGATTTTGAGAAATAAAGTTTTGCAGCGTATTTATTCAACTATTCATCCCGACCTCGGGATTAAAATAGCCAGCGGAACCAGTAAAACGAGCCGCTCATATACGTCGCAAAAAGACTATGGCAGGAAAGACGGTCTTATTGAAACGGCAATGCGGAAAATCGACCAAGGATATGATTATGTAATATTCGGACATACGCACATTCGCTCCGAGTTTGAATACAATAACGGAAAATACATTAATCTCGGGTCGTGGCTCGAACAACCTTGTTACGGCAAATTCACCGATTCATTTCAAATAATCAATTGGTAAGGTATGGCAAAAACGATTAAGAAAAAAAGGAGAGCGTTACGATATTTATTGATTTTTTTCGGACTAATTTTAATTGCATGCTCGGCGATTTTTGTTCGGTATATTATTGAAGGTCTGCCTTCGCTTGAGGAACTGGAAAATCCGAGACCTCAGCTCGCTAGCAACGTTTACAGCAGCGACGGAGTGCTGATAGGACAGTTTTTTAAAGAAAACAGAATAGAAATCAGTATTAAAGACGTTCCTCCGCATGTAATTCAAGCCTTGATTGCCACTGAGGACAGAAAATTCTATGAACATTGGGGCGTTGACCTCGAACGATTTATTAAAGCGATGATCAAAAATGTTTTTCTCGGAAGGAGAGAAGGCGCCAGTACTATTACTCAGCAGTTGGCAAAAAATCTTTACGATCTCAAAATTCAAAACGAAACATTATTCGATACGGGAATCAGGAAAATAAGGGAATGGATTACGGCGGTTCAAATTGAAAAGAATTATACGAAAGACGAAATACTCGAAATGTACCTGAACGTGCAATGGTTCGGTCACGGCGCTTATGGCATCGGAATGGCTTCTAAAGTTTATTTCGACAAAAGCTTCCAGCAACTCACGATTCCCGAAGCGGCGGTTCTTGTGGCAATCCTCAAATCGTGGGTTTACTACGATCCTTATAATCGTTACGAACGCGCGCTTCAACGCCGTAACCTGGTAATGAAAAATATGGTGGAAATGGGCTACCTGAGCGAAGAAGAGTACGATAAATATAAACTGACGCCGATTAAATTATCGTACGAAAAAATAAAAAACGGCATCCGGAGCACAATCGCCCCGCACTTTCTGGAACACATACGCAGACAGATGGAAAAGATTGCCGCCAAATACGGTTACGATTTATACCGCGACGGCTTAAATATCTATACTTCTCTGGACAGCAGAATGCAGGAAATAGCAAATAAAGCCGTAGAACTTCATCTGAACGATTTTCAAAAACAGTTCGACAGGAGCTGGAGATGGAGCGAATATAAAGGCGACTTAAATGAATTGATTGACAAGGCTGTCAGAAACAGAATTGAATATAAAACCGCTCAAGATGCGGAAGCAAGAAAAGAAGTCTACAACAGATTCAAATACGACAGGGAATTTGTAGATTCGGTTAAGAAAGCTGCCACTCGTATTGAAGTCGGTTTTGTAGTTCTAGATGTTAAGACGGGCGAAATAAAGGCTATGGTGGGAGGGCGCAATCAGCGATTCCTATACGGTTTGAACCACGTTACGCAAATTAAAAGACAGCCCGGCTCGGCTTTCAAACCGATAGTCTACTCGGTAGCCGTCGACAACGGTATTTATCCCGCGTATCCGATATTGAATCAGCCTTTCGATTATAACGGCTGGAGCCCTCAGAATTTCGATTTGTCGACTGGAGGATTTACGACGCTCAGGACGGGTTTGGCTCATTCAATCAATATTGTTGCCGCCCGATTGATAATCGAAGATTATGCTCCTCTCTGGAAAATAGGTCTGTTTGCCGAGAAGATGGGCATTAAGAGTAAACTCGATTTATATCCGTCGATTGCGTTAGGAACTTCTTTGGTTTCGCCTTTGGAAATGACGTCTGCGTTTGCAACATTAGCCAACCGCGGAATTTACAACGAGCCGATTTCGATTTTGAAAATAGAGGACAAAGACGGTATTCTCATCGATAAATTTACTTCGGAAGCCAGGGAAGCTATACCGGAAGAGACGGCTTACCTGGTAACGGATATGATGCGCACTGCAGTCGACGAAGGTACGGGTGTATCGATCAGATATCGGTTTAATTTTCAGCGACCGGCTGCCGGTAAGACGGGCACAACTCAGGATTTTGCCGACGCCTGGTTTATCGGATTTACTCCTCAACTTGCCGCAGGCGTATGGGTCGGTTTTGACGATCAACAAGTCTCGTTTACCGGCGAGTACGGACAAGGCGCAAGAGCCGCGCTGCCGATTTGGGCTCTTTTTATGCACGATGTTTATCAGAATCTCGATCTGCCGCTCGAAGATTTTCAAATGCCGGCTAACGGCAATATAGTAACAGTCAATTATTGCAGGGAATCTATTTTCGAGCTCGGTAATCCCAAACTTTATTCGAGAGATTGCCGCAACGGCATTTATACGGATATCTCGAATGTGCGTGATATTCCGGATACTTACGATGCAATGCGCGATAATTACGTTAAATTGCCGACAAAGTATGTAATAAAAGATACAACGGAAACTAAAGATTCCGTTTCTATTTTTCGATAAAATTTTTTAGATTTAGACCCGTGATTTTTGCCCGGATGGTGGAATTGGTAGACACGCTAGCTTCAGGAGCTAGTTGGCTTACGCCAGTGCAGGTTCGAGTCCTGTTCCGGGCACCAATTCTTTAATTACTCCCATTTTTATTTATTATTCCTCAGGAATTCACTATCTTAATTCGTCATAATTTAGATTAAGCGTGATTAATAAAGAGATAGACAACGAGTATAACGACGCTCTCGAATTTGCCAGGAAACACTACGAAAATTTTCCCGTAGCATCGTTATTCTTACCTGCAAAACTCCGCAAACATGTTGCAATAATATATAAATTTGCCCGGACGGCGGACGATATTGCAGACGAAGGCGATTCGAATGTAAAAGAGCGTCTCGAAAATATAAGTTTATACCGCTTCAAGCTTTCAAACGCTCTCGATGGCAATTATTACGATAATTTCTGGGCGGCTCTCGACTATACGATTAAAAATTTTAATTTAACGGAAGAAAATTTTTTTAATTTGCTCAATGCGTTTGAATCGGATATAACCGTAAACCGATTCGAAACCTTCGATAATGTTTTGGAATATTGCCGTAATTCTGCAAATCCCGTAGGCAGAATTATACTTGAATTGTTCGATATACGCGTTGATGAAATATTCGATTATTCCGATTCAATCTGTACAGGACTGCAATTGACCAATTTCTATCAGGATATCTCGATTGATTTCATGAAGAACAGGCTCTATATTCCTCTCGATGAAATGAAAGAATATCGACTGGACGACAATAAATTGCTTATCCTCAACGGCGAAGAAAAAGCAAGATTCAGGAAATTGATGAAGTTGCAGGTAGCCAGGAACAGAAAATATTACGAGCAAGGCGAAAAAATTATTAGCGCGCTAAAAAATCATCCTAATGCAACCCGGGGATTGATTTGCCAGTTGAAGCTTACTATACTTGGCGGTAATAAAATTTTGGATTATATTGAAAATAACGATTACGACACGTTTGAATACAGACCCACGCTGAAAGTGTACGATTTAATTATGTTGTTTTTTAAAGCTTTATTAAAATGAAAGACGAAGCCAAAGAAATAACGCAAAACAGCAAAAGCAGTTTCTACTATGCCTTCTCGCTGCTCGAGCCCGAAAAGCGGGAAGCCATGAACGCCGTCTATGCTTTTTGCAGAACGACCGACGATATCGTCGACGAAACATCCGAACCCGACGATATTAAATATGAAAAATTACGGAAGTGGCGCATTGAATTCGAAAAAGGTTTGAGAGGTCGCTCGGATTATCCCCTGCTAAATAAGCTGAATCAGATTATTTCGAGATTCAACATTCCTATAGAACCCTTCTTCGAACTAATAGAAGGAATGGAAATGGATTTGCAGAAGAAAAGCTATCTCAGCTTTGACGATCTCGTTCAATATTGTTACAGAGTGGCTTCCACCGTCGGATTGATGTGTATTGAAATATTCGGTTATAAAAACAATTCAACAAAGGATTATGCGGTAAATCTCGGCATTGCATTACAATTGACTAATATAATCCGCGACGTAGGAAAAGACATTGAGAACGACAGAATCTATTTGCCCAAATACGACCTCGATAAATTTAACTACTCTATTGAAGATCTGAAAACCAAAAAATACAACGACAGGTTTATACAATTGATGGACTACGAAAGCAAACGGGCGGAATTCTATTTTGAGAAAGCCGATAATTCTCTGGACTTCGAAGATAAGCCCAGGATGTTTCCCGCGCGCGCTATGCAACATATTTACGAAAGACTGTTGAAGAAAATCCGGAAAGCTAATTACGACGTCTTCAATAATAACATCAAAGTTTCTTCCACGGAAAAAATCGCCCTTTCTTTGGGAACGTGGATAAAGTATAATCTAGTTTATTGAGTATGAAGATCATTGTTATAGGAGGGGGACTCTCGGGTTTAGCCGCCTCTGTTTTTCTTTCCGAAAAAGGATTCAAAGTTACTTTGATAGAAGCTTCGCCCAAATTAGGAGGCAGAGCTTATACGCTATCCGAGCCTGAATCGAATTTAGAATTCGATAACGGACAGCACCTGTTGATGGGGTGCTATCGTTCGACTCTTCGTTTTCTGAAAATTATCGGAGCAGAATCCGAAATAATTTTTCTGCCTTTAAAAGTGCCGTTTGTAAGACCGAATTACGGAATTTCTTACCTTAGGGCGGTCGACGAATTTTATCCTCTTAATTTAATCGACGCAATAATGAACTTTGAAGCCGTAAGTTGGAAAAGCCGCGCTCGTATTCTTGCGCTAATGATGAAAATTAGAAATGAGAAGAACGAACGGGAATCAAATGTAAATGTATTTCGATGGTTGAAAGATAATAACCAAACAGACGAAGCGATTGAAAATTTCTGGCAGGTACTATGCGTGGGCGCGCTGAATTCCGACCCCGAAAAAGCCTCCGCTTCGATTTTCAAAAATGTTATTAAAAGGATATTCTTTTCCGGCGCGGAAGGTTATAAATTCATTCTGCCTCGTAAGAATTTAAGAACGATGTACATCGACAAATCGAAAAATTTTATTATATCGAAAGGCGGCTATGTTAATTTATCGGAGCGCGTTCTCGAATTCCGAATTGAAGGCGGTATAATAAATAAAATTGTTACCGACAATAATCTTTACGATGATTTTGAAATGGTCGTGTCCGCATTGCCTGCTCATGCATTGAAAAAAATTAAATTTTCCGGAACCCAACTGAAAAGCGTCCCTTCCTTTGAATACTCTCCGATTCTGAACGTTCACCTGATTTTGGAAGATAATCCATTTACTGAAAGGTATTATGCGTTGCTTGGGACGGATTACCATTGGCTTTTCAACCATGGGAAATATATCTCTATTACAGCGAGCTCGGCGGAAAAATTAATAAAAAAGAATAATGCAGAGTTATTATCCGAGTTATACTCGAATTTAGAATTATTTTTTCCTATATTTAATAGAAAATTGGTAAGAAGTTCCAGAATTATAAAAGAAAAAAGAGCAACTTTTGTTCCTGCCGGCGACAGGTTGTTAAATAATACCGGATATTTTACGGATATAAAAAATTTGTTTGTAGGAGGCGACTGGACAATTCCGGAATTGCCGGCAACGATCGAAAGCGCAGTTCTGAGCGCGGAAAAAGTATCTCGTGAAATTTTTAATATATCTCGAGTAAGCGACTGATTGTGAATAGAACACTCAAATAAATTACGGAGGGATTATGTCGTCACTTAAGAAAAAACTCGAAGAAAAGATTCTGCAGCACAGACCCAGAACCGAACGTCTGGTTAAGGAATACGGAGACGTAAAAGTCGACGAGGTAAAAATCAGCCAGGTTATAGGAGGGATGCGCGGCATTAAATGCCTGGTTACGGATATTTCTTATCTCGACCCGTTTGAGGGAATCCGTTTCAGAGGTTACACTATACCTGAGGTACTTGAAAAGCTTCCCAAAGTGCCGGGCGCCGAAATGCCTTATGTGGAAGGATTTCTCTATCTCTTGTTGACGGGCGATATACCGACAATGCAGGAAGTAGAAGAAGTTCACAAAGAATTCAACGCTCGCAAAAAAGTTCCTCAATATGTATTCGATATTCTCCATGCAATGCCCAAAGATTCCCACCCGATGACTATGTTTGCCACCGCGATCATGTCGATGCACCTCGACTCGGTATTCGATAAAGAATACAGAAAAGGAATACAAAAAGCTGATTATTGGTCGGCTTACTACGAAGACGCAATGAATTTGCTTGCTAAAATACCCGAAATCGCGGCTCATATTTACAGATGGAAATATAAAGACGGCGATATAATCCCCAGCGATCCGGACCTCGATATGGGAGGCAATTTTGCTCACATGATGGGTATCGGCAGGCCTTACGACGACGTTGCCCGTCTTTATTTTATACTTCACAGCGATCACGAAAGCGGTAATGTAAGCGCTCATACCGGGCATCTGGTTGCCAGCGCTTTGTCCGATATTTATTATTCAATAAGCGCAATGTTGAACGGTCTTGCCGGTCCTTTGCACGGTCTTGCCAACGAGGAAGTTCTCAGATGGCTCCAGGGCGTTATGGATTCAATGGGCGGCAAAATTCCTACCGAAGAAGAAATGAAAAAGTTCGTTTGGGATACACTGGAATCGGGTAAAGTAGTTCCCGGATTCGGACATGCCGTATTGAGAAAAACCGACCCGAGATATATGGCGCAGAGGGAATTCTGTTTGAAACACCTGCCGGATGATCCGATATTTAAATATGTAGATCTGTTGTTCAAAGTTGTTCCGCCTATATTGCTGGAACAGGGCAAAGCCAAAAATCCATGGCCAAATGTCGACGCTCAGTCGGGCGTTATTCAATGGCATTACGGGGTTAGAGAATATGAATTCTATACCGTACTGTTCGGCATAGGAAGAGCTTTAGGCGTATGCTCAAATATTATTTGGGCGCGCGGTCTTGGTTATCCGATCGAACGTCCCAAATCCGTTACAACCGATATGCTGGAAGAAATCGCCTTCGGAAAAAAATCTTAGCAAATTGAAGCTGCCCCGTCAGGGCAGCTTTTTTTATATATGAGAAGAGAAAACTTTTATTATTATATACCGGTAATTTTACTGTCGGTTGCGGTTATTATACTTGCGCTTGTGTTGATTTATATTTTTCGCGCCGAATATAATCGTAAAATTACCGTTGACTTCAAGAATCCCGAATACAAAGTGTTTATTCCCGAAATTCCGCTCCAGCTCGATTTCTGCGGGGAACCTGTTCCGATGAATATTGAAGACGTCTATGAACGCGTTGAGCGTGAAATTTTGATAAATGCGTACTGGAATTCTTCAACTTTACTCAATATCAAAAGGGCAAACAGATGGTTCCCTGTAATAGAGCCGATCCTAAAAAAGCATGGCGTTCCGGACGATTTCAAATATATGGCGGTAATCGAGAGCAATTTAACAAATGCGGTTTCTCCTGCGGGAGCCGTAGGTTTCTGGCAGCTTACACAACCCGCGGCGGTTAAATACGGATTGGAAATTTCAAAAGTCGTCGACGAAAGGTACGACGTCGAAAAAGCTACCGAAGCGGCTTGCAAATATCTTAAGGACTCATTTGCGAAATATAAAAGCTGGACTCTGGCTGCAGCGTCATATAATTACGGAACAAACGGAATCGACCGCCAGATCGAAAGGCAGAAAAAAGATTCCTATTACGAACTCTATTTAAACGAAGAGACCTTCCGCTTTGTAGCGCGTATTTTGGCTCTTAAAGAAATCATGACTCATCCTGAAAAATACGGGTATTTTATTGAGCGTGAAAAGCTTTATAAACCGTACAAATACAAAACAGTTGATGTAAGAAACGGAATAAAAGATCTGGCAGATTTCGCGCAACGCCACGGGACTACATACAAAGAACTTAAATTATTGAATCCGTGGTTGCGAGACAATTACTTACCGGCGAGCAAAGGCAAAATCTATCTCTTGAAAATTCCCGACAATTGATAATTTAGCGGCTTTTTATAAAAATTTTACTACAGATGTGGACAATTTTTTTTATTTTTCATTTTAAAAAAAATCCAATAAAAATTAGGAAAAATGGCACATAAGAAGAAGGTAAAGTACATATTTGTGACAGGCGGAGTGGTCTCTTCGTTGGGAAAAGGTATTACTGCCTCGTCGCTCGGACTCCTGCTGAAATTGAGAGGATATAGCGTTACGATTCAGAAATTCGATCCGTATATAAATGTCGACCCCGGAACTATGAATCCTTTTCAGCACGGAGAAGTTTATGTTACGGACGACGGCGCCGAAACGGATCTCGACTTGGGACATTACGAACGCTTTCTCGATGTGGATATGTCGCGGGCAAACAATACAACTACAGGGCAGGTTTATAACGAAGTAATAACAAAGGAACGCAGGGGCGATTTTTTAGGGGCAACGGTTCAGGTGATTCCGCATATTACGGATGAAATTAAAAGAAGAATGAGATTTTTGGGCGAGTCGGGCAAATACGATATCGTTATTACCGAAATAGGCGGAACAGTAGGGGATATCGAAAGCCTTCCCTTTATTGAAGCTATGAGACAAATTATGCTCGAAAGCGGCAGAAAGAATGCAATTAGTATACATGTGACGCTTGTGCCGTATATTTCTTCCGCTGGCGAAATGAAAACCAAACCGACTCAACACAGCGTAAAAAATTTGCTCGAACTCGGAATTCAACCTAATATTCTCGTCTGCAGGTCTGAAGAAAAACTGCCGCGGGAAATACGCGAAAAAATCGCGCTCTTTACAAACGTTAAAACCGAAGCCGTTATCTCGGCATATGATTGCTCGACTATTTACGAAGTGCCGCTTGTGCTTCACGAACAGGAATTGGACAGGATCGTACTCGACAGATTAAAACTGCCCGATATTACTATCAAACTTGACGGCTGGAAAGAATTTGTAGATAAAGTCATACATGCCGAAGAAAAAGTAAGGATTGCCGTCTGCGGTAAGTATATAGACAATAAAGACGCTTATAAAAGTATATCAGAGGCGTTTATCCATGCCGGCGCCGAAAACGATTTGAAGGTTGAAACCGAATTTATTTCTTCCGAAGAGATTGAAGAAAAAGGAGCCGAACCGTTATTGAAAGATTACGACGGGCTGTTGATACCGGGCGGATTCGGCGAACGCGGTATTGAGGGTAAGATTAAAGCGATTCAGTACGCCAGAGAAAAGAAAATACCATTCTTCGGTATATGTCTCGGTCTGCAGTGCGCCGTAATTGAATTTGCGCGCAATGTATGCGGAATTAAATCTGCCAACAGCCAGGAATTCCGAAGCAGGAGCCCTTACAACGTTATTCACATTATGCCCGACCAGGCAAAAGTGAAAGTGAAAGGCGCGACTATGCGTCTCGGAGCATATCCATGTATAATCAAAAAGAAAACCAAAGCGTACGAAGCTTATAAAAAACAAAAAATATCAGAACGCCATCGACACCGTTACGAAGTTAACAACAAATTCAGAACGGTGCTGGAAAAACACGGTATGATTTTTAGCGGTCTTTCTCCCGATGAAAGTCTGGTGGAAATGATCGAAATTGAAGACCATCCCTGGTTTGTCGGTTGCCAGTTCCATCCGGAATTAAAATCGAGAGCTACTAAAGCTCACCCGTTGTTCAGGGAATTTGTCAAAGCGGCGTTTAATTATTCCCGGGAGAAAAAGTGAACGGAAAATTATTTATTGTCTTTCTTTCTTTTCTTTTTTTTACGAGCTCGTTTGCTCAAAGCAGAAGGGAGTATTTATTAAATCAGGGATTGAATAAAGCTTATAATCTCGAATTCAAAGCCGCGGAAGAATTATACAATAAAGTCTTGGACGCCGAACCGAATTTACCCGACGGATATTTTCGTATTGCACAACTTTATTTCTGGTCGTTCCTGGCTAGTCATGATATCGGACAATATTATGTCTTTCTTAAATTTGCCGAATTGACAGAGGAAAAATTAGACCTCCTGTTATCAAATAAACCTCAGAACGCATATTATACTTATATGTCCGGCAATCTGGCTTCGTTAAGAGCGATGGCTTATGCTATTAATAATTCCGCAGTAGACGCTTTCTGGTATAGCAAAAAAGCGGTTAAACTGTTCAATACTACTCTGGAAATTAATCCTAAATTTTACGACGCTTATCTCGGACTCGGTCTTTTCGATTATGCCATGAGTTTTATACCCGAATTTTTGGGATGGACTTTGAATCTTACCGGGCTTTCTTCGGATAAAGCGCGCGGCTTGAGATACGTTAAACTTGCTTACGAAAAAGGGAAGTACGACAAAACGGAAGCCGCATTCCATCTCTCTAAAATTTATGTCGACTATATTGCCGAGTACGACAGCGCTGAAATATATATTAAAAGCCTTGTAACTAAATTCCCCGGCAACAGTTTGTTTCTTTATCAACAAGCTCTGATTCAATTTAAAAAACGTAAGCTCGATAATGCGCTCTCACTGTTCAATAAGGTAATTAAGATTAACAAAGAGGAATTTCCTCAGATTTCAGCTCTGGCTCGTTACAGAATTGCCAATATTTATTTTTGTAGAAATAACTTTGCTAAAGCTCTCGAAAATTATAAAATCTTTTATGATACAGCCCGCGAACCGGACTACCTGAGCGAAACCGCTCTGAAATCCGCTCTCTGTTTTAAGTTTCTCGGACTGGACGATTCTTTTTATGTAAGCCTCGAAAGAATAGACGAAGGCAACCCGGATCTATTCGAGGATGCGTATGCTAAAAAACTGGCTTCTTATCTCAAAGATACCGGCGTAACCGATAAAGATTTGCTGTTAATTCGTATGAGTAATAACGTCTGCGCTGCCACGTTCAAACCGGTATATGACACGTTAAGCGTTTATGCGGATTCATTGACCGGCGTTAAAAAAGCTTTTGCATTGCTCTATTTGTCCGAGGCGGCTTTTAATTTGAAGAAGTTTGATGAATCGATTTATTATGCCGAAAATATCCATAAAATAAAGTTTAACAAATTCTTCTGGATTGTTCCGAAATCTTATTTCCTGACGGCTGCTTCGTATTATTCGCAAAAAAATTATGAAAAAGCTTTGCACTACTTGACTTTAGCGGAAGATAATAATAAATATGATTTTATCGATTATATACAGGCGTCAATAGATAATTTGAAGAGAAAACTAAACAAGAGAATTAATTAGTCGGCAAATATTGAACGATTTATGATTAATATTGCAGTGTTTGTGTCGGGACGGGGCTCAAATTTCAGAGCCATTAGCGAAAAAGTATCCGCTGATAAAATTAAAATTGTTGCTTTAGTTAGCAATCGTATCGATTGTCCGGCGGTTGAATACGCAAAAATGAATGATATCCCGGTTTATTTCGCGGCGGAAGAGGCAAAAGGGGAGTTTATAAGCTACGACGACTTAATAGAAGTACTCAAGAGCCGCGGTGTGGAATTAATAGTTCTTGCCGGTTTTCTGAAGAAAATTCCCGACCGCTTCGTAGATACTTTCGAAAATATGATTATTAATATTCATCCGGCTCTTCTGCCGGCTTTCGGAGGAAAAGGAATGTACGGACTAAATGTGCATAAGGCGGTTTTTGAATCGTCGGCAAAAGTATCCGGAGCCACGATTCACTTCGTAGATAAAATTTACGACAACGGCAAAATTATTATGCAAAAATGCGTTGATATCTCGGATGTAAAATCGCCCGAGGAAATTGCAGAGCGGGTGTTGAAAATCGAACATGAAATTCTTCCGTACGTAGTAGAAAAATTTGCCGAAGGGAAAATCAGCATTCAGAATAACAGAGTAATTATTACGGAGTAACAAATTGAAAAAGTTAGCTTTAATAAGCGTATCTGATAAGTCAAGTATAGTCGAATTCGCCTCGGAACTTACCAAGCATGAATACGGCATACTTGCCACCGGTAAGACAGCCAAAACTTTGCTGGATAACGGCGTCGAATGCACTGAGATAAGCGATTTTACTTCTTATCCGGAAATATTCTCCGGACGAGTTAAAACGCTGAATCCGAAAATCTTCGGCGGTATTTTAATGCGACGCGATCTGGAAGAGGATATTCGACAGGCGGCTGAAAATAATATAACGCCGATTGATATTGTTTGCGTCAATCTCTATCCTTTTCCTCAGGTAGTTAATCGTGACGATATTTCGCTCGAAGTTAAAATTGAAAATATCGACATAGGCGGGCCGAGTTTAATCAGAGCCGCCGCAAAGAATTATAAATATGTATCGGTTCTCACAAATCCAACTCAATACGATTATTTTCTCGACGAATTGAATAAAGGTGAAATCAGTTTGGAAACGCGGAGTAAATTGGCAGCCGAAGCTTTTTCTCATACTTCGATGTACGATACCATTATTGCCAACTTTTTCGAGCAAGAATTTTTAGACGAGCCGACAGCTGTAAGATTAAATTACAAAACAGCATTTCAATTAAGATACGGAGAAAATCCCCACCAGAAAGCAACCTTGTTCGGCGACTTCTCCGAATATTTCGAAGTATTGCACGGGAAAGAACTATCGTACAATAATATAATCGACCTTACGGCCGCGGTAGAATTGGTATCCGAATTCGATAAAACGGCATGCGCTATAATTAAACATACAAACCCATGCGGAGCCGCTGTGGCAAATTCCGTTTCGGAAGCTTACGAAAAAGCGTTGTCCGGCGACCCGGTGTCGGCATTCGGGGGAATTGTAGCCTTCAATAAAGAGGTAGACGCCGGGACAGCGCTAAAGTTGAACGATATTTTTCTGGAAATAATCTGCGCTCCTTCTTACTCTCAAGAAGCGCTCGATGAATTAAAAAAGAAAAAGAACAGAAGATTGATTCTTATTAAGAAATATCCTGACGAAGATCAGCGTGTAATTAAAAGCGTACCCGGGGGGCTGCTGGTCCAGGATAAAGATAATTCGAAAATTTCAGATAATTTGATGAAGGTGGTTACCGAAAGAGAGCCCACTCAGTCGGAAATAGAAGACCTTAAATTTGCCTGGGTGGTTTGTAAACATACCAAGTCCAATGCAATCGTCTTCGTAAAAGACTGCAAAGCTCTCGGCGTGGGAGCCGGACAAATGTCGCGGGTCGATTCGGCAAAAATTGCCGCTATAAAAGCCAAGCAGTTCGGACATCAGCTCGAGGGCGCGGTCGCGGCGTCAGACGCTTTCTTCCCGTTTGCCGACGGTCTGATTGAAATTGCCAAATATGGCATTACTTCCGTCATTCAACCAGGAGGTTCTGTGCGCGACGAAGAAGTTATCAATGCAGCCAATGAAAATAATATATCTATGATTTTTACGGGAATTAGAAATTTTAAACACTGACCTCGTCTGCGAGGTGGGAGGATATATGGGATTATTCGACTTTTTTATGACTGATCTTGCTATCGACCTCGGAACCGCTAATACTCTTATCTACATTAAGGGTAAAGGGATAGTGCTAAACGAGCCTTCGATAGTTGCATACGATAGAAATACCAAAAGAATTATAGAACTGGGAAATAAAGCAAAAGAGATGCAGGGAAGGGAGCATCGGGATATTAGAGTCACGCGCCCGATGCGCGACGGCGTTATAGCCGATTTCGAAATAGCCGAAGGAATGATAAGGGCTTTTATTAAAAAGGTAACCTCGAGCAGCTTTGCAAGCAAAAGGGTTGTCGTCGCCGTTCCGAGCGGAGTGACGGAAGTTGAAAAAAGAGCCGTGCGTGACGCGGCAGAACATGCAGGCGCTAAAGAAGTCCACTTGATTGCCGAACCGATGGCAGGCGCTATCGGAATCGGTATCGACGTTGAAGCTCCCGCAGGCAATATGATTATCGATATTGGCGGCGGTACAACGGAAATAGCCGTTATTGCTCTGGGCGGAATTGTAAACGAAGAATCGATTAGAATTGCAGGCGACGAGATGAACAACGCCATAATGCAATTCTTTAAGAAAAATTATAATTTGCTGATCGGCGAACGCACTGCCGAAGCTATTAAATGCGAAGTCGGCTCCGCCGTGCCTCTTAAAGAAGAAGTGACTATCCAGGTTAAAGGTAGAGACCTCGTCGGCGGTATCCCGAAAACTACTGAAGTGAGTTCTGTTGAAATAAGAGAAGCCCTCAATGAAAATATTATACAGATTGTCGACGCGGTCAAGCAAACACTCGAACGTACGCCGCCGGAATTGTCGGCGGACATTCTCGACCGCGGCGTAATGTTAACCGGAGGAGGCGCGCTGTTGAAAGGGTTGGACGAGAGAATCAGAATGGAAACCAATTTGCCCGTACACGTTGCCGAGGACCCTCTTACCGCAGTCGTGAGAGGCACGGGGAAAGCATTGGAAAATATCAATAAGTATTCGAAAGTATTTTTGCGTAAAAGAACATACTGATGGTTAAATTTTTATTTAAGATAATTAGAAGCTATAAGGAATATATACTGCTCTTTGCGCTCTCTGCTATTAGTCTGCTTGTACTCTCTTTTAACGACAGCTCTCAGTTGGTACGCTTAAAACAATTTGCATTCGGAAATTTTGCGGTCGTTAGCGAATTATTAAACTATCCGGTTTCGATTTTCAGACAGCGCGAATCGATCGAAAAACTCAAACGAGAAAATGCGCAATTGATGTTAGAATTGAGCAGACTCAAAAACAGGGTAGAAGAAAATAAAGAATTGAGAGCGGCTCTAAATTTGAGAGACTCTCTCAACTATCCCATTATTGCAGCGGATATAATTTCCAAAACGGTAAACTACGTCGACGGCTCTTTTATTATAAATAAAGGATTGAACGACGGTATCCGTATCGGGATGCCGGCAATTAGTTCCAGCGGCTTGGTAGGCTTAGTAACCGAAATTTCGCACGATTATTCCGTCGTAAGAAATTTATATAATACAAGACTCAAAATTGCAGTAACAATAAAACCGATGAATCTCAACGGCATTATGACCTGGGACGGAAATAAACTGATTATTAAAAATATCCCGTCCACTTATGATATACAGATCGGAAGTAAAGTTGAAACTTCCGATTTTAGCACTATTTTCCCTCCGAATTTACCTATCGGAGAAGTAATTGAACGGGAAGAAGTGCCTGTAGGATTTTTGCATTCGGTTACGGTACGCCCTTATACCGATATCAGAACTTTATATAACGTATTTATCATGCAAATAGTGCCGGATAAAAAACTCGACGATATTAAACTTAATCTTATTAAGAAATGATCAAACAATTTTCGATGCCGGTTTTGTTATTTATTTTAGTCGCCGCAGTTCAGTTGACGGTTGTGCCCCTTATCAGTATATCTGGAATTGCGCCTAATCTCTTGATAGTTTTAATTACGTTTTATGCGTTGAGTTACGGCCAGATTTTCGGAATGTCGCTCGGTTTTATTTTTGGATTTCTGTACGACTTGATTTCGGGAGGAGCCGTGGGAATCAATATGTTTGCAATGACTATAAGCGGTTTTATGGCGGGATATTTTTATAATGAAAATAAAATTGAAATAAACACAGCGACGATGAATTTTTTCTATATTAATCTGGTTGCGGCTGTAGCTTATTCCTTTTTGTACACTTTGATAGCCGCAGCGAGACCCGACCTTAATCTCTTTATACTTTTGATTGAAGGCAGTCTATTGCCAGCTCTATATACTTCTGTTTTTGCATTGCCGGTAGTAATTGCAATGCCAAGAAGGGAATTAAGATGAAAGAACAAGTTTTCGGACGCGACGTTCGGAGAAGAATTTTATACGTAATAATAATCTCATTCTTTATCGTCTCATTTATCCAATTGTTTAATATGCAGGTTTTGCAAGGGAGTATTTATACGGTCAAAGCGAACGAAAACAGTATTAAGCCTGTTTATCTTACGGCTCCGAGGGGAATACTTTACGACAGAAACAACAATATACTAGTAGGAAACGAGCCTTCTTTTACATTGAGAATTACGCCGGATAAATACGATACCTCGCTCAATCGTTATTTGGAGACAATACTCGGACTCGAAAAAGGTTATATAAACGGTTTACTCGAAAAAAACAGGCGCATGTCGCCGTATGTGCCGATTAGAATAGCCAAAAATGTAGATTACAAGGTTATTGCATGGTATGAAGAAAATGCCGAAAAATTACCCGGCGTCGATTACGTTATCGAAACGCGAAGAGACTATTCCTTCGGCGTGCGCGGCTCGCATATTTTCGGATACCTGAGAGAAATAAACAAAAGTCAGATGGATAAGATGACCGGCTATAGCCTGGGGGATGAAGTCGGATACGCCGGTATAGAAAAAAATTACGAATCGGTTCTGCGCGGAGAAAAAGGAATTAGATATTTATTGGTCGACTCGCACCAAAAAACAATCGGCAGATATAATTCGGGTAAAAGCGATATCGCTCCCACAAAAGGCTATGATTTAATTCTCACTCTCGATAAATATACTCAGCAAGTCGCCGAATCGCTCTTTACCGATAAACGCGGAGCGCTGGTGGCCATCGAGCCTTCCACAGGCGAAATTCTGGCAATGGTAAGCTCGCCCATGTACGATCTGGAAAATTTTTCTTCGATGAATTTCCCGAAGGTGTGGAAAGAACTGAACGAAGACGAGGACAAACCGCTGTTTAACCGAGCGACAATGTCGATCTATTCACCGGGCTCGACATTTAAGATGGTGTCGGCTATAGCGGGACTTGAAGAAGGGATAATTACGGAAAAGACCCGATTCTTTTGCAACGGGGGATATTATTTCGGCGATCGCTTTTTCAAATGTCTCCATTATCATTCTAATACCGATCTTGTTACTTCTATTGAAAAATCGTGCAATTCATATTATTATCAGCTCGCTTTAAAAATCGGACTCGACAATTGGTCTAAATACGCGGCTAAATTCGGATTCGGGAGGAAAACAGGAATTGATATAGGCGAAGAAACATCGGGATTGTTGCCGACAGTACAATATTATGAGAATGCCTTCGGTAAAGACCGTTGGCCTAAAGGAATATTGTTGAGTTTGGGAATCGGTCAGGGAGAACTCAGCGTCACGCCTTTGCAGTTGGCGCAATATACTGCGCTGCTTGCCAATTACGGTAAATCCGCAAAGCCGCATCTTGTTAAAGGTATCTTGAAAAACGGAAAATTCCGCGGAATCGAACCTCAGTATTTTGATATCGGAATTAGCAGGCGTTCATTCGATATCGTAAGGCATGCAATGTATCTCGTTGTCAACGGCGCCGGCACCGCGACAAACATCAGATTGCCGGACATCAAGATTGCCGGTAAAACAGGCACTGCTCAAAATCCGCACGGAGACGACCATTCGATTTTTATTGGATTTGCCCCGTACGAAAATCCTAAAATTGCTGTAGCGGTAGTCGTTGAAAATGCTGGATACGGAAGCACTGTTGCCGCTCCCATTGCCCGTGATGTTATAAAAGCTTACTTAAACAAACATATTGACAGCGATAATAAAATAATTAAGAACGAAGTTGTAGCAGGAGTAAGTAAAATTGAAAATTGATTATAAATTAAACGATCGATTTGATATCGTCTTCTTTACATCCGTATTGCTGTTGATATTATTCGGGTTGGCGGCAATCTACAGCTCGACTGCTAATCATCCTACCGCATCGCAAAATTTTAACAAACAATTGTTTTTTGCCGTTATTTCTCTGTTAACGTTTTTTATAATATATAATCTTCCCGAACAGGCTTTTAAAAATATGGCTGTCCCTGTTTATGCATTTTCGTTGTTTTTGTTGATAGTGGTTTTGATAGCGGGAAAGACAGTCTACGGGGCTAAAAGTTGGCTCGATTTCGGACCTGTGGGGTTTCAACCTTCCGAATTTGCAAAAATAGGCGCTATTCTCGGAATATCTTATTGGATCTCTTACAAAGAAAGAGATATTAATAATATTAAAGACATAGCCATAGCAATTGGAATCGGTTTTCTGCCGGCTTTACTTATATTATTGGAGCCCGACACCGGCACATCAATAATTTTTATTATACTTACTATTTCGATAGTTTTCTGGAGCGGTATAAGTCTTTTCGCATTATTTGTAGTCCTTTCGCCGCTGATTGTAACTTTTGCATCGCTTTTGGGAACTATCTATTTTATAGCCTCTCTCGTTGCGGTTATAATAGCGCTCTTTATATTTAAGAGGGACCTGTTCAACAGTATCGCAATATTCATGCTGAATTTAGGCGCCTCTTTCTTTTTCGAATACGGTTTCCGTTTGCTAAAGCCTCATCAGCAAAAGAGAATAGAAACGTTTATTAATCCGTATGCCGATCCATTGGGAGCCGGCTATAATGCGTTGCAGGCAAAACTTGCAATCGGGTCGGGGGGAATTTTGGGCAAAGGCTTTATGCAAGGGAATCAAACGCAATTACGTTTTATTCCCGAGCAGTGGACGGACTTTATCTATTGCGTTATCGGCGAGGAATTCGGATTTGTGGGAAGCATTATTGTTCTGCTGCTTTTCTTGATGGTATTTTTGAGATTGCTCCACTTCGCGTCAATTTCAAAAGATAAATTCGGGTCGCTTGTTATTATAGGTACGCTGACTCTTTATTTTTCGCATTTTGCTATTAATATCGGAATGAATTTGGGAATAACGCCTGTTATCGGTATTCCGCTGCCTTTTTTGAGTTACGGAGGAAGTTCTTTGCTGGTTAATATGATATTAGCGGGCATTGTCATGAATATTTATAAAAACAGAAAGCTGCATACTTGAGGTATAACTATGATACTTTCGGATAAGAAAATTCTCGAAGAAATTGAAAAAGGGAATATCGTAATTGAGCCTTTCAAGCGCGAAAATTTGGGCTCGAACAGTTACGACGTTCATCTTGGCCGATGGCTCGGCGTATATAAAAACGATATTCTCGACGCAAAAAAACACAATGAAATAGAACTATTCGAGATACCTGAAGATGGATTTATCCTTCTCCCTTCGAAACTGTATCTGGGAGTTACGGAAGAATATACGGAGACTTACAATTATGTGCCTTTCCTCGAAGGGAAGTCGAGTATCGGACGTCTCGGAATCGATATTCATTCGACTGCCGGTAAAGGCGATGTGGGATTTTGCAATACCTGGACGCTTGAAATAAGCGTCAAACAACCCGTCCGGATTTATGTTGGTATGCCGATAGGGCAGATTATCTATTTCAAGTTGGACGGAGAGGTTGAAATTTCTTATGATAAAAAATCATCCGCAAAGTATAATAAGCGCACCGAGTATCCGGTAGAATCGATGATGTTCAAGAATTTTAAACAAAATAGAGAATAATATGACAGCTCGGGAAAAATTAAATAATAAATTAAATGCGGGATTGCATGTCTGCGTCGGTTTGGACACGGATTTTTCAAAAATACCGGAGTATTTCAAGAAGGAACCGAACCCTGTTCTTGCTTTCAATAGAACGGTTATTGAAAACACAATGGATTATGCGGCAGCGTATAAAATTAATTTTGCATTCTACGAAAAGGACGGGATAGAGGGTATAAAAAATTTGATTGAAACAATAAAACTGATACCCGACGATCTGCTGATTATTGCCGATGCAAAAAGAGGAGATATCGGCAACACATCGAGAATGTACGCCGAATCTGTCTTTAATTATTTTAATTGCGATGCGGTTACTCTGCATCCATATATGGGTTTCGATTCTCTCCAACCTTTTTTCGAATTTGAAGATAAATTGAATTTTATACTTGCTCTGACGTCGAACCCCGGCTCGGCTGACTTTGAAAAATTAGAGCTTAACGACGGCAGATTTTTATATAATGCGGTTATTGAAAAAGCAAACGAATGGAATATTCACAATAACATCGGACTTGTTTTCGGCGCCACAAATTCTTCGGAGCTCGGCCGCGCAATCGATTCTTTCGGGGATATGCCGGTTTTATTGCCCGGCGTCGGAGCGCAGGGAGGAAGCTACGAAGACGTGCTTGCGATTTTCGGAAATAAAGGTAAGAGCAATTTTATTGTAAACATAAGCAGGGGATTGATCTATTGCGATCCGACAGATAAATTTCCGGAAACGTTGAGGGAGAAAATTCTAAGCTACGTCAATTTATAAAATTGTGGATTTTACTAAAATAAAATCTTAATTTTATAAGCAATCGAATCATCAGTTCATTCTCAATTTAAAATTGGCGGACCAATGGGTTCAGAATCAAAATTTCACGAAGGGTTTCTCTACGAAGTCTGGCAGAAATTAGACCACAACACAATTCTTGAAACAATTAACGGAGAAGAAATTGCAGTGCTCGACTGCGGCGCTCTCAATCACGATTCCGCCGGGCCGGACTTCAAAAATGCCAGGATCAGAATAGGCAACCTTACTTACGTGGGCGATATTGAAATCGATTACGACTATTCCGACTGGAAACTCCACGGGCACAATATCGACAATAAATACAATAGCGTAATCCTTCATGTAACGTTCGAAAACAAAAATAATCACGGATACGTTTATACGAGAAGCGGGCGAAAAATTCCGTCGGTTACAATCGCAAATTTGATTAACAGCGACGAAATAAAGAAGATTAAGGAAACCCATTCCGAAGAAAAAAATGATATCTCCGGTATTTTGAAATGTTCTGCAGTAGCAGAAAACGCGCCTATAGAACTGCGTAATTCTCATTTATACAAATTGGGTATTGAACGATTTAATAAAAAATGCAATAAGATATATGAACGTCTGAAAGAAATTCAGTTCCTGACAGATGCCGGTATTAAAGAACCGGTTATTACTTACGACTTGACCGAGGAATTTCAGAAAAGAGAATTTCACCATAAGGATTTTCATAGCAAAGAAGTGTGGATGCAGTTGTTGTACGAACTATTATTCGAAGCCCTCGGTTATTCGAAAAATAAAAATCCGATGACTTCCCTGGCAAGAAAAGCCGATATCGGATTTCTTAAGAAAATTGAGAAGGACGGAGTCGTTCTGCAAAAATACGAATCGGCTCTGCTCCATATCTCCGGATTAACCGGAGCTCTTCCGAAAGAACTGGATAAAGACACGAAAGAGTATCTGGAAGCGGCTGAGTTGCATTGGAATTCAATCAAGCCTTTCTACGACGGAGACTATCTGGACAATACTCAGTGGCAATTCTTCAGAATACGTCCGCAGAATTTCCCGACGGTCAGGATTGCGGGAGGAGCAAGGATACTATATCAATTGTTGCATAACGACTTAATAGGAATTATTACCAAAAAAATTAAAGAAATTCGTAATCTCGGAGTCCTTGTCAATTCGGTAAGATCTCTGTTTGTAATAAAATCGGACGGTTATTGGAAGAGCCACTATGTATTGGGCGAGCGCGCATCAACCGATATTAAATATTTTGTCGGCGCATCGCGAGCCGACGAAATAATGATCAATGTTATTCTGCCTTATTTTGCTGTTTATTTTAAAATATACGGCCACGAGCAGTTGACAGATAAAGTAGTTAAAACGTACGGAATTTATGAACAGCGCGCGGAAAACCAGATTATACACAATGTAGCGGACGCCCTCGGAGTTCAAAGTAAAGTTAAGAAAACTGTTTACGCGCAGGGGATGATTGATTTATTCAGGAATTATTGTTCTAAAAATAAGTGCCTCGAATGTGAAATAGGCAAAGTTGTATTCGAATGATTTAATTTGTCCCTTTCAATCTGTTGATTTCATCCCGGAGTTTAGCCGCTCTTTCATAGTCTTCTTTTTCGATAGCTTCTCGCAATTGATCCTGCAATTCCGCTATTCTTCCTTCTTTCGAAATAGGTCTTTTTTCGCGCATCGGTTTGGGTTCTTCGTATTCGTCTTCTTCCTCGGGATTTTCGCCTCCCTCTACGTCTTCGCTGGATGGTACGAAAGAAGCTAATCTCATAACGTCTTCGGACACATAAATAGGCGAGCCGGTTCTCACTGCCAAGGCGATAGCGTCACTGGGACGGGAATCGATTTCGTGAGTAAGCGAAGAGACCTCAAGTTTAATTTTTGCGTAGAAAGTATTATCTCTTAATTCGTCGATTACAACCTCTGTAACTGTAGCTCCCAAATGGTCGAGAAGAATTTTCATTAAATCGTGCGTTAACGGACGCGGAGCTTTTATTCCTTCGATTTCAAGAGCGATCGATTGAGCTTCGAATGACCCGATGATTATGGGCAATCGACGCAATCCGTAAACTTCTTTTAATAAAAGGGCATAAGCCCCTCCTGTAGAGGGGCTGGCTGATAAACCTAATATTTCAACTTGAACTTTATCCATGCTCAATTGTTCTTAATTTTTTTTAGTTCTTCAATCATTGCGGGAACAATCTCGAAAACGTCGCCCACAATTCCGTAATCCGCAATCTGAAATATCGGAGCGTCTTTGTCTTTATTTACAGCCACAATGTACTTAGACGATCGCATACCCGCAAGGTGTTGAATAGCGCCTGAAATGCCGAGCGCAATATAAAGCGTTGGGGATACGGTTTTCCCGGTTTGACCGACCTGCTCGCTGTGAGGGCGCCATCCCGCGTCCACTACGGCTCTGGAAGCGCCCGTGGCGGCGCCTAATAAATCCGCAAGCTCTTCGATAAGTTTGAAATTTTCAGGCGCTTTCATACCTCTTCCGCCCGAAACAATTATGTCGGCTTCCGCTACGTCGAGTTTTGTATCGGACTTCTTAATTTCAACTACTCTTGTCTTGAGATTCAAATCTCCGGGATTTTTTACTTCAATTTCCGCCTCTTGTTCCGAGATTTTTTCCGCTTTGAATACGTTAGGTCTTAAAGTAAAGATTTTCTTTTCGGATTTAACTTTTACATCGGTTAAAGCTTTACCGGCGTATACCGGTCTTGTCGCAATAATTTCGCCGTTCTCAACCTTCCATTCCGTTACGTCTGTTACAATACCGCAATCCAGTTTAGCCGCTATACGGGGAGCCAGATCCTTTCCCATTGCCGTAGATGAAAAAACGATTATTTGAGCGCCCGTTGCATTGATAAGTTCCAGAAGTAAATCCGTATAAGCGCTGGATGAATAATTTTCGAGTAGTTCGTTTTTAATATGGTATAGTTTTTTCAGACCGTAATTTCCGGCAAGCCGGGCATTTTCGACTTCGCCGCCGATGACAACTCCTTCGATTTCCGAGTTCAAATTCTGCGACAGCGCAATAGAGGCGGAGACAGCCTCATAAGAAGATTTCTTTATTTGTCCCTGTCGTTGTTCGAGAAACACTAAAATTTTATTTGCCATATATCACCTTTAAATGACTTTTACTTCTTCTTTGAGCAGACGAATTAATTCCGGCACAGCCGAGGCATCCGTGCCTATAATTCTGCCAGGTTGTTTTGCCGGCGGCTTTTTCATACTTAGAACTTCGGTATAATTCGATACCGTCTCAGGAGCTTTTTCTTCAATCGCTTTTTTCTTTGCCGCCATAATCCCTTTGAGCGAGGCATAACGCGGTTCGTTCAAGCCTTTTTGCGTTGTTATAATTACAGGCAATTCGGTTTCTACAACTTCGCGTCCGCCTTCGATTTCTCTTTCCGCCTTCACTTTATTACCCTCAATTTCCAAAGCGACAACAACAGATACCGAATTATAACCGAGTAATTCGGCGCACATTTGCCCTACGACTCCGTTGTCATAGTCGACCGATTGTTTGCCAAAAAATACAATTTCGGCGTTTTGGGCTTTAATTTCGTTTGATAAAGTTTTAGCCACCGAAAGCGAATCGTAAATTTCGTCTGTTTTGAGTAAAACCGCATTATCAATACCCATTGCAAGCGCTTTTTTAATCGATTCTTTGTGGTTGTCGTTACCCAGACTGATTACGACAGTTTCGCCGCCCAATTTTTCTTTGGTTTTCAATGCTTCTTCTACCGCAAATTCATCATACGGATTGACGACGAAGGTAATGCCGGTTGTGTCGATCGATTTATTATCCGGCCCGACACTGATTTTGGATGCCGTGTCCGGCACATGATTAAGACAGACGGCTATTTTCATTAGTCCTCCTATTAATTCTATAGGATATTTAAATATATAATGGCAACTCGAAAAATCAAAAATTAATATTACTAAAAAATCCGTAATTAAACATATTTAAAATAAAAAAGAGGCTCGAGAAAGCCTCTTTTTAAAATCCTTACTAGAAAAATATCTGGACTATCTAACTTTGATTTTACCGGAAGTAATCAATTTAGCCAATTCGCCGGTACCGTTTTTTGCCAAAGTTCTGAGTGCACTTGTGGTCAATTTAACGGTAACAAATCTGTTGAGTTCTTTAACCCAGATTCTTTTTTTCTGCAAATTCGGCAGAAATCTTCTTTTGGTTCTATTGTGAGCGTGCGAAATGTTATGACCACTTACGGGACCAACGCCTGTAACCTGACATCTACGCGCCATTTTTATCCTCATTATTCATTTATTATGAACCACAAATTTAATAAATAATTTTATTTATAAAAAGTGTTCAGGTAAAAAAACTATTGTCTTTTCCCGAGCTCATTATCAAGGAAGAGGAGCCCGCTTTTCTGGTCGCCGATAAATTTCAGCTTTTCTACAATGGCGGTAGCCGATGCCACTTCTTCAATCTGTTCTGTTACAAACCATTGCAGGAAATTCGCCGTAGCGAAATCTTTTTCGTCCTCGGCTAATTTTGCCAGCTCGTTAATTTTGTTTGTAATGTGAATTTCGTGTTTTAGCGCATCTTCGAATGCTTCAAGGGGAGAGTTCCAGTCGGATTTCGGTTTGTCGAGTTGTTCGAGAACTACTTTTTTACCCACTCCATTCAGGTAATCGAAAATCTTCATGGCGTGTCCGTATTCTTCGAACGATTGCTTTTTCATCCAATTGGCAAAACCCTGCCAATTTTGAGCTTCAAAGGATGCAGCCATCGACAAATAAAGATAGGAAGAAAAGAGTTCTTCTTTTATTTGATTATTTAGAGCTTTTGTCATTTTTTCTGAAATCATCTTTTACCTCTCATTTTTATTTTATAAAGGAAAATTTTATCCTAATAACAAATTTAACTAAATTTAGTTCATTTTTACGGAATATTTATGAAAATTATCAAGTTTATGCTCAAATTGATAGGGCTATTTACGGCTCTGAATCTGTTGATAATTGTATTTTTCAGATTTATTAATCCTGCTTCGACAGCTTTTATAAATCATGAATTAGGGATAGACTCATTTTTAAAGAGCGATTATTCGGAAAACTATTCGCCGGTAAGTCTGTGTAATATTTCCCGGTATATGCAATTAAGCGTGGTAGCCTCCGAGGATCAACGGTTTTTCGACCATTGGGGATTTGACATCGCTCAGATTCAAAAAGCAATAAAGGAAAATAAAAAACGGAAAATTGTACGCGGAGCAAGCACAATTACAATGCAAGTAGCGAAAAATTTATTTTTATGGCGAAGTAAGAGTTTGATAAGAAAAGGTATGGAAGTCTATTATACAATACTAATCGAATTGCTATGGAGTAAGGAACGAATTCTGGAAGTTTATTTGAACAGCGCCGAACTGGGGGACGGGATTTATGGCGTCAAAACGGCTGCTTCGAGATATTTTCGTTCAAATCCTAAGAAGCTTAATGCTAAGCAATCGGCTCTTCTTGCGGCGACTTTACCCAGCCCTAAAAAGAGAAATCCTTCTAGAGTAACCCCTTATCTGATCAAAAGGCAGGGGGAAATAATCAGACAAATGAATTTACTGGGCGGTCTGGAATTTATAAAAAGAAAAGTTAATTGTTCGTCGGTTTTCTGACATCGGTCAACATTATGCATTGTATCATAACCGATTCTATTTTCGACCCCTCCAATATAGGCGAGGTATACTTTACTTGTTCGGAAATATTGTAAGAATAACTCTTTAATACATTGTTGTTAATATCGTAGAAAATAATTTGAATAATACTGTAACGTTTGGAAGGCTTGTTGATTACAAAGTAAGTCTTGGTTTTGTAGATTTTTTTGTCGATCGATTCGATTTTGATCGGAGGGTCGTGTTCTTCCAGTACCCATACATAATAATCGTCGTCGAATTTTTTAAGCGAGGATGCGTCTACGTATAATTTACCTTCCCTGTAATTTTCAACAGGCACCCAATTTTCGAAATCGGATTGAAAAAGAGGAAAAATTATTTGTATTATATATACTAATATAAGCACTAACTGTTCTTAAAAATGAGCGGAAAGGGTGGGATTCGAACCCACGAACCGCGTAAGCGGTTACACGCTCTCCAGGCGTGCCAGTTCAACCACTCCTGCACCTTTCCGTTTCAATATTTGCTATAATCGAGTCACAAATATATTAATTTTTTCAAATTATCACTATATACCATTACAAATTTTTTATTATCTTTACAGCCTAAATTATTGGGTTGTTCTTTATAACATTGATGTTTTTGATGAAATGTGGAGAGGTGCCGGAGTGGTTGAACGGGGCGGTCTCGAAAACCGTTGTGGTGCTTTGCGCCACCGAGGGTTCGAATCCCTCCCTCTCCGCAAAGTAAAAACGTAATAATAGTATGTATTTTACATACGTACTTCAAAGCCTTAAAGACCGCCGTTACTATTACGGAAGCGCTTCAAATTTAGAGGAACGACTGAAAGCTCACAATGCCGGTAAGGTACGTTCCACGAAATCACGCAGACCATTAAAAATTATTTACTACGAAACATTCGATAGCAGAAGCGAAGCCTACAGACGCGAACTTTTCTTTAAGAGCAAAGAAGGATATGAATGGCTCAAGAAAGAGGGTATAATACGCTAATCCCAGAGTTCCAGCATAATCAAAGTTTTTAAGAATTTAATTAAGCAAATTAGCGCCACCGAGGGTTCTGCGTAGCATCCTGCGGAGAATCCCTCCCTCTCCGCAAAGTAAAAACGTAATAATAGTATGTATTTTACATACGTACTTCAAAGCCTTAAAGACCGCCGTTACTATTACGGAAGCGCTTCAAATTTAGAGGAACGACTGAAAGCTCACAATGCCGGTAAGGTACGTTCCACGAAATCACGCAGACCGCAAAAAATTGTCTTCTATGAAACTTTTGGAAACAGTAGTAAGGTTTATGAAGGCTGGCTCTATTAAAGCCTTATCGAAGCGTTAGAACCGTAGCAATGTTCTAATATTCGCCCTCTGTAAAATATTCTCTTCTTCGACGATGAATTTTTGAAGACAGTTATCTTCTCGAACTACCTTAAAATTATGAGTTGAAAAGTAGTTTGTCGATTTGGGCATAAAATGGTCGCCTTTTGAAGATATTTGATTGTTATAAAAGTCATCTTGATTTTAGTATATTACAGCCGGTCTAAATTTTATAGAGGTTTTATGAGCGAACTCAAAACCAAACCGAATAAAAAGAGCGTCAAAAAATTTTTGAATTCAATAACCGACGAAAACAAGAAAAATGCTTGCAGAGAACTTGCTAAGTTAATGGAAGAATTAAGCGGCGACATACCTGTTATGTGGGGAGATTCTATAGTAGGCTTCGGTAAGTATCATTATGTCTACAAAACCGGTAGAGAGGGCGATTGGTTCAGAATCGGATTCTCTCCGAGGAAACAAAATATTGCCGTGTACTTAATGGCGTGCATTGAAGAAAAAAATCTTGAGGGACTGGGAAAATATAAAAACGGCAAATCGTGTCTTTATATAAAAAATCTATCCGATGTCAATTTGAATATTCTTAAGAAAGTATTAAAGCGGGCTCTCAGACTAACGGAAGATTATGTCTGATGAGACAGAATCTTCTCGATTTCAAAGTTGCCGTCAAAACCGTTATAATTTTCTTTGAAATTGTTATATGTATTCAGGCGCCATTCCTTATCGAGTTCATTTTTTTCTGCGATGAGATTCAGCCAGTTTAATTCGTACAGATGAATCTCCCCGTCTGATAAAGCGAGTTTTAGTCCGTCTTTAAAAAAAAGCTCGGCTATCTCTTTCTTTTCAAAGCGAGGAGGCTCTTCAATTAGATATTCATTCTCCAATAAATCTTCCATTACTTCTTCGCAAAATTCTTCACCGAATCCGAGAGCTTTGCCCAGAGATTTAAACATGTTTTTTTCTTCAATACTAAGTTTTTTATCTTTACCGATAAGAATTAATATCCCCTTCAAATAGTTGCTTCTGTCGATAAGACTCAGTTCCAATTTACTTCCTATTCTTATTGAAAAATTTACCGATTTTATTTTTTATTTTTTTGTTTAGTTCTCTAGCCCATAAATATTCCGTGCCCAATATACTCAAACCGGCTGGAATTATTAAATAAGCAGGACCCGGAACAATAATCATTATAATCCCGATTATCAATAATGTTCCGCCCGCCACGCTAATTATAATTTTTTTTAGTTTTTTCTTATTCATAGTCTGTATTAGTTTATTTGTAAATGGGTGTTACATGCAGATTATAAAATACAAACGACCACAAATCGGTATAGAGGTCAATCGATTTGGAAACGCTTGTGCCTGCGCCGTGCCCTACTTTTGTTTCTATTCTGATTAAAATGGGATTATTCCCGGAATTGGCGTTTTGCAGCGCAGCCGCGTATTTGAATGAATGGGCCGGGAACACCCGGTCGTCATGATCGGCGGTTGTGATTATCGTAGCCGGATATTTTGTCCCTTTTTTAATGTTGTGCAACGGAGAATATTTTAACAGATATTTAAATTGCTCCGGATCGTCGCTTGAGCCGTATTCGGAAACCCAAGCCCAACCGATTGTAAACTTGTGAAAACGCAGCATATCCATAACGCCGACCATCGGTATTGCAACCTTGAATAAATCCGGCCTTTGATTTATAACTGCCCCTATTAACAGTCCTCCGTTGGAAGCGCCCTGAATTGCAAGTTTTTCACGCGATGTATATTTGTTCTCAATGAGCCATTCCGCAGCGGCAATAAAATCGTCAAATACGTTTTGCTTTTTTTCGAGCATTCCGGCTCTGTGCCATTCTTCGCCGTACTCGCTGCCGCCCCGAAGACATGCCATCGCGAAAACGAACCCGTTTTCAAGCAGTATCAGTCTCGGCACTGAAAATGACGGTAACATCGGAATATTAAAACCTCCGTAGGCGTAGAGTAATGTCGGATTGCCGCCGTCAAGATTCAAATCTTTTTTATGAACTACGAACATCGGGACTTTTGTACCGTCTTTGCTTTTATAAAAGATCCTTTTTGTTATAAAATCATCGGGATTAAAATCTATATTTGACTTTATAAAAATTTCTTTTTTAAGTGAATTCGTATTTACTTTGTAAATAGTGGGCGGATAAGTAAAAGACGTAAAAGTAAAATAAGCGACCGTATCTGTCCTCGAGCCGTTAAAACCGTTAACGGAACCGATAGCTGGCAATTCGATTATTTCCAAAAATTTTCCCTTTATATCATACACTTTTACAACGTCGCTTGCGTCTTTCATATAAACCACAAATATCTTATCGCCTAAAATCGAGGCGTGCTTTATCGGCTCGTCTGTTTCATGGACGATTGTTTCGGGATTATTCCCATTAAAGTTCTTTGGATCTATTTTGACGATTCTCTTATTTGGCGCCTTGAAATTTGTAACTAAATAAAATTGCCCGTCAATAGCGTCGAGGAATTCATATTCCGCATTAAATTCGTCTATCAGTTTGACTAATTTTCCGTCAGTTCCCAAATTTTTATACCATAATAGATTGTTCGAAGAAGAGCCTTCGTAAACGTTGATAATAAGGAAATTTTCGTCGTCAGTAACGGCGGCGCCTAATAATCGTTTCGGATTCGGATCGCTGAGGATGAATAAATCCTGCGATTGCGGAGTGCCTATTTTATGATAATAGAGCTTATGAAATTCGTTCGAACTCTTCAGTTCTGTCCCTTTTTCAGGTTTATCGTAGCGGCAGTAAAAAAATCCGTCTTTATACCATGCATTGCCTGTAAATTTAGCCCATCTGATTGTATCGCCGATGATCTTCTTTGATTTCAGATCCATTACGTAAAATTCACGCCAATCCGAACCGCCTCTCGATAAACCGAAACTCATGTAAGTATGGTCTTTTGAAAAATAGAGTCCCGTCAACGAAACCGAACCATCGTCCGAGAACTTATTCGGATCCAACAGCACTTCGGCTTCTGAATCAGGTTTCCGAATATAATATACGTTCTGTTCCTGAAGTCCGTCGTTTTTTGAATAAATTAAATTTGCGCCGACCATAAACGGCGTAGAGTAGCGTTCATAATTCCATAATTTTTCCAAGCGTCTGCGCAGCTTTTCTCTATATGGAATCTTTGTCAGGTATTTTTGAGTAAATTCGTTTTGAGCTTCTATCCACTGTATTGTCTCGGGGGCATTCGTTTCTTCCAGCCAACGATAAGGGTCCTCGACAATAGTTCCGTGATAAATGTCCTTATGTTCAATTTTCTTCGATTCCGGGTAGTTGGCGATTTGACCGAAATATGTTGCGGCGCAAAATATTCCTAAGATTAGTAAGTATAATTTTGTTTTCATGGCGAAGCTCTAAATTGTGACCCTAAGGATATAACTTCTATAAAAATACCGGATGCATCTAAAATATCCAAATCATAGAATGAGTTTAAATAATTGGAATTAAGTGGAAAAATAGCTGATATGCATAAAAAAAGCAAAAAAAATAACTTTTTTATTTTTTAATAATAATTATGTATACGAACTAATTATTACAGGCAGAGACAACGTGCGTATTAACTAAATATGCCTAAATAATTATAAGTCAATAATTATTAAGAAAATGGCATTCGGTAATAAGAACGACTGAAACTGATTTTGTTTGCTTAACAATATAAGCGTATCTATTTTTGGTATAAAAGAAAAAAGGGAAATTATTTTCCCCGTATGAACATATTCAAACAATGAGGTTTTTATGAAATCCAAAGAGTTTAATCCTTTTGAAATGGCACAAGCTCAATTCGACAGAGTAGCTGAATTACTCAATTTAGACGAATCCACTCGAGAATTATTAAGAAATCCTCTCCGGGAATATCATTTCAGTATTCCCGTTAAAATGGACGACGGTTCCACAAAAATTTTCAGAGGTTTTCGCGTTCAGCATAATGACGCACGCGGACCTTCGAAAGGCGGAATCCGATTTCACCCGCAAGAAACGGTCGATACGGTAAGAGCGTTGGCAATGTGGATGACCTGGAAATGCGCCGTTGTTAATATTCCTCTCGGCGGAGGCAAGGGAGGAGTTATATGCGACCCGCATCATCTGAGTATGAAAGAACAGGAACAAATCTGCCGCGGATGGGTGCGTCAAATGGCTAAGAACGTAGGACCTGTAAATGACGTGCCGGCTCCGGACGTAATGACTAACGCGCAGCATATGCTCTGGATGCTCGATGAATATGAAAGTATTACCGGAGGTAAATATCCGGGCTTCATCACGGGTAAACCCGTAGGCATGGGAGGCTCTTTGGGCAGAACAGAAGCTACCGGATACGGAGTTATTTTTACTCTGAGAGAAGCATTGAAAGAAATGAATATAAAACCCGAAGAAACTCTGGCTTCTGTGCAAGGCTTCGGCAACGTTGCTCAGTATGCAATCGAATTATACACTCAACTGGGCGGAAAAGTAATTGCAGTGGCAAGCTGGGACGAACAGGATAAATGTTCATACACATTCAGAAAAATGGACGGAATTAACCGGGACGAGCTGCTCGGTATTACCGATAAGTTCGGCGGTATCGACAAAACAAAGGCAAAAGAACTCGGGTATGAAATCCTCGAAGGCGATGCGTGGATCGAGCAGGACGTTGATATTTTAATACCAGCCGCGCTCGAAAACCAAATCAACGCCGACAATGTTAATAAGATAAGCAAACGCGTGAAAATTATTGCCGAAGGCGCAAACGGTCCCACTACTATCGAAGCCGACAAGGTAATTCAGGAAAGAAATATTTTCGTCATTCCAGACTTCCTGGCAAATGCCGGAGGCGTCACATGCAGCTATTTTGAACAAGTTCAGTCTAATATGAATTATTACTGGGAAAAAGAAGAAGTATTGGCGAAACTCGACACTAAAATGACGAATGCTTATTTATCCGTAAGCGAGTTAGCCCGAAACAAAAAATTGTATATGCGCGACGCTGCGTATGTAATTGCAATTAACCGAGTGGCTCAGGCTTGCAAGGATAGAGGTTGGGTATAATCGACTATTAATTAAATTGTATAAAGCCGGGTAATGCCCGGCTTTTATTGTATGGAGAAGACATCAAAATACTTTTCCAATAATACCTGCTTAAAAATAGGCAATGGAGAAGTGGGTGGAAAAGCCGCCGGATTATTGAAAGCGGCTTCGATACTTCCCGGGATGAAAAATATTCCGTCAACTATTAACCTATTCATTCCCGGAATGGCGGTCGTTACATCGGATATTTTCGACAAATTTATCGAACGCAATAATTTATTGGAATATGCAACTAATGAAAATGATGAAAGATATCTGATTAAAAATTTTCTCGATTCCGTATTTCCGAATGAGTTCCTGGGAGAACTTAACAATATTCTGAACGAAGCAAAATTTCCGCTGGCAGTCAGGTCTTCAGGACTGCTGGAGGACTCTACGGACGAACCTTTTGCCGGAGTCTACAAAACTAAAATGATTAACCCTCAGCCCGGAGCGCCGGATTTACGTTTCAAGAGATTTATCGACTCTATAAAATACGTGTACGCCTCTGTCTATTCGAATGCGGCTAAAAATTATTTTACGCTTGCGGGCTATCCGATTAAAAAAGAAAAAATGGCGGTTATAATCCAGAGAATTGCCGGGCAAAAACATTACAACCGCTTTTACCCGGATTTTTCAGGAGTGGCGAAATCATACAACTTTTATCCTTTTGGCAAAGCCCGACCGGAAGACGGTATAGTTCATCTTGCATTGGGACTCGGCAAAACTATCGTGGACGGCGATATAGTATGGTCTTATTGTCCAAAATATCCAAGACATTCATTGCCCTACAAAAGCGTTAGAGACATAGTGCAACTCACTCAAAAAAAATTCTGGGCGGTTGACATTAGTCCGGGTGTCAAGTACGATCCTCTTAAAGAAACGGAATACTTGACGCATGAAGAGTTAAATACGGCTGAGTACGATAATGTTCTTAAAAATATTGTTTCCACTTACATACCGAATGACGATAAAATTATTATGGGCTCCGGTAAAGACGGTCCGAGGATAATAAATTTCGCTCCTTTGATTGAACTGAATATGTACGGATTCAATGATTTTATTAAGATATTGTTGGAAATCTGCGAAGAAGAGTATAATTCTCCGGTAGAAATCGAGTTTGCTTGTTGGCAGGATTATAAAAAAGGAATACTGAATTTTGCTTTTTTACAGGTACGCCCGATGAAAAAATACGCCAACGCCGTCAGTATGGATGAGATTGAGGAGGAAAACGGCAGAATTCTACTAAAATCAAACAAAGTATTGGGGCATGGAATAAGCGAGGAAATTACTGATATAATAATGGTAAAGATGGAAAATTTTGATATTAAGAACTCGGTCGCCATTGCAAATGAAATTTCACAAATGAACAAGAAAATCATTGATGAAAATAAAAGATATATATTAATCGGTTACGGCAGATGGGGAAGCGCCGATCCGTGGCTCGGAATTCCGGTGGAATGGACGGATGTAAACGCCGCAAAAGCAATCGTTGAAATAAATATGAAGAATTTTTATGTGGAATTCAGTCAGGGTTCCCATTTTTTCCATAACATGTCGAATTTGGATGTTTATTATTTTTCATTAAATTATGACACTGATTATATCGATTGGAAATGGATTGAAGAACAGAATACGATCGAAGAATTAAAGTTTGTAAAACGCATCCGAACGGAAAATAATTTAATAATTAAAGTAGACGGTAAAAAAGGGAAGGGAGTAATTCTTAAATGACTGCGGAAAATAAACCTATCGAAATTTTAATGACTGAGTTGCAGGAAAGGACTAAAGAATTAAATTGCCTTTACACAATCGAAGATACATTAAATCGCTCTGAAATTTCTCTCAGGCAGGCTTTCCATACGGTAATTAATACAATCCCGTCGGCTTTTCTCTACCCGAATTATTGTAAATCCCGAATAATATACGGAGATATTGTCTATCAAACGGAAGAATTTCCCGAGAGCAAATGGATGATATCCGAAGATATTAAAGTACAGGATAAAACGGTCGGGCGCATAGAAGTCTATTACCTCGAAGGCGTGCCTGCCAAGGACGGCAGTCCTTTCCTGAAAGAAGAAGTTCGTTTAATTAAAACGATAGCAGACAGATTGGGACATTTCATACTCCATAATAAATTGAAGAACGTAATTAACGAACTTCAAACAGTTCGTCAATCTGTCGGAAAAACGGCGCGGGGCGAATGGAAAGTTGTGCTCGATATGATACGCAAAACCGATCCGAATCTGTTCATGAGCTTAATGAGGAAATTACTCCATCTCTTGTGCTGGAAAGGCGTTGAAGAAGCGGAATTACTGATGAAACATACGAGCATTGCCCGTAAAATTAAAATCGGTTTGAACGACGACGTCGAAAAAGAAGACGAAAATAAACCTACCAAAGTAGAACGGATTGTAAATTACGACGAATATGTCGATACCATTCAACGTCTGGCAGACGAGAATCTGCCCGACGAAGTTATTTTGAGTAAAATTCAGAAATGGATTCAGGAAGATAAATCGAGCGCGCTTATTAAAGTGGTCGATAATCAGGATACCTCTTTAACGGAAATTGCAGAAGCGCTCAGAAAATATTATCATCTTGCTCCCGAAAAATTCGAGCTGCCGCCGCAAACCATAAAAGGCTTACGCGTGTCCTTGCTCCGCAGATTTTTTACCGATCAACTGAGTTTTATTTCGATTGCAAAAGAATACGTTAAACTGACGGATTTTTATAAGTTGATCGATAAAATGATTTTTCCGCCGCAAAGTCATGGTAAACTTGGAGGCAAGAGCGCAGGGCTTTTTGTAGCTTCTCATATTTTACGAAAAGAGGCTTCGAACAATGACTTACTGAAAAATATTAAAGTACCTAATACTTGGTATATTACTTCCGATGGAATTCTTAATTTTATGCAGCATAATAATTTAGAGGAAGTGCTTGAACAAAAATATAAGGAAATAGAAGAGGTCAGAATCGAATATCCTCATATAGTTCAGTTATTTAAAAATTCGGAATTTCCGCCAGATATCGTAAAGGGTTTGTCTGTAGCATTGGATGATTTCGGGGATGTTCCGCTTGTTGTACGAAGCTCGAGTCTGCTGGAGGATCAGATGGATGCTTCCTTTTCGGGTAAATATAAGAGTTTGTTTTTGGCGAATCAGGGGAGCAAGGCTGAACGTCTTGCGGCATTAATGGATGCCATTGCGGAAGTGTACGCTTCGACCTTCAGTCCCGACCCGATCGAATACAGAGCCGAGAGGGGGCTTCTTGATTTCCATGAAGAAATGGGGATCATGATTCAGGAAGTGATTGGAAAACGCGTAGGGGATTATTTTATTCCAGCCTATGCAGGCGTAGCGTTCAGCGTTAATGAATTCAGGTGGTCGCCCAGAATAAAAAGAGAAGACGGACTCTTGAGAATAGTTCCCGGTCTAGGCACCAGAGCCGTCGACAGACTGAGCGACGACTATCCGATTTTAATTTCGCCGGGTCAGTCCTCAATCAGAGTCAATGTCACTCCCGAAGAAGTAATCCGTTATTCTCCCAAAAAGGTGGACGTTATCAACTTAAAGACGAATGAATTTGAAACGATTGAGCTGGAAAAACTATTAAAGGAAATTAAAAGAGATTATCCGGCATTCGATCATGTTTTTTCGGTTCTCGACGGAGGTATGATACGAATGCCTTCCATAATGGACGACGATAAAAGCGATTATGTGGTCACTTTCGAAGGTCTTTTTGCGAAAACGGATTTTCTCAAGAAAATGGATACGATATTAAAGACATTACAGGCAAGAATGAAAACTCCAGTCGATATAGAATTTGTTTCCGACGGTAACGATTTGTATTTGCTTCAGTGCCGACCTCAAAGCAGAAGCCGCGAAACATCGGGCGATCCTATTCCGAAAGATATTCCAGAGGAGAAAATACTTTTCAACGCAAAAAAATTTGTTTCAAACGGGAAGGTGCCGGAAATAACTCACATTGTTTATGTCGATCCTCAAAAATACTCTGAAATAACGGACAGAAATAAATTATTGAAAGTCGGCAGGGTTATCGGGAAATTGAATAAAATCCTTCCGAAACGAAAATTTATTCTGCTCGGGCCCGGCAGATGGGGAAGTCGCGGGGATATTAAACTGGGCGTCAGCGTTACTTATTCCGACATTAACAATACTGCCATGTTAATCGAAATCGCACGTAAAAAAGGGAACTATATCCCGGATGTGTCTTTCGGCACTCACTTTTTCCAGGATCTTGTAGAGGCTAATATAAAATATCTGCCTCTTTATCCGGACGATCCGGGTATTATTTTCAACGAGAAATTTTTCAATGAATCTAAAAATATCCTTTCGGAAATATTGCCGGAGTATTTCTATCTGGAAGATACTATAAAAGTAATCGACGTTCCCGCATCAAAAGAAGGAATGATTCTGCGTGTATTGATGAACGCCGATCTTGAAGAAGCCGTCGCCATATTTGCCGATCCGACTAACGAAGTAATTAACGAAACCGAAATAAAGACCGAAGTAGAAAATTACAGTCCCAGCGATCATTGGCGATGGAGACTGAAAATAGCGGAAAATCTTGCACAGGAATTGGATGCCGATAAAATGGGAGTAAAAGGAATCTATTTGTTCGGCAGCGTTAAAAATGCAGTTTCGGGTCCCGGCAGCGATATCGACCTTATTATTCATATCGACGAGAATAAATGTCCGCGAAAAGAACTGGAAGCCTGGCTTGAAGGGTGGAGCTTATGCTTGAGCCAAATTAACTATATGCGTACTGGTATAAAATCCGACGGACTCCTCGATGTGCATTTTATTACCGACGAGGATATTAAAAATAAAACGAGTTATGCAGTTAAGATAAACGCTCTTACGGACGCCGCTAAACCATTAAAAGTAATTGAAAAATCAGATTAGGATTCTTTTTGCATCCTGAGGAGCTGACAGGTCGAATTTTATTATCGAGAGTTCGGACTTATGATATGCCGCGTTGAAACAATATGTATTGCCTATTCTGTCATGCCATGCGCCGCTCAGGCACGAAGATTCATGCAGATGACCGTGCAGCGTGATCAAAGGCTGCTTCAACTCTATGAAATTGCGAACTGCAATGCTTCCCGCATGTTTGTCGGTTTCCACGTTTTCAATTAATACAGGCCTTACCAAATCGAGTTTAGTGTTGTACGGAGGAGTATGAAAGAGTATCACGGATTTCGAAAGGTCTTCGTTCCCGAGATAGTTTTGTATATCTTCTTTTATTGTTGAGTATTTGATGTCGTATTGAGCGCGTTGGCTTGTAATGTAACCTTCCTCGGGCGGTATAATGCCGGGTTCCGTATATCTGGAGACATCGTACTTTTCCCAGTCTTTCATTCGGAACGGCGTCGGGGGCACATAAGAATAACCGTAAAACTGATAATCTCCTATGGATATTTTTTTGAGATTCAAATAGAAAATTAAATTCTCGTCAGACAAATTCTCGAAATCCTTTTCAAATTTTTTAGGGTCGTCGTTGCCCATGATAATTAAAAATTTCGGAAATTCTTTTTTAAGAATTTCTTTCAGAGTTCTTAGCTTATTTTTTAAATAGCCGGAAATAAACCGATTATTCGAAATCCCGTGTGGTAAGAGGTCGCCGCCCATTAAAACCACTTCGGGTTTTTCTTTGATAATTTCGGCAAATAATTTTTCGTATCTCTCTTGACGCCCGTGTAAGTCGGACACATGAAAACAAATCAAAGCGAATCCGTTTTTTTTTATTTTGTTTCTTTTTGTTAAGTTTATTAAATTTCGTCCGAAAATAAGAAAAATTATGAAAAGAAAAATTCATACCGGCAATTGGCATCATCATTACAACTACTTCAGTAGCGCCGGTATGGTTTAAATAAAATTGAAAAATTCTTAACAGACCCCGGCGCATGTCGGGGTTTTTTTTTATGGGAGACAATATGTTAAACGGAAATTTGAAACTCGCATTGCAAAAAAACGGAAGACTGACCGAAAAGTCGTTGAATCTTCTTAAAAGCTGCGATATCGACATAGAAGAATACTCCGCCAGACTGATAGTAACTGCCAGGAATTACAATCTCGATATTTTATTGTTGAGGGACGACGATATACCCGAATATGTTATGGACGGCGTGGCGGATATCGGAATTGTAGGAGAGGACGTACTCTATGAAAAAAAAGCAAACGTGGATGTAGTAAGGAAATTGGGATACGGCAAATGTAAACTCTCATTGGCGATTCCCGAAAGTCAAACTCTCGAAGATCTGTCCGAGTTGAACGGCAAAAGAATCGCGACTTCTTTTCCGAATATTTTAAAGAGCTATCTGACGCAGAATAATATTAACGCCACAGTTGTTGAAATCAGCGGGTCGGTCGAAATTGCACCTTCGCTCGGAGTTGCCGATTATATCTGCGATTTGGTGTCTACCGGGAATACTCTTAAATTCAATAAACTCAAAAAGTCGTTCGATATTTTTTCATCGCAAGCTGTTTTGATTGCCAATAAGAATATCGAAAATGACCCGGATAAAAAATCCCAACTCGATAACCTGCTTGTCAGAATCGATTCGGCGTTGACGGCGCGCAAGTCGAAATACTTGATGATGAACGCTCCCAAAAACTCGCTTGAAAAGATTGAGTCTATTATACCTTCGCTTAAGAGCCCTACAATTTTGCCGCTTGCAGACCCGGAGATGGTAGCAGTTCACGCCGTAATCCCGACAAGCAAGTTCTGGGAAATTTATAAAGACCTGAAAGAAGCCGGCGCCTCCGGCATTTTATTATTACCAATTGAGAATATGATCGTATGAAAATTATTTATTACAACAAGCTTACAAAAAAAGAGCGGGATAAATTATTAAGGAGACCCGCCATCAAAACGGGCGACGTTTACGAATATATTTCACCCGTCTTGAAAGATATAAAGAAATACGGGATGAAAGCGGTAGTAAAATACGCCCGCAAATTCGATAATGCTAAGAATAAGAATTTATTGATCTCGAAAAATGAATTGGAAAAATCAGCCGGACAGCTCGACGGCCGGACAAAAAAGGCAATTGAGACGGCTGTAAATAATATTACTCGATTCCATAAGTTACAATATCCCTCGGGTTATAGAGTCGAAACGATGCCCGGAGTGGAATGCAGCAGAACTTTTATTCCCATTGAAAAAGTAGGATTATACATACCGGGCGGAAGCGCCGTTTTGTTTTCTACTTTGTTGATGCTTGCCATACCGGCTCGGATCGCAGGCAGCGAAAAGATTATTGTCGCGTCGCCCGTAGGAGATAAAATTGAACCTGCATTAGCGTATGCAGCCTGCAAATTGAGAATTGATGAATTTTATAATGTGGGAGGAGCTCAGGCTATCGGCATGCTCGCTTTTGTAAATAAAGTAGATAAAATATTCGGACCGGGAAATCAATTTGTTACCGCCGCAAAGTCTCTTGTGAGTATTGATCCGGAGGGATGCGCTATCGATATGCCGGCGGGACCGAGCGAAGTTTTGGTAATTGCCGATAAAAACGGCGACCCTTCTTTTATAGCCGCCGACTTGCTTTCGCAGGCTGAACACGGCGCCGATTCGCAGGCTTTATTGATTACCGACAGCGAAAAACTTGCAGAAAGAGTATACTCGGAAATTCAATTACAACTGAAAAAATTACCACGAAGGGAAACCGCTCGCAAAGCGTTAATACACTCGAAAATTATCGTCGTTCGGAAGATTGAAACCGCATTCGAAATTTCAAACGATTATGCGCCGGAGCATTTAATACTGAATTTGAAAAGCTTTTCGAAATATAAACGGCTTGTAAAAAATGCCGGCTCGGTTTTTATCGGAGCGTATTCTCCGGAAAGCGCGGGAGATTACGCCTCCGGCACAAATCACTCGTTGCCCACATACGGATATGCAAAATCGTACGGCGGAGTTAATGTCGAATCGTTTATGAAATCCGTTACTTTTCAGAAATTATCTAAACGGGGATTGTCGAATCTTGCCCCTGCTATAATTACAATGGCTGAAAAAGAAAATCTACATGCGCACGCAAATGCAGTCAAAATAAGGTTGAAAAAATGAATATCGAAAAACTGGTCAGAAATAATATTCTCAATCTAAAACCGTATACCTCCGCGCGGCAATCTCATACCGACGGAATTTTACTCGACGCAAATGAAAACAGCTTCGGAACCGTCGCTGAAGACCTCAATGATCTCGACTTCAATCGCTACCCGGATCCGTATCAAAAATTGTTGAGGAAAAAAACGGGCGATTATCTCGGCATTCCCGGAACAAATCTCTTCTTCGGAGTCGGTTCGGACGAAGTTATCGATTTGTTGATACGAATTTTCTGCGAACCGGGCAAAGATAATGTAATCGTGTGCGAGCCCACATACGGTATGTATAAAGTTGCCTGCGACATTAATAATGTCGAAGTGATTAATGCGCCGTTAAACGAAAAATATGACCTCGATTATGATGCGATACATTCCGGCGTGAATGAAAATACAAAAATCCTCTTCCTGTGTTCGCCTAACAATCCAACTTCAAACTTACTCGATAAAAATATAATCCGTAAATTAACTGCGGAATTGAATTTGATTGTGGTTATTGACGAAGCATATATTGACTTCTCCGGCGACGAAGGCTTTGCGAAAGAAGCTTTGCATACGCCCAATCTCGTAGTAACAAGAACGTTTTCCAAAGCATGGGGAATGGCAGGACTAAGGTGCGGTTATTGCATCGCACAGGAAGAAATTATCGGTTTACTCTTCAAAGTAAAGATGCCGTATAATATTAATAAATTGACCTCAATGACGGTGGCTAAAGCTGTCGATAATGCAGGCGTCAAAGACGAATATGTCAAAGAAATAATTGAACAGCGCGAATTTCTGTTTGACGAACTGAAAAACAATAAAAAAATTATTAATGTATTGCCTTCCGACGCTAATTTTATTTCTTTTAAAGTCGAAAATCCCCATGAGGTTTACAACTATCTCGAAAAAAACGGCATAATAATAAGAGACAGGAGCGGTCAATTTAATTTTCAAGGTTATCTCAGAGTGACTGTCGGAACCCCGGAGGAAAACAAATTATTCTTAAAAAAACTAAACGAAATTTTATGAATAGAATTTATATAGCGCCTGAATTTTTTAATATGAAGGCAAAAGCTTCGAACGGTTTGCTAAAAGCTTTATTCCTTTTACGCGATTATTCTTATTCAATAGAAAGCGATATACATGAAATTAATCCGCTAATACTCGAATTTCTTAACAAGAACGGTCTTGATATAACCGGCTGCGACAAACAAAATCCTGCTATTAAAATTCTTATAAAAGGTAAAACGGCCGGAGATGTTTATACGGTTGGTAAGACGAATAAGAATGTGCTCGATATTGTAACTCGATTGTTGAGAAAAAGGAGAAGCGCCAAAGTTGAACGTAAAACGAAAGAGACGGATATCAAAATTGCAATTGATATCGACGGAGAAGGGAAATCGAAAATCAAAACCGGCATCGGCTTTTTCGACCATATGCTCGATCAAATAGCGCGACATTCGAATATAAATTTGAAAGTCGATGTTAAAGGCGATCTCGATGTGGACGAGCATCATACGGTCGAAGACACAGGTATCGCCCTCGGTGAGGCTATTAAACAAGCCTTGGGCGACAAAAAGGGTATTAAACGTTTCGGATATTTTTTGCCGATGGACGATTCGATTGCCAAATGCGCCATCGACCTGAGCGGCAGGAATTACCTCAATTTCAAGTGCAAGTTCGAACGCGAGAAAGTGGGACAGTTCCCGACGGAATTGACCGAGGAATTTTTTAGAGGAGTGGCGTTGGGCATGATGGCTAATATTTATCTTGAAGCCAAAGGCAAAAACGACCATCATAAAATAGAATCGATGTTCAAAGCTTTTGCAAAATCATTAAACGAGGCGTTCAGAATAGACGAACGAGCCAAAGGTCAACTTCCATCAACTAAGGGTAAATTATGATTGCTCTTATCGATTACGGCGCCGGCAATATTCAATCGGTTAAAAACGCGCTTGACGACTTGAATGTCGTTTATACCGTAACAAACAGAGAAAGCGACATTTTAAAATGCGATAAAATAATTTTCCCTGGAGTCGGCGAGGCTTCTTTTGCAATCAGAAAGCTGCATTTGCTCAATCTTTTTACTATGCTGAGAATTACAAAAAAACCTCTCCTCGGCATTTGCCTCGGCATGCAGTTGTTGACTGCCAAATCGAAGGAAGGGGATGTTTGTTGCCTGAGCGTATTAAATACTACCACCGAAATGTTCGAACCGTCGAAAGTCAAAGTTCCTCACATGGGATGGAACAGAGTTGAAGTTATTAAAGACAGCCCTCTCTTCGACGGCATAGAAAACAATTCATATTTTTATTTCGCCCATTCGTACTACGTACCTCAAAATGAAAATACAATCACAGTCTCGGATTATGGGGTAAGGTTTTCCGCGGCTATAGCAAAGGATAACTTTTACGGAGTGCAATTTCATCCCGAAAAATCGGGACCCAAAGGAATACAAATTCTAAAAAACTTTATAGAGAAATGTTAATTATACCTGCTATCGACATATTGAATAACAAAGTCGCCCGGCTGACCAAAGGAGATTTCAACAAAGCCAAATATTACGATACCACACCGCTCGAAATTGCCCGCAAGTATGAAGAAGCGGGATTCCAGTGGATTCATATTGTAGACCTCGGCGCAACGCTCGATAAAAAAATTAATATCCTGCCCGTACTAAAGGAAATAAAAAACAACACCGGTCTCAAACTGGAATTTGGCGGGGGCATCAGAAATTCTTCTCAAGTTAAAGAGGCATTGAATGCGGGCGCGGACAGAATAGTAATCGGCTCGCTCTCAATTAAAAATAAAGCGGCGTTTGCAGAAATAGTTGATGAATACGGAGCCGACAAATTTGTTGTGGCGCTCGATTCGTACAATGAAAAAATTCTGGTTAAAGGGTGGACGGAGGACAGCGGAGTTTCGATTTACGAACACATCGATTATTGCAAAGAGCTCGGCATCGATACTTTTTTGTGTACTGATATCAGTCGGGACGGAACGCTGACGGGCTCCAATACACAACTTTACGGTAAAATTATGAAATACAGTCCCGATATTAAATTGATTGCTTCCGGCGGTATCGGATCAATTCACGATGTGCTGGTCTTAAGCCAGTTGAATATCTATGCGGTCATTGTTGGCAAAGCAATTTATGAAAACAAAATAAACATTAAGGATTTGGCAAAAATTGGTAGCAAAGAGAATAATACCTTGTCTTGACGTTAAAGACGGAAGAGTGGTTAAAGGCACTAATTTCGTAAACCTTAAAGACGCCGGTTCGGCCGTCGAACTTTCCGAAAGATATTACAAGGAGGGGGCGGACGAACTTGTATTCCTCGATATAACGGCAACGGAAGAAAAGAGAAAAACTCTGGTTGAATTAGTCAAAGATGTAGCCAAAGTTTTGAGAATTCCATTTACGGTGGGCGGAGGCATTTCTGAATTGAACAATATTGAAGAATTGCTAAACGCCGGAGCCGATAAAGTTTCTCTCAATTCATCGATCGTTCGGAATCCCGGACTTATTACCGAAGCAGCAAAAAGATTCGGTTCGCAGGCAGTGGTAGCCGCTGTCGACGTCAAAATTGTCGACGGTATTAAAAAAGTATTTATAAAAGGCGGCAAGGAAGAAACCGACCTCGAAGGATTTGAATGGTGTAAAAGAGTTTGCGAACTGGGCGCCGGCGAAATTCTTCTTACATCGATGGACCACGACGGCACTAGAAACGGTTACGACGTCGAATTCTTGTCTAAAGTTGTTCAAAACGTAACCGTACCCGTTATAGCAAGCGGAGGGGCGGGGAAAAAAGAACACTTCTTGGAAGCATTTCAAAAGGCTAATGTTGACGCCTGCTTGGCTGCAGGTCTTTTTCATTACGGCGAACTTTCTATTCGGGAATTAAAGCAATATTTATTGGAAAATAAGGTAAACATAAGAATATGATTAACATCGACAATATCATCTTTGAAAAATCGGGCGGATTGGTACCGGCAATCATACAAGATAAATTTACGGGACAGGTTCTTATGCTCGGCTATATGAATAAAGAAGCGCTCACAAAAACTATAGATACCGGACTTGTTACGTTTTACAGCAGAAGCAGAAATCAATTGTGGACAAAAGGAGAAACCTCCGGCAACTATCTCAAACTCGATTCGATTACGACCGATTGCGACAATGATACTCTTCTGGTTACAGCCGTACCGGAAGGACCCACATGTCACATGAACCGATATTCGTGCTTCGGGATCGATAAAGAAAATGTAAAATTTCTTTCTTATCTCTACGATTTAATCAAAGAAAGAAAGAAAAATTTGCCGGAGAATTCATATACGACAAAATTATTCCGAAGCGGAATCGACAGAATTATTCAAAAGGTGGGGGAAGAATCGATCGAAACGGTTATTGCCGCAAAAAACAAAGACAAAAAAGAATTTATAGACGAATCTTCCGATTTAATTTATCATTTGTTTGTGCTTATGGCGGAACTCGATATCGGACTTGATGAAATTGTAAATAATTTAATCCAACGACATACAAAAAAATAACTATTCCGAACTGCGCCTAAAAAATTTCCGCAAAATTTCGATAGTATAATACCGATATTATTCTTAAAAGGATCGTATCCTATTCTATGGCAAATAGATATCTGATAGAAGTTGACGAGCTTTACGATAAATTAAATGAAGATAACCTGGTAATAGTGGACACACGGGAACCGGAAGATTATCTGATTGATCATATTCCCGGGGCAATAAATATTTATGATATTTTCAGCTATCTTGCGACCGAATCCAACGGCGGTTATGAACAAATGAGAAATCACTTTGCCGGCTTATTCGGCTTAAACGGCATCGATTCGTCTAAAGAAGTTGTTGTTTATGAAGACGCTATGGATAACGGATACGGACGATCGTGCCGCGGATGGTTTATTTTCAGTCATATGGGGCATAAGAATACCAGAATACTTCACGGAGGTTATCAAGCCTGGCTCGATAAAAATATGAGAGTGGAAAAAAATACGCCGCATCCCGAACTCAAAAAATTCGAAATTGTCGCGGACAACTCGATTATTTTAAATAAAAGGCAAATGCTTAAAGCAATCGAAAATCCCGCTATTACGATTATTGATTGCCGTGACAGAACAGAATGGGTCGGAGTTAGCTCGTCGCCGTACGGTCCGGAATTTACGCCCCGAAAGGGCAGGATTCCCGGTTCGATCTGGATTGAATGGTATAACAGCATGGAATATAAAGATTATATCCCGTGGTTCAAAAGTCCCGAGCAACTAAATGAAATGTTCAGAAGGTTCGGACTTTCGGAAGATAAAGAGTTGTATCTTTATTGTTTCAAAGGCGCCCGCACGTCGAACCTCTTCGTGGCGTTAAAAATGGCCGGATTCGAAAAAGTTTTTAATTATCTGGCGTCGTGGAACGAATGGTCGCGTGATTTTTCATTGCCCATTGAACATGGTTATCCGAAGCGAAAACACTAATTGCATGCATTCCTAAATTGTTTTATTGCTTCAGAAATCCCGGCAGGCTCGACGCCTTCGAGTATCGATTTAATTATCCTGCTTCCCACAATAAAGCCGTCTGCATAATCGTAAAATTTTCTTATGTCTTCGGGTTTGCTTATGCCGAATCCAATCATCATTTTGTTTTTTGTTATCAACGAATAAGTGCGTTTAAGATGCTCGACGGTGGAATCGTCGAATTTTTTGTCGGCGCCGGTAGTGCCTGTAACGCTTACGCAGTAAACGAAGCCTGCGCTCTTCCTGTCGATGTTCTTTATCCGCTCGTCGGAAGAAGCGGGTGTGGTTAAAAGAATTATATCAAGTCCATATTTATTGGCAGGGAAGAAAAAATCGTATTCTTCAAGCGGTATGTCGGGAACGATTAAACCATTCGCGCCCGAGTTTGACGAGTCGATCAGAAATTTTTCTTTTCCGTATTTATTGATCGGGTTTGCATAACCCATTAGTACGGCAGGTATATCGGAATAATTTCTTATTGTCTCTATAAAATTAAATATATCTTTAATTGTGAACTTCTTTTTTAAGGCTATAGAAGAGGACGCCTGAATGACGGGTCCGTCGGCAAGAGGGTCGCTGAATGGAATCCCAATTTCCAGTATATCGGCTCCGCCGTCAATAGCCGCTTTTGCATATTCGATAAACTTGTTTTTGTCCGGAAATCCAGCCGTCAAAAAAACAGCCAGAGCTTTTTTGTTATCCTTATTTACGACGTCAATTGAGTCTCTGATTTTCATACTTAATTTCCGTTGTGATTGATTAAAGTGGAAAGGTCTTTGTCGCCGCGTCCGCTCAGGTTAACGACAATAATTTCGTCTTTATTCGTAGACTCTATCATTTTTTCCAGATATGCTATTGCGTGCGCGGACTCTAAGGCAGGCAGAATGCCTTCCAACCTGGTTAGCAGGTTTACCGCCTTAAGCGCTTCATTATCCGTCACTGCTCCGTATTTGACACGGCCTTCGTCTTTTAAATAAGAATGTTCTGGTCCTACGCCCGGATAATCGAGTCCGGCAGAAATCGAGTGGACTTCGGAAATCTGACCTTCATCCGATTGAATAAGATAGGTATGCATACCCTGAAAAACGCCCGGCGATCCCAAACTAAGAGTGGCGCAATGTTTATTTGTATCGAGACCTTCGCCCGCGGCTTCTATTCCAATTAATTTTACCGAATCGTCGTTAATAAAAGGATAGAACATGCCGATTGCATTTGAGCCTCCTCCGACGCATGCGATTATATAGTCCGGCAAACGATTTTCTTTGCGTAAAATTTGATAACGGGTTTCATTGCCTATTACAGATTGAAAGTCGCGTACAATCATTGGATAAGGATGCGGCCCTACGACCGAACCGATAATGTAATGTGTGTTCTCGACATTTGTTACCCAGTCGCGGATGGCTTCGTTGGTAGCGTCTTTTAGAGTTCTGCTTCCTGATGAAACCGGTCTTACTTCGGCTCCGAGCAGTTTCATTCTAAAGACATTGGGTTTTTGCCTTTCGATATCTTCTTCTCCCATATACACAACGCACTGCATTCCGAATTTGGCGCAAACCGTAGCTGTCGCTACTCCGTGTTGACCCGCGCCCGTTTCGGCTATTATTCTTTCTTTACCCAAATATTTAGCCAGTAAAATTTGTCCGAGAGCATTATTGAGTTTATGAGCGCCCGTATGGCATAAGTCTTCTCTCTTTAGATAAATTTTAGCTTTACCGTAATAATCGGTTAAACGGTTGGCAAAAGTTAACGGAGTAGGTCTGCCGTTATATTCGTTTTGCAGTTCGTTTAACTGATTTAAGAAATCTTTATTGTCTTTTAATTCCAGATAAACTTTTTCGAGCGATTCGAGCGCGCCGATTAATGTTTCCGGAACGAATTTACCGCCGTAGATTCCGAATTTGCCCGATTTATCAGGTGCGTTATAGTTTCTCATTATCCTTTTCCCGAATAATTAAAAAATAAGCCGGGCCTTCTGTCCGTCGGGTAAACGAACTCAAAGACCCGGTCGGAGTGTATGCATCTGTCTGGGGTTAATTCTGCGTAACTCATCGATTAATTCTTTTAATTTGTTGATATTTTTTTTGCCGGGTTTTAATTCTATCGACGACGATACGTCGATAGCAGCCGGATTGACGTATCGTTGAATCTTTCCCAGATCGTCTTTACCGATTCCTCCGGCAAGAATTATTTTGTGCTTGAGGTTTGCTGGTATCAAATTCCAGTCGAATTTCTCGCCTGTGCCTCCGTATCCGAGCTCGGAATAGGTATCCAGCAAGTAATAACAATTTCTATACTGTTCCATTTCCTCGAAACGGAATTCATTATGCACCCTGAAACTTTTAATCACAGGTCTTATAAGTTTAGGAATAATATCCGGGGTTTCCTCTCCGTGCAATTGAATCATGTGAATGCCGCTTGCGTCGACAATTCGGTTTATTTCGTCCGCGGATGAATTAACAAATACTCCGACCGTGGTGATAAACGGCGGCAGTTTACCTATAATTTTTGACGCTGTTCCGGGTTCAATGTATCTTTGGCTTTTTTCATAGAAGATAAATCCCAGCGCGTCGGCGCCTGCCTCGTATGCAGCAATTGCGTCTTCGAAATTCGTTATTCCGCAGATTTTAATTCTCATTGTTTGTTTCTTCAAGTATATTAATAAATTGTTTGAGCGTTTTATCGATGTCTTCCGATTTCATAAAATACTCGCCGACCAAAAGACCTTTAACTTTTGGGTGAGAAATAATCTTAATGTCATCAGGCGTATTTATGCCGCTTTCTGAAATTGCAACAGTTCCTTCGGGCAGCATATCTGCTATTAGCCTGGTGGTCCGAATATCGACTTCGAATGTGTCAAGATTGCGGTTATTTATTCCGATTAATTTAATTTTGTCAAAATCGATTTTATCGAGTTGGGCGGGCGAGTGAATTTCGTATAAAATCTCAAGATTGCATTCGCTGGCAGCGGCGATTAATGAGTCGGATTGTTCCGCCGACAAAGCTTCGCCAATCAACAATACAACGTCCGCGCCGGAAGCCTTCGCTTCGAAAATTTGGTATTCGTCTATTATAAAATCTTTTCGCAGCAAAGGAACGGTCTTGAACTTTGCAATCTCTTTTAAGTATTCGATCGACCCCTTAAAGTATTTGGAATCGGTTAAAACCGAGATTGCATTAACTTTGTTGTTCATGTAAATCTTCGCAATCTCCGCATGATTGAAATCCGCTCTCAGTATTCCTTTTGAAGGACTTGCTTTTTTAATTTCCGCAATCAAGCCCAATCTTTTAGATTCGAATAATGAACCAACGAGACTTAGCGTAGAAGAATGAAAAAATTCCTGTTCTTCGAAAAAACTGAGCGAGTATCTGTTATGTAAGTTTTTTATTTCTTCTTTTTTTGTGTTGATTATTTGTTCGAGAAAGCTCATTGCTTAATTTCCGAAATTAATTAGCTCTGATAATTTTTTGTAAGCGCTGCCCGATTCAATCGATTCGATTGCGAGAGATTTGGCTTCATCGAGCGACGCGGCTGCGCCGGCTGTTAAAAGCGCTAAAGCCGAATTAGCAACCACTACGTTGTATGCGTCGCTTTTTTGTTTTTCTTTAATGACTCTCAAAATAAACTCCGCATTCTTTTCGGGAGTGTTGCTGATTATATTGTTCATATTAATTTTGTCGAACGAAAAATCCGAATGGTCAATAGTAAACTTTTCCGCCGGTTTTTCTTTTTTGTAGATGATAACGTCGCTTTTATCGGTCAAAGTTATTTCATCGTATCTGTCGGCGGTGCATACGAAAGATACCGATTCCATATCTAGATAAGAAGCGGCTTCAGCCATTAAAGCCGACGTTCGATTATTGAATGTTCCGACGAGTTGTTTTTTTGTGCCCGCAGGATTTGTCAGGGGACCCAGTATGTTAAATATAGTTTTCATACCGAGTTCTTTGCGCACAGGCGCGGCGTATTTCATAGCGGGATGATAAAGCGGGGCAAATAAAAAGGCTATGCCCGTTTTTTCGAGAGCGAGTTTCGACTGTTCGGGCGTAAGATTTATGTTGACGCCCAGCATGGAAAGGACGTCCGCGCTACCGCATTTGCTGGAAATCGATCTGTTGCCGTGTTTGGCTACTTTAACGCCGGCGCCCGACACGACAAACGCGGCGGCTGTAGATATATTGAACGTGCCTGAATTGTCTCCTCCCGTTCCGCAAACGTCAATTACATTTTCGTCGTCAATTTCAATTTTAACGCTGAATTGACGCATGGCGCTGGCAAAGCCAGCGACTTCTTCGGCTGTTTCACCCTTTGTTTTCAAGGCTGTCAAAAGACCTGCTATTTGCGAATTATTGCATTCTCCGCTCATTATACGGGACATGGCGGTTTGAGCTTCGAGAAACGTTAAATTTTCCCCGCCGCTTATTTTTTCTATGTATTCCTTTAACATACTTCCAACCAGTTTTTGATTATTAAATTGCCCACTTTAGTTAATATCGATTCGGGATGAAATTGAATGCCTTCAATAGGATAAGATTTATGTCTCACGCCCATTATTATTCCATCCGGAGTAGTTGAAGAAATTTCGAGCTCATCGGGAAGCGTAGCGCGGTCGACAACCAGCGAATGGTATCTTCCCGCCTGAAATTCCTGTTCGATACCGGAGTAGATTGTTTTTCCGTCGTGTCGAATCAACGAAGTTTTGCCGTGCATCAGAGAGGGGGCGTTAATTATTTGGGCTCCGAAACTGTAACCGATGGCCTGATGACCGAGACAAACTCCGAGAATGGGAATATCCTTTCCGAGAGTCTGGATTACTTCGACCGAAATTCCGGATTCTTCGGGTGTGCCGGGTCCGGGTGATATAACTATTTTATCCGGTTTCATCCCGATTATATCGGGAATTGAAACCTTGTCGTTTCGTTCTACCGTAATGTCGGAAGCGTACATGCCGACGAGTTGAACGAGATTGTATGTGAACGAATCGTAATTATCTATTATCAATATTTTCATCAATTACCTCGGCTAATTTTAATGCGCTAAGAAGAACGGCGGATTTATTTTTAATTTCTTTTAATTCCAGTTCGGGGCGGCTGTCTGCCACTATTCCGGCGCCGGCTTGCCAGAAGACTGACTGATTATTGGCCCACAACGTTCGGATTGCGATGCACATATCGAGATTGCCGCGGAAGTCGATATAGCCGACCGAGCCGGCATAAAGACCGCGTTTGAGCTTTTCGTATTGATTAATTAATTGTATAGCTCTTATTTTCGGAGCTCCCGAAACGGTGCCCGCAGGGAATGCGGCTTTCAATGCGTCGATTGAATCGAGCCCGTCTTTCAATATTCCCTCTACTCTCGACACTATATGCATAACATGCGAAAAACGATTGATTTTCATATTCTCGCTTATCTTTACGGTGCCGGTTTTGCAAACTCTTCCCAGGTCATTGCGCGCCAGGTCTACGAGCATTACGTGTTCGGCTATTTCTTTCGGGTCGTTAATCAAATTTTCTTCGAGCTTTTTGTCTTCCTCCTCGTTTTTGCCGCGGCGGCGTGTGCCGGCAATCGGAAGTATTTCAGCTTTCCGGTCATTTACTTTGAGTAAGTCTTCGGGCGATGTTCCCGCCACCTTAATATCATTCCCAAAACTTATATAATACATATACGGCGAAGGATTGATCATTCTCAGAGCCCTGTAAACATTAAAAAGGTCCCCGCTATATTCGGCTTCGAATCTCCTAGAAAGTACAATTTGAAATACGTCTCCGTTGTAGATATTCGATTTACTTTTTTCTACCGAGTTTAGAAATTCTTCTTCCTCGTCTTTGTGGAATTCTTTCGGAATCACTTTGAAATCCGATTTATAGTTTAATTCTTCGTTCAGTATTTTTTTTATTTTATTCAACTTATTAATTGAAACTTCGTATGAATTTTTCAGTTTTGTTTTATCTGTACAATCTGAGTTATTAATTAAAATCAGCTGATGTTTGAAATGGTCGAAAACTATAATGGTTCTGAAAAAGCCGAGTATCGAATCGGGGAATTCGTGACCGTTGCGGTCTTTATAATCGATAACGTCTTCTATTAATGAAATATTGTCGAAACCGATATAACCTACCCAGCCGCCGGTGAAATAGGGAAGTTCGTCGATAACAGGATAGTCCCGACGCTCTGTCGAGCGTTGCAGATAATCGAAAAGATTATTCTCGATCATTTCGGATTTATCCGGCTTTTCAATCTTAATTTTTTTGTGTCGGTTGGAAATAATGATTTCCGGATCGATGCCGATAAACGAATAACGCGCCAGCCTGCCGATTCCTTCAACCGATTCGAGCAGAAAAGAAGAGTCGGAATGCTTGCGCAATTTTAGATAAGCGGAAACCGGAGTCTGTAGATCCGCGGCAAGTCTGTCGTATACCGGAACGGTATTGTATTTTTCTGCCAGCGATAAAAATTTATTGTATTCCATGATTCACCTTTAAAACAAAAAACCCTTCTCAGTGATAACTAAGAAGGGTCTCTTGTATTGAATTATTTAAACTAATTTATGTTATCACTGAGATGACGGGTATAACACTGCGCCACCACCACCAGTGATTTCTATTTTTCATGTTATATGTTGATTTTAAATTCATCATTTGAATGCAAAGATAGAGAAAATTATACCATTAAGTCAATATCCTCCTAAATTATAATTATCAAATTTTTCCCGCCTGCGCCGGCAGTACGATTTCTTGATAATTTATGGATTGAAAATTATCTTGCAAGAAGAATAACAATCTTACTTGTCATTTCTACTTTATGGAGAGGGAAGAGATATGAACGAGCCTAAATATTCAACATCATTGAAACCGTTTTATTTAATAGTTCTTACAATATTGCCCGGACTGATCGGTCTGATGATTTTATATTTCTCTTTTGATGAAGAGTCAAAATTAAGTTACGTTTATTTGCTTATTTTAATTTTGTTTGGAGCGCTTCTGAAATCTATTAACTTTTTTAAGATGCCTAAAAAGATAAACCTTTATGAAAATAAATTAGTCCTGAAAAGTATATTCGGGAAAGAAATTACGCTTGAACTTATTAAGATTTGGGCGATTGAAATTAAACATGGTATTTTTATTATCAAAGCGGGCAGAGAGAGCTTCTATGCGATTAATGCTTTCACAGGAATAAACTATATTCTGGATAACTTAAAGCGTTTCGCCCCGGATATCAAAATATTACGGACTTGATTTAGGTATTTGGCATATAATATTCATTACATCTGGAGGCAATTAACATAGCAATATATAATGAAAAAGAATCTGATTTTTCTTGTTTTTATAGTCATTGCGGTTTTAAAATGCGAGTCGTATTCTCCCGAAATATCGGGAAGTAAAACAATGGACTATCTATCGTTCGAAGAATACGGTTGCATTGCGGAACGCGACAGTATCGACGAGCCGTACTGGGCATGGGCGATTATTAACGACAGCTTGAAATTCAAAGTGATGTTCAACACGCATTGCTCGGCTTTATTCAAGGACAGCGTGCATATCGACAATTATAAAATCAGGGTGTTTTTACAAGATACTAACAGTATAGTTTCTAGATGCGTTTGCCGGCATGAAACTATGTTTGTCTTCAGAATCAAATCTGCCGGGAGGCATGATCTTCAATTTTATTATAAAGCGGCAAATTCTTATGTCTATTCTGAAATATTCAGTGCTAACATTCAAATTGAAAAATGTATTTTTTAATGGCAGCGCGTCCTTGTAATTGGAGTCCGGATTAAATGAATAAGCTATTGAATATTATTCTTCTTTTAAGTCCGTTAATTTTATCCGGATGTCTTCGTACATATTATCCCGCGATTTATCAAACAAGCGCTCAACCTGTGATTTTCGAAGTTGAAACAAAAGAACGTTATGAGTCTAAATATGCAGAGGCAGACTTTACCGCATCCAGGGGAGACTATGAAAACGAATCTTTGTATATGCTGCGCGGAAGCTATACCGTAGTTAACACAAATAAGCATAATAATGTTAACACCAGACTTTACGTTTATACGGGAATTTACAGAGTTTCGGGAGTGGAAAAATATGACGGAACGAAAAGTATTTTTGGAGTCGGAGGAGAATTTAACGGCGTTCTTAACATGAAAATTAACTCGTTTAAGCTTGGGTTCGGACTTTCAGCAGGGATTGCCGCGGAAACAGGAGGTTATTATTCGTTCAGAAAAAGAGCCAACAGCGAGGGGGTGATTCAAAGCGAGCAAGGAGTGCTTTTCCCTATGATTACTCTGTTTCCAGTGTTTGCGTTAAATGTTTCGGAGAAGACTCTTGCATCTGCGCAGTTTAATGTCGGGACTCCGGGCTTTATCACTCCCAGCGTAGTTATAAACAATAATAATGAATATCTGTACTGGATAAGCTGGGCGCCGGATTTTGATAACGGAAATTATCTCGGAAGAAGAATTGTTGTAGGATTCATGATTAATACAAATACTTTTTATTAAGTTGCGTTGTTGGTATTTTTATTTATTAGATGGATGAATTGATTCCCCGAAACCGAAATGCAGGTGAAAATGAATTCGTTTCCTGAATTTATATCTTTTACGCTTACAAACGGATGCAATTTACGGTGCCAAATGTGCGGTCAATGGAGCGAAAACGGCTATGTGAAGAATCGCGTTATCGATAATAAAGGAACGTTAAAGTTAGAAGATTGGAAAAGACTGGTCGACGAGATTGCAAATTATAAAATAAGATTCATACTGATAAGAGGGGGAGAACCTTTCCTTTTCAATGGTATAATCGATTTATTGAAATATATAAACGGTAAAGGAATTTTTCTCTCCGTCGATACGAACGGAACGCTTATAGACAAATATGCCGGAGAGCTTGCAAAAATTACTAACATGCATATTACTTTTTCAGTAGACGGCGATGAAGAGGCGCACGACAATGTGAGAATGGTGAATGGAAGTTTTGAGAAAATCAAAAACAACATAAGATTATTGAACGAAATGGAAAACAAGCACAACAACAAAATAAGCAAAAGCATTTGTTTTACAATCAGTAAATATAACTATACCGTATTGAGTAAGATGCCCGCAGTTGCAAGAAGCATGGGAATCGGTTCGATCAATACCGTGCCTTATTATTATTTTTCCAAGGAAACCGGCGATCTCTATAAAAAAGAACTGGAGGAAAATTTTAATATAAAGGCATTTTCGTGGAAAGGATTTAATCATAATGACTCCGGCGTGAATTTTAGCCGCTTCGAGCGTGAATATTCGGACTATCTGGAAGATCTGAACGGAATCGAAAACTTTCCCTATATGCCCTTTAAAATGGATGAGTATAAAATTTGGTTTAATGATTCATCAACTCCCGTCGGTTCGTTAGCCTGCAATAATATAGAGAATCTGATTGATATCCAACCAAACGGAGATGTTAATTTTTGCGTCGATTTCCCGGATTACAAATTCGGAAATGTGAAAACCTCTTCCATTAAAGAACTATGGCATAGTGCCGAAGCAGAGGCTTTCAGAAAATACAGAAGAAATAAACCGCTCGCAGTCTGCTACCGCTGCGGCGCCAAGTATATTTCAGAAATCAAAGAATGAGCCCAATCCTAACCCCTAATCCCAAGTCCCTAATCCCTAATCACTAATCTCAAACCACTTCTCAATATGCTGCCAGCTGTTGTCGTTATAGAAAGTGTGACTGTATTCATTTGTCCTGGGCGAGTAGACATAATCTTTCGACCAACTATCGACATTCTGAATTATTTCCTCGATTGCGTCGAGAATAAATTCAAGTTCCGCGTCGGTCATGGTCGGATGAAGCGAGAGTCTTACCCAGCCGGGTTTTTCCGATAGGTCGCCCTTGTTAATTTTTTCGGTGATATATTTGGAGCGGGTCGGATCGACGTGAAGTAAATAATGGCCGTAGGTGCCGGCGCAGGAACATCCGCCTCGCATCTGTATTCCGTATCTGTCATTCAGCAATTTAACCATTAAATTGTAGTGAACGTTTTCAACGTAGAAAGAGATTACGCCGATTCTCTCTTCGTGTTCAGCCGCGAGGATATGGAGTCCTTTGATTTTTTTCAAGCGTTCGAACGCTTTAGCGAGCAATTGATTCTCTCGCATACGTATATTGTCGACTCCCATCTTTTCTTTCAATTTGACGACGAGCGCGGTTTTAATTGCCTGCAGAAAGCCGGGCGTGCCGCCGTCTTCTCGAGTTTCAATGTCTTGTATGTATTTGTGTTCGCCCCACGGATTTGTCCAGTCAACCGTTCCGCCGCCGGGGTGATCGGGCACTCTTCGATTATATAACTTGGAATCGAATATCAAAACGCCCGAAGTGCCCGGTCCGCCTAAAAATTTATGCGGCGAGAAAAAGATAGCGTCGAGTTTCCATGCGGGATTTTCCGGGTGCATATTGATTTTCACATACGGCGCCGCCGCCGCAAAATCGACAAAACAATAACCGTCGTACTGGTGTATCAATTCTGCCATTTCATGGTAAGGAGGTTCTATTCCCGTAACGTTCGATGCTGCCGTAAACGAGCCTATTTTAAATTTCCGGTGGCTATAAAGATCCAATAAATGTTTGAAATGATTTAAGTCGACCAATCCTCTTTCGTCGGGTTCTATCAGAACAACGTCGCAAATTGTTTCCAGCCATGACGTTTGATTGGAATGATGTTCCATATGAGTCAGAAATACTACGGGCTTTTCTTCTTTCGGAATTTTAACATGCTTTTGAAGCTGTTCGGGCAATCTCAAACCGAGGAGTCGCTGAAATTTGTTTACAGCGGCTGTCATACCGTAGCCTGCAAAGAGCAAAACATCCTTATCCGAAGCGTTGACGTGTTTTTTGATAATATTTCGCGCTTCATGGTAAGCTTTAGTCATCGAAGTGCCCGTAACGGATGATTCCGAATGCGTATTCCCAACAAACGGTCCGAAACGCTCTCGTATTATTTGTTCGATCGGGTCGTATAACCTGCCGCTTGCAATCCAGTCGGCATAGACTATCTTTTTTTTGCCGTAAGGACCGTCGAATGTCTGGTCGATGCCCGTAATATTTCGTCTGAATTTTTCAAAATGCTTTTCGAGAGTATTCATATGCATCCATTTTTTAGTACAAATATAAGAAGATTTTATTCTGAGGGTAAAAAAAAAGCCTCTCATAAGAATAGATGAGAGGCTTACACTAAAAAAGGGGGTAGAAATGAAGATTATCCTAAATAAGCTTTCAAATTTTTGCTTCTGGAAGAATGACGCAGTCTGATAAGAGCTTTTTCTTTAATTTGGCGCACGCGTTCGCGTGTAAGATTTAATTTTTCTCCGATTTCTTCCAGAGTTAATGAATGTTCCTTGCCTAAACCGAAATAGAGACGAATCACTTCGGCTTCTCTTTCAGTCAGTGTTGAAAGGGAGCGTTCGATTTCGGTTTTGAGAGACTCTTTTAACAGAGTATGGTCGGGCGAAGGTTGATCCTCGTTTGGCATAACGTCGAGCAGACTATTATTGCTGTCGTCGCTGTGTGCAAAAGGAGCGTCCATTGAAATGTGTCTTCCGGCAATCTGCATTGCATAATTGACGTCCTGGACGTCCATGTCGAGCTGTTCTGCAATTTCCTCGGCGCTCGGTTTTCTTTCGTATTCCTGCTCGAGCTGACTGAGAGCCTTGCCCATTTTATTCAAAGCGCCAACGCGATTTAACGGGAGGCGCACCATTCTGGATTGTTCGGCAATAGCCTGCATAATCGATTGTCGAATCCACCAGACGGCGTAAGAAATGAACTTAAATCCGCGCGTTTCGTCGAAACGAAGACCGGCTTTAATCAAGCCTAAGTTTCCTTCGTTTATCAGGTCGCCTAAAGGAAGACCCTGATTCTGGTATTGTTTTGCCACGCTGACAACGAATCTCAAATTAGCCTTTGTCAATTTATCGAGGGCTTGTTTGTCTCCCTTTTTGATTCTTTTGGCTAATTCGATTTCTTCTTCCGGGGTAAGGAGGTCAACTTTTCCGATTTCTTGAAGATATTGGTCTAAAGATTTGCTTTCCCGGTTCGTAAATTGCTTGGTTATCTTCAACTCTTCATTTCTCCTTATTATATTATTGAATTACTCTGTTTTTAACTTCAATCAATACATAATAGTTCCACGGGGCTCTAATTTTGCCCGGTCGGAAAATTGATTTATTTTTGTATTGCTATTTAATTTCTCCTCTTACAGAGAAGTGTTTAATGATAGTAATGTAAAGGTCTTCGATAGTAGCTCGTAGATATGTTGCTCGATTTCTCATCCGGCAAAAATACGCAAAATAAATATCATTGTCCAGAAAAAATTCAGAAAATTTTATTTTTAATTTAAAATTAATTTGCTTTCTCCGCCTACTAAAGACTTACCTTTTGCATACGAATAGAGGAGCGTATAGAGCATTTTGCGGGCTCTGTGAAGGCGCGAGCGTACCGTACCAACCGGACAATCGATAAAATCGGCTATCTCTTCGTAAGAATATCCCTCGATGTCGCTCAGGAAAATGATTGTTCTGAAATCATTTGGAAGTTTTGCCAAGGCATCGGCTATCTCGTCGCTCATTACGTCGCTGAAGGCGTCGTTTTGCACATGCGATGAGGTTATTTCTTCAGAACGTATATTTTCATAAAAGTTTTCGATATCGTCATAATTTACTTTCCCCGGCTGTCTTTTGATTTTGCGGTAAGAATTAATAAAGGAATTTTTCATAATCTGAAATAACCAGGCTTTTACATTAGTTCCTTTTTCGTATTGATCAAAAAAGCGGAATGCTTTCAACAATGTATCCTGGAGCAGGTCTTCCGCATCATCCGAATCCCTCGATAATTTTAACGCAAACGACTTTAGAGACGGAATGTGCGGCGTTATCTCATAGTCGAATTCTTTACGTCTGCTTTCGTTTGTTCTGGCCATTTTCTTCCTTTAAATATGACATTTAATCTTATTAACAGACAGAGGGTATTTTTAGTTCAATTTGTCTCAATTCTGTAAAAAAAATGAAGATAAATTATTACGAAATTTACTAAGTTTGTGGAGTTATAAATACGGAGCCAGAAATGAAATTCAAATCAGTTTATATATATTTATTGCTCTTTACCGCTTTTATCGTAACGGTAATTTTTCTTTCGGTAAATACGGATACTACCAATCCGCATCCGAATATGCCGAACGACGAAATCCATAAAGGGATGTCGCAGAAGAAAGGGGAAATGCCCTCCGGTTCGAACGTTATGGAACAAGCAATTCAGAAACTGAACGCTCTTAAAAAGGCGTACGAAGAAAATCCGAACGACACGCTTAGAATAAGAGAATATGCCGATATGCTTACAATGGCGCATAAACCGGAAGAGGCTCTTAAACTCTATGAAAAACTCCATTCAATCGATCCGAAACGAATCGACGCAATGCTGCAGCTTACGTTTATTCATTTTAACCTCGGCGAACTCGACAAAGCCGAAGAATATACGGCAAAAATTTTGAAAATCGACGGGAACTATCCGCTGGGACTCTATAATATGGGCGTCATCCAGCAGGTGAAAGGCAACGAAAAAGAGGCGCGCAGATACTGGGAAAAATTGATTGAAAAACATCCGAACAGCCGGGCTGCTCAAAACGCCAAGGAGATTCTGGAAAGTCTTAAAACCGTTAATCGGTAAAGATTTCCTTGATTAAATTTTTATCGACTTCTTCGAAATAGTAATTCTCAATCTTTATTCCGGAACGGGTCTTCCAGATTTCTTCGGGCGGCATTATTTTATTTTCGAATTTGTTTTTGCCTGAAAATTTTTTTCTATCGCACACGACGTAGAGAGGGATTTTCCGGTGTTTACACGCCAGAGCCAAAATGCCGCTTCCGGTTTTATTAACCACATTGCCGCTTTTAAGCACTGCGTCTGCGCCTATAATTCCCGCTTCGTATTTCGAGGTCTCATTATATATCATCGCTTCGGTTATCAGTTTAACATTAATACCCGTTTTATGTAACCGGCGAGCCAGTACGCGTCCTTCGAACTGCGGTCGAGATTCGGCTACCGCCGCCTTTAGATTGTCTCTTTCTTCGGAGAGCCGCTTCAATATCTCGTAAACAGTTTTGCTGTTGGATATGGTTATGAAAGAGGAGTATCTAATAAGCCGGTTACGGCAATTTTGATAGATATTATCGTAGATATTTAATATGAGCTTGTCGTATTTTTCAAAAAATTCATCGAGGCTTTTTTTAGTTTTAACAGCTTTTCTTAATTCATGCAAATAATGTCGGATATTTTCGAAAGTTGCGAATTTATTTCCGAAATTATCGAGCAGGTCGGGAAAAAGGGGGAGTATGTTCTTTTGGGATTTTAAATGTTTATGCATTTCTTCGAGCAGTTCGCTGCTGCCCGAAATATTGTCGTCCGTGAAATTTTTCATATCGACTCGGGTAAAATCAGACTTGTCCGTTTTGAGCGTTAAACTGGAATCCTTTGATCGGTTTACGCAAAGTCAGAACTGGACAGGGAGCTTTGCGAACGACTTTTTCAGCCGTGCTGCCGAAGAGAAGATGTTCAACGCCGGTATGACCGTGAGTAGCCATTATAATTATATCTGCGTCCACATCGCGCGCCGTTTCGATTATCTCGACGAACGGCTTGCCGGTTTTAATTATTCTTTCTGCTTCGAGCGAAGGGTCGACGTAAGATTTTATGAGTGAATCCATCTCTTCTTCGGCTCTGTTCTTTATGTCGTTTTCGAGCGACGGAATGGCAACCTGACCCATGCTGAAGTCCGCAGGATAAATGACCGGTTCGATTACGTAGATAATATAAAGTTTGGCGTCGAATTGTTTTGCAAATTGCACTGCGTATTTCAAGGCGTCTTTGGAATAATCGGAAAAATCAACGGGCACCAAAATTTTTTTAATCAGATTCATAGCTGCTTCTCCCTTGTTCTTATTTGATTATAAAGCTCCAGATATTCTTTGTTAACATTACGCAGACGAGTTGCAATAATATGGATAAGACCTTTCAGGATTTTAATGCCTTCCTGGGGATGAGCTTCGATAAATTCGTCGAGGTCGGGTTTGAAAATGGCAGCTATAAAAGAATCTTTCAGAGCGACGGCGCTGGCGGCTCGCCGTTCTTCGTCTATCAGAGCCAACTCGCCGAAGAAGTCGCCTCTTGTAAGGTGAGCAAGATCGAATTGTTCGCCGTCCTCGTTTTCCTGTGTAATTAACACTTCGCCGCTGACGATTATATAGAGAGCTATTCCGGGATCGTTCTGATAAAAGATGTATTCGTTGGCTTTATAAAAACGATTGTGTATTAATTTCATCAGTAATTTCAGGTATTTCGGAGTTAGATTTTTAAACGGAGGTATTGAAGCCAGCACTTCTTCCAATTCATTCTTGTCCGTCGGGCTTTTGAACAGGTTTGCCCAGAAACTGCTTTTTTCCGGTATTCTTATTTGGGGTTCCATTTTATCTCGGCTCAATTAAATAATCCCGCTTCAGCCACACGCCAAATTTTTTGACACGAAAAACGGTTTTCGTATAAAGCTCTTCCGATTATTACCGAATCGATATGATTGCCGCCTTCTTTTTGCAACTGTATCAGATCGCGGTATCCGGAAATGCCTCCCGAATGTGTAACTTTCTTTTCTGTAATTTCGGCAATTTTTTTGGATAATTCAATGTTCGGACCCAATAACATTCCGTTGCGCCTTACGTCGGTGACAATATAACGTTCGGTTCCCAGTTCTTTCAACATTTTTGCATAATCGAGCGCATCGATACCCGTGAAAACTCTTCTGCCTCTTGTGACCACCTGACCTTCAATAACATCGATTGCGGCGACAACTTTATTGGGCGAAAATTTTTCGAGTATTTTTACGTACTCGTTTTTATTTTCGTGAGCTAGAGTTCCGATAACAATCCTTGCCGCTCCCAGATCGAATGCTTTTTCCGCGTCTTCCAGATTGCTTATACCGCCGCCGAGCTCTACGGGAATTATTACGCTTTCGCATATCCTTCTGATTACGTCGTGATTGACGTGCGAATGATACCATGCGGAATTGAAATCGACCACATGAAGGCATTTTGCGTTCTCGGCGCGCCAGATAAGAGCCATCTCAACCGGGTCGTTGCCGTATGAGGGACAGTTTAATTCCGGAATGCCCTGAACAACCCTGACGGTTTTGCCGTCCTGAATATCAATCGAAGGTATAATTAAAATCTTCTTAGCCATCGAAGCGCCATTTACCGTTATTTTTAATTGTCTTTCTGCTGATAATCAACTTTTGAATCTCGCTTGTGCCTTCGAAAATTTTCAAAATCCTGACGTCTCTGTAAAAACGTTCTATCGGCAGTTCCCGCGAATAACCCATTCCGCCGTGGATCTGAAGAGCCATATCCGCAATTTCCTGGACGGCTTCGGAAGCATATAATTTTACAATTGCCGCGTCCTGACTGACATCGAGACCTTCGTCGTATTTTTGCGCGGCTCGGAATAATATACTCTCCATAAGATATATTTTTGAAGTCATATCCGCAATCATAAACTGAATTGCTTCGAAGCGGGAAATCGGCTGGTCGAATTGTATCCTTTGATTTGCATATTGAACCGAAAGTTCGAGCATCTCTTTGGCAGCGCCGAGCGAGCAGGCGCCCACCGTCAATCTGCCGGCGTCCAAAGCTTTCATTGCAATCGGAAATCCTCTGCCTTCTTTGCCTATTAAATTTTCTTCCGGAACTTCTACGTTGTTAAAACGGATCGGATTCGTAACGCTTCCGCGAATTCCCATTTTTTTTTCGTTAGGTCCCACTTCTACTCCGCCAAAATCTTTTTCAACTACGAATCCAGTTATTCCTTTGTCTGTCCGGGCGAATACCGTAAATATGTCGGCTATAGCGCCGTTGGTAATCCATAATTTTTCCCCGTTAATAATCCATTTATTTCCTTTTTTAACCGCTGAGGTTTTTATATTGAAAGAATCCGAACCGGCTTGCGCTTCGGTAAGGCAGAATGCCGCAATTTTATTGCCCGACGTAAGAAGGGGAAGGTATTTTTCTTTTAATTCTTCGGAACCGCCGATAAAAATGGCATTTGTTCCGATCGATTGATGAGCGCCGATAAAAGTAGCGGTAGAACCGCACACCCGGGCAACTTCTTCCTGAGCTATACAATAGCCGACTTCGCCGAATCCTCCTCCTCCGTATTTTTCAGGAAAAGCCGTTCCCAGAAGTCCGACTTCGGCAATTTTTTCGATCAAATCGCGCGGAATATATTCTTCCTCGTCGATTTTTCGGGCAAGCGGTTTAATTTCAGAATTCGCAAATTCCCTCACGGTTTGGCGCAGCATTAGATGTTCTTCGGTAAATTTCAGATACATAGATGATTTTCGACCTTTTTGAAGGTCAAAAATACATAAATGAGAGCTAAAAGAAAATTAAACCGCTTCGGACGTTTCAACGGCGAACATTTTGTACTGTTTATAAAGAGCAACGGCGCTTTCGAAATCGAAGCGCGTTCTTATTAAAAAACTTTCGTCCCGTTGTTTTAACGGCGGTTCCGGCTCCCATTCCAGATTTGAATTGAGCACCTTGTTACTGGCTGTATCGACTATAGCCCACTTTGCAACACCGTCCTTATACGATTTCATGACAAGATGTATCTTTCCCTCCAATCCAAATCTCATTGCTACGTCAAACCATTTTGCTTTTTCTTCAATTGTCATGGCACTAGTATTTATTTATTCTACTTTAATAATCGGATAAAAGTAAAAAGACTTTAGTTTTAAAGAAAATTACTTGACTTTAGACGGGCGAATCTTGATATTTCGTGCAATATGATAAGAAATTTCACTTTTACGGCTTCCGATAACGAGCGGATTTTTGCTACTGCATACCTGAATGAAACTCGCTTTTCGGGAAATGCACTCGTTCTTGTCCACGGTTTTAAAGGATTTAAAGACTGGGGATTTGGTCCGTATGCCTCGCAATTCTTTGCCGATAACGGATATCTTACCGTGGCTTTTAACTTTTCGCACAACGGAGTAGACGAGAATAACGAATTTACCCGGCTCGACAAATTTGCCGACAATACTTTTTCCAGGGAGATAAGAGAATTAAACGAAATTACCGACGCCGTCTACAATGATTGTCTGAATCTGAACTTCAAAGGAAAAATCGGATATATCGGACACAGCAGGGGAGGAGCCATTTCGATTCTGACGGCTTCGCGCAGAACCGACATTCCCGCCGTTGCTTTGTGGGCTTCGGTATCGAAATTAGACCGCTATTCCGAAAGGCAAAAGGAAGAATGGCGTAAGAAAGGTTATTTCCAGGTTATGAATATGCGCACTAAACAAAAAATGAAATTAAACCTCACTCTCCTGGAAGATATCGAAAAAAACGGCGAGGATTTGCTCAATATTCAAAAAGCAGTCTCTAATTTCGATCGACCTTTGTTGATTGCTCACGGCGACCGGGATTTGGCTGTTCCACCCGAGGAGGCAGAAGAACTTTATAATTGGGCAAACAAAGAAAAGACCGAACTCTACATTATCCGCAATACCGGACATACTTTCGGAATAGTTCATCCTTTTAAGCATTCAAACGAAAAATTTGATAAATTGCTCGATAAAACTGTGACATTTTTTAATAACAATCTCAAATAAAGGGGATACTATGACAACCAAAGAAAATGCAAAGCGTTTTATTCTGCCGCTTTCGGCGACTAAATCCAGAGACGCGGCTCTCGTATTGCTTTTTTCAGCTCTTACATTTTTGAGCGCTCAAATTATAATACCGGCTCAACCCGTGCCTTTTACATTGCAGACAATGGTAGTGTTGCTCTCGGGTGCATTTCTGGGCGCGCGCAACGGCGCTTACAGTCAAATTATATATATTGCCGCAGGCGCTATCGGAATTCCCGTATTTGCAGGCTTCGGATTCGGTTTTATGAAGTTATTCGGACCTACGGGAGGATATCTGCTTGCTTTTCCTTTCGCGGCGTTTATTGCAGGCTATCTGCTCGAAAAGAATCGTAGCTTTTTGAGAGTTTTCGTTTCGTTCCTCCTTGCCGACGCTATGATTATATTGTCCGGGGCGCTCTATCTTTCAGTATTCTTCGGAGGTAATCTCAAGGCGGCTTTATTCAGCGGAGCCGTTCTCTTCTCGGTATGGGATATTTTGAAAATTACGGCAGCCGCTTTTTTGGTAGTTACCATTAGGAAAAAATAAAATCGCTCTTGTTTTATCAAACTTAAAAGAAGAGACTGATGACTACAAAAACCATAGTTTTTACAATTATATTTTTAACTGCGATGGGATTCTTCTTATTCAATTTAAGAAGAATCCTTTCGTATCTGAGAGTAGGGCAGCCTGAAAACCGATTCGATAATATACCTGAGAGAATTAAAAACGTAATTAAAATTGCTTTCGGTCAGTCCAAATTATTGCGAGAACCGGTAGCGGGCGCAATCCATTTTCTGATTTTTTGGGGATTCATGCTTTTCTTACTGGCTGTAGTCGAATCGATAATTCAGGGATTTTTTGAAGGCTTTAATTTCAGCTTCCTTGGAAAAATTTATCTAATTATAACTTTTGTCCAGGATTTATTCGGACTGTTCGTAACGATAGCCGTGCTGGCGGCGCTCTTCAGAAGATTTGTAATTAAAGTGCCCCGGCTGAATGTGGGGAAGAAAGGCAATCTCGATGCGGCGTTTATTCTTCTGATGATATTTGGCATTGTCTTTTCAATGTTCGGACAAAATATCATTCATATTGTAAATAACGATTTTCATTATGCAGCAAACGAGTTTAAGCCTGTTTCAATGCTTTTAAGCGGCGTGTTATTCGACAACCCGCATCAAATCAACTGGTCGTACTACGAATTTTTCTGGTGGATGCATATCGGTTTGATCTTATTGTTCCTGAACTTTTTGCCGTATTCAAAACATTTCCACGTTGTCACTTCGATTCCGAATGTATTCTTTTCAAAGATTGGCAACGATAAATTTGTTCCGAAAACAATTGATCTTGAAGACGAAGATGCCGAACAATTCGGCGCGGCGGATATCGAGCATTTAACCTGGAAGCAATTGCTCGACGGTTTTTCCTGTACTGAATGCGGACGATGCACAGTCGCGTGTCCCGCCGCAAATACGGGGAAAAAATTATCGCCGAGGGAAATAATCGTCAGCATTCGTCACAGAACCGAAGAAAAAGCCCCGCTGATATTACGAGGCGACAAAGAAAACGAATTATTCGAAAAGTCTCTCGTCCATAATTATGTATCCGATGAAGAATTGTGGGCATGTACTACTTGCGGCGCTTGCGTTAACGAATGTCCCGTTTCGATTGAGCATCTCGACGCAATTATCGATATGCGCAGAAATCTTGTTTTAATGGAATCGAATTTTCCGCCGGAATTAAATACCGTTTTCAAAAATATCGAAACGAATTTCACTCCGTGGGCGTTCAATTGGCAGGATCGAGCCAATTGGGCTGAAGGAATGGATATTAAAACAATGGCGGAAGACCCTGAATGCGAATATCTCTTCTGGGTCGGCTGCGCCGGTTCGTTCGATGCCCGATATCAAAATGTGACGAAAGCAATTGCAAAATTGCTGCAAATTGCGAATATTAACTTCAGAATTCTCGGCGTTGAGGAAAAATGCAACGGAGATACGGCTCGAAGACTGGGCAATGAGTATCTGGCGCAGATGCTTATTCAGGAAAATGTAGAAACTTTGAATAATTATGGCGTGAAGAAAATTATTACTGCGTGTCCGCATTGTCTGAACACGATTAAAAACGAGTATCCCCTGTTCGGAGGCAAATTCGAGGTTGTGCATCATACGGAATTGTTGACGAAATTAATCGAAGAAGGTAAAATCGAGATCGGTAAGGAAGTCAAAGAAAAGATTAAGGTAACCTATCACGACTCGTGTTATCTCGGCAGGTATAATAATATTTACAATCCGCCGCGCGAAATTTTGAATAAATTGGGAAATTTTGAACTGGTCGAAATGGAACGTTCGAAAGACAAAGGTTTTTGCTGCGGAGCCGGAGGCGGAAGAATGTTCCTTGAAGAAAAAGAGGGCGAACGGATTAATATCAACCGGTCAAAAGAAGCTGTTGAAACGGGAGCCAGGAAAATCGCTTCGGCTTGCCCTTTCTGTATGACTATGCTGAACGACGGTATGAAGAGTCTCAATAAATCCGAAGAAATAGAAATTAAAGATATTGCTGAAATTATTCTCGAAAATGTTATTAATAACTAAAAAAGGAGGAAGTATGCAAAAATATCAACAGTTGGTAGAATTCGTTAAAAGTTTGGAAGCCGATGCAGTCAAATTTTACGAAAAAGGACAGGCTGCAGCAGGAACGCGCCTTAGAAAAGGACTGAGCGAATTGAAAAAAATGGCTCAGGATATTCGCAATGAAGTTCAGGAAGTTAAAGCGCAAAGAAAGGCTCCAAAAGAATAATATCAAACGGGGCAGACCCGGCAAGCTCATCTTCGGGTCGCCCTCCTTTTTATACGTACTTCGCATCTTATTTATCCGAAAATTCCTATCTTTGAATTTTATTTCTCAAGAAATTTTCGATATATGAAAAATAGAACTTCTCTTGTAATCGTATTCTTTACGATTTTTATCGATTTAATGGGATTCGGAATACTGATTCCTTTACTGCCCACATTTGCCAGTAAGCAGCTTGCCGTTTCCGATTTCGGTATCGGAATTATTGTGGCGATTTTTTCACTGATGCAATTTTTATTCAATCCAATCTTGGGTAAACTTTCCGACAGAATCGGCAGAAAACCGATTATTACAACCACGCTTTTGATGACGGCTACATCGTATATAATCTTCAGTTTTGCCGACTCGTTTCTGATTCTGCTCATTTCCAGAATGCTTGCGGGTATCGGAGGCGGCAATATCGCAGTGGCGCAGGCTTATATTGCAGATGTAACTTCGAAAGAAGACAGGGCAAAGGGAATGGCATTAATCGGAGTGGCATTCGGACTCGGTTTTGTATTCGGTCCTTTAATCGGTGCCTTCCTTTCTAAATTCGGATACTACGTTGCGGGATTCGGGAGCGCCGCATTTTCTTTTATGGCTTTTCTCTTTGCGTTCTTTTTCCTGCCCGAATCCAATCTAAGTAAATCGAAAGATTCCAAGATATCATTAAAGTTAATCGACGTAAAATACATTATAAAGGTTTTGAAAATTCCGCGCGTCGGACTGCTGATTGTTCTCTTTTTCATCATAATTTTTTCTATTGCAAATTTATACGGTACTTTTGCGTTATTAGGCTATAAACATTTCAACTTTACGGATCAGCAAAACGGATTCCTCTACGGAATTATGGGAGCGGTTGGCGTATTGGTTCAAGGATTTTTTGTAAAAACGGCCGGCGGCAAAATTAACGAAAGGAAATTGGTCATATGGGGAACGGTCTTGATGATGTTAGGATTGGGCGCAATTCCGTACGGTTATAATTTTATCGGCGTATCGATTGTAGTGGTTATCCTGTCTATTGGCACTGGTATTTTACAACCGACAATATTAAGTTTGGTATCAAAATTTTCGCCGGATAACGAGCAGGGCGCAATACTCGGAATAAATCAGTCGTTGGCGTCTCTGGCGCGCGTTCTGGGACCGCTTTGGGGCGGATTTTCGTTCGACTATCTGGGTTACTATGCGCCTTTTTTAACCGGCGCTTTCTTTACGTTTGTTACTCTCGTATTGACGTACTATTATTTAAGGACTGATTGAGCATGTTAAAAATTGGTAATATCGAATTGAATAAACCTCTGCTGCTGGCGCCGATGGAAGACGTTACTGATATTGCATTCCGTAAATTATGCAAGGAATTGGGCGCCGATATAGTTTATACTGAATTTATTAATTCCGACGGGCTGGTGCGTTCGAATAAAAAAACTCATCGTAAAATGGAAATCACTGAACAGGAGCGCCCTGTAGGAATTCAGATCTACGGAGGCAATCTGGAACCGATGATTGAATCGGCTAAAATAGTCGAAGGCTTGAATCCCGACATTATCGATATCAATGCAGGCTGCTGGGTAAAAAAAGTTGCCAATAGAGGCGCAGGAGCCGGGCTGTTAAAAAACCCGGAATTTATGGGAACGATGGTAAAAGAAATCGTAAAAAACGTAAAATTGCCGGTCACTGTTAAAACCCGAATCGGATGGGACGAAACTACGATTAATATTCAGGAAGTTGCTAAAAGGTTAGAGGAAGCGGGAGCAGCCGCGCTGACAATCCATTGCAGAACCAGAAGCCAGGGCCACAGCGGCGAACCGGACTGGTCGTGGATCGATAGGGTTAAAGAGGTTGTTTCAATTCCGGTTATACTAAACGGCGGTATATTTTCCGCAGAAGACGTTAAACGCGCTTTCGAAACTTCGGCGGCCGACGGAGTTATGATTGCCCGTGGCGCGATCGAGCGTCCCTGGATTTTCCGGGAAGCCAAAGAACTTCTAGAATACGGAGAAATTAAATTTGAGGATACTCCCGAAAAAAGATTCGAAATTGCTCTGCGACATCTTAAATATTCTATTGAATTAAAAAATGACGAAAGAACCGCTATTATTCCCTTCAGAAAATTTTGGTCGGGATATCTGAAAGGGCTGAAAAATTCTTCCAAAGTTAAACAGGAAATGATGAAATATACGGAATATGCTCCCATTGAAGACTTACTGATGAGATATCTCGAAGAATTGAACGCGACAGAAAGCCAACTTTCCAATTAATAAATGAGGATGCTCAAAATGGATTTGAAAGATTACATTCGAACGGTGCCTGATTTTCCCAAAAAGGGAATTATGTTTCGCGACGTGACAACGCTTTTAAAGGATGGTAGGGCTTTGAATTATGCCGTCGACAGATTGTACGAAATAAGCAAGGATAGAGGCATTACAAAAGTAGTGGGAATCGAATCAAGGGGTTTTATTTTAGGAGCGGCTCTGGCTCTGAAATTGAATGCGGGTTTTGTCCCCGTTCGCAAGCCCGGTAAATTACCCGCCGAAAAATTGGCCGAAACCTACGAACTCGAATACGGCTCCGATACAATCGAAATTCACAAAGACGCAATTCAAAAAGGCGACATTGTTCTGATGCACGACGATCTGCTGGCTACCGGCGGCACGATGGAAGCGGCTTGTAAACTGGTCGAAAAGCTGGGCGGCAAAATAGTTCAGATCTCATTTTTAATCGAATTGTCGTTTTTGAACGGACGCGATAAATTAAGCGGTTACGAAATCCACTCGCTTATCGATTACGATTCGGAATAATCTTGATCGGTCCATTCCAATGGCGATATTATTACTACAAACTCCCCTTTGGTATTTTTGGAGGGGAGTTCTTCCAATAGTTCCGAAGGTTTACCGCGCCAAACGTCTTCGAATTTTTTAGTCAATTCCCTGCAGACCACCACTGTCCTTTCGGGCATATATTCCGATAGTTCTTTCAGAAGTTTTTCTATTCTGTAAGTCGATTCATAGAGTACGATTGTGCGGTTTTCGCGCGAAAGTTGTTCGAGTTTCTTTTGTCTTCCTTTTTTCTGCGGCAGGAAACCGTCGAATACAAAAGAACTGGAAGGGAGTCCGCTGACGCTGAGCGCCGCCGTCAAAGCGCTGGGACCCGGTACGGGCGCAACGTTTATATCTTCGGCGACGGCTTTATTTATCAACCGGCTCCCCGGATCGGAAATAAGCGGCGTGCCGGCGTCCGATATCAATGCGCAATCTTTCCCGCTTTTGACTTCTTCTATTATTTCATCGGTTGTTCCGGATTCGTTTCGCGCGTTTAATACTTTCAGTTTTTTTTCGATGCCGTAATGCGACAATAAAATGCCGGAAACGCGCGTGTCTTCACATACGATAAAATCGACATTATTTAACACTTCAACCGCTCTGAACGTAATGTCCTTTAAATTTCCGATGGGCGTGGCAACGACGTAGATTTTGCCCGATTCTTTTTCCGCCATAAAAATTACCATTCTTTTAATCAAATGTAATAAAATCCTTGCGATTATTAATCCGAACGGGGTATAAATTCGATTATCGTAATCAGGAAAAATAATTTTAATGAAAAATTTATCCCTCAAATTTTTATTAGAAGAATACTAAACAAAAGAGAGGCGGCAATCGATAATAGGACAGAAGTAAGGATACTTTCTAAACAATAAAATCATAGGAAGGATACTATGAAAAAGCTAATCGCTCTCGTATTGCTGCCGTTCTTATTTTGCCTGCAATGCCGAAAAGATAGTCGAACCCGTCGATGCGGAAGTCTTCAGCGGACAGTATCAATCGGTGCCCTATAACTCGGCTTCCGAAGAACCCGTCGTAGTTCTTCTTTACACACAGGAAGGAAACAAGGTCTACGGAACCGGCAGTTGGAATGCTATTACATTCAATTTTGAAGGCACGATGGTAAATAAACATACCATTTTTACATTCCAGCTGAAGGACACCAATATGGGTGATCTCAACGGAGATGTCGACGCCTGGCTGGGCGAGGACCTCAGTATGGCAGGCGGATATAAACTCTGGAATTCGGGCACATTAATCAACGGTCCGATCCGCTTTCAACTCGTAAAAAATATGAGCAAAAAGCACGACCAGGGAATCGGCGGCAATTAATAAGAACTGACTAAAAAGTAATCGATGCAGACCGAGTCACGGACGACCGGATCCCAAATGCATTACTTTTTAGTCAGTCTGTTTAAAGAGACTCAAGCGTTTCTTCAATAATTCCTATGCCCGTATCAATATCGTTTTTATTTACAATGAGAGGCGGTCTGAAACGAACCGTGCTTACGCCGCATCCGAGCATCAACATCCTTTTTTCAAATAGTTTTGCCAGAAATTTTTTTCGTAATTCCGGATTAGGCAAATCGAACGAACACATAAGCCCCAAACCTCGGGCTTGCGACACAAGATTTGGAAATTTGGTTTCCAACATTTTTAAATTATCGAGAAGATAATTGCCCGTTGTCTCTGCGTTTTTAACAAGATTTTCCCGGGCTATTATTTCAAGGTATTTTCGCGAACGCACCATATCGACTAAATTGCCGCCCCAGGTTGAATTTATACGGCTCGATTTTCTAAATACATTGTCTTCAACTTCGTCGATTCTGCCGGTCGACATAAAACCGCAAACCTGAGTTTTTTTACCGAATGAAATCATATCCGGTTGAACGTAATGTTCGAACGCCCACATTTTACCCGTAATTCCGATACCGGTTTGGACTTCGTCGAAAATCATCATAATATCGTTTTCCAATGTTATGTCGCGCAATTTTTCGAAAAATTCTTTTCTGAAAAAATTGTCGCCTCCTTCGCCCTGAACCGGTTCGATTATGAGAGCGGCGATATCGTCGGGATTATTTTTTATGGCGGCATAAATTTGATCGACGGCTTCCGCTTCGGCTTTAATTATTTTCTCCAGATTATCTTCAAGCGGAAAAATAATCTTAGGATTCAAAATTCTAGGCCAATTGAATTTGGGAAAATACGCCGTCTTGTTCGGGTCGGTATTGGTAAGCGAGAGCGTATAACCCGTCCTGCCGTGAAAAGCGTTATTAAAATGGATTACCTGCGTCCCTTTTTCTTCTTTATAACCTTTTTGGAAATTCTTTTTTACTTTCCAATCGAAAGCGGCTTTTAATGCGTTTTCTACAGCGAGCGCGCCTCCGTCAATAAAAAAGAGGTGTTTGAAATCAGGAGGTAAAGCATATTTGGAAAACGCTTCTACGAATTTAGCCATTTCCATTGTGTAAATATCGGAATTCGACGGTTTGGTCAAAGCGGCTCTTTGTATCTCTTCGAGGAATTCTTTGTCGAATAATTCGGGGTGATTCATGCCCAACGGCGAGGAAGCAAAGAAGGAATAGAAATCGAGAAATTTGTTCCCGTTCCTCTTGTCGGTAAGATAAATTCCTCTGCTTCCGGAAAGATCGAGCAGAATATCAAAACCGTCGATTAACATATAACGACGTAAGAATTCCAATGCGTTTTCTTTTGTTATCATGTTTCTTTCTCCCTTATTTTAATTTAATGAAGCGCGGAGGGAGAAGGAATTTAAAAGACGTGTTCGAAGCGGGAAACCAGATAGTTTCGAAGTGTGTTTCTGCCCGTTAATTTTCTGAAGTTCTTCATCTTATATCGATATTAACGCCTCAATATATCGAATGAGTTGCTATTCGTCAAGTTTTCAAAAAAGAATTTTTGTTTCCTGGCACCGTTCAATTTACTAAATTAGGTAACGTAATTAAGGGATGCGTTAAATCCCTTCTGATATATCGGAATAATAATGAATCATTATAAAAACTATTTCAGCTATCTGTATTTATTAAGAGGGGGATTCTTTTTCGGCGTATTGCTGTTGACTTATTGCGGCGACGGCGATAAGTATGAATTAAATGAAACCGACATGAACTTTGTTAGGGTGACGGATTCTCTCGTAGGGTACGCTTACGACATACCCGCCGAATGGAGAGAAGAAACTCCAGCCGAAGTCAAAAGCATTTCGAAAATCTTTAAGAATATTGAATTCAGAATACAACCGTGCAGAATATTTTATGACGATTCGACTAACTCGATTTTGATCGTTTCGCGTATTTCCTTTGCCGGCGGAAATAGCGTCGGACAAAATGCGGAATTGTATCTGGAATATCTCGCCACGAGATTTAATGGCAATGTAAATCGTTACTTCATTAACGGGCATGAGACGGCAGAAATAATTTCGGAATTAGAAAGTAACGTCAACAGGAAGAATTTATTCGAAGACGAAGGAGAGCTGATATTGTTCGATTTTACGACGGGGAGGGAAAATAATAATAACGAAATTGATATCGTCATAAACACCGTCAAAAAAATCCCATAAAAAAAGGGAGGAGAAAAATTATGGAATTCTTAAATCAATTATTGATCGGCGAAAAAAATAACGGAGCTTCCACAGGCATCGATTGGATGAAGACTAAAGGCGAAGAGCTCGATGTGGTTTCGTCGGTTGACGGCAAATTGATTTCGAAAGTGGCGCAGGCTGAAGAAGAAGAATACGACCGGGTTGTAGAAAAAGCCGCGCAGGCTTTCAAATATTGGCGAACGGTACCGGCTCCAAAAAGAGGCGAAATCGTAAGACAAATCGGCATTGAACTGAGAAAATATAAGGAGCCGCTCGGTAAATTGGTTTCCTACGAGATGGGAAAATCTCTGCAGGAAGGGCTGGGCGAAGTTCAGGAGATGATCGATATTTGCGATTTTGCCGTCGGATTGTCGAGGCAGCTTTACGGTTTAACGATTGCCTCCGAAAGAGAAAAACACCGTATGTACGAACAATATCATCCGCTCGGTATCGTGGGTATAATTACGGCGTTTAATTTCCCCGTTGCAGTATGGGCGTGGAATGCAATGATTGCTACCGTATGCGGCGACGTCAATCTCTGGAAACCTTCATCCAAAACGCCGTTATCCGCAATTGCGGTGCAAAATATTTTGGCGAACGTTATTAAATCAAACAACCTGCCCGAAGGTATTTTCAATCTGATTATCGGCAAAGGCTCCGTTATCGGCAACAAATTATTGAGCGACGAACGGATTCCGTTGATTTCACTTACGGGGTCGATTGCCGTCGGTAAAAGAGCCGCGGGCATAATTGCCGGACGATTCGGGCGTTCCATACTCGAACTGGGCGGCAACAATGCAATAATTATAACTCCAAACGCCGACCTTAACCTTGCAGTTCCCGCTGTTGTTTTCGGTGCGGTTGGAACCGCCGGACAGAGATGCACCACGACCCGAAGACTTATTGTGCACGAGGACGTTTACGACAAAGTAAAAGAATCTTTGATAACCGCATATAAAAGTTTGAAAATAGGGAATCCCCTGGACGAGAAAAATCATGTCGGACCTCTTATCGATAAAGCCGCCGTTGAAGATTTCAAAAGCGCTCTTAAACAGGTTGTAGAAGAAGGCGGAAAGATTTTATACGGAGGCGACGTCCTGTCGGGCAACGGGTATGAATCGGGATGCTATGTTGTTCCGGCAATAGTCGAAGCCGAAAATCATTATAAGATTGTACAGGAGGAAACATTTGCCCCGATTCTGTATTTGATTAAATATTCGGGCGACGTTCAGAATGCGATAAATATTCAGAACGACGTAGTGCAGGGACTCTCTTCGTCGATATTTACGAATAATTTGAGAGAGGCTGAAGAATTTCTTTCCGCATGGGGAAGCGATTGCGGAATTGCAAATGTGAATATCGGAACTTCGGGCGCGGAAATCGGCGGAGCTTTCGGAGGAGAAAAACACACCGGCGGAGGCCGCGAATCGGGTTCGGACGCCTGGAAGTTTTATATGCGCAGACAAACCAATACGATAAACTTCGGCGCTAAACTTCCGCTCGCTCAGGGAATTAAATTCGAAATCTGAGTTCAATGCGTCCCTGCGCCTATTCGACGCAGGGACGCGCTTTATTTTAATGCATAGTCGATTTGAAATGAAATTCTGTTGTCCGTATTGCCTCCGATTTCGGAATATCCGCTTCCCAGTTTGTCCTCAAAAGGTTTATATAATTCCGAATATTTTAGAGATATCGAAAATTCTTTGATTATATACTTAATCAATAAATACCATTTTATCCCTTCTCCGTACATCAATCCGTTGGTCAATAAGCCCTCCAGGTCGTTTTCATAAACGTAAAGTCTGGAATCGTATGAGTCAGTATCGAAAAACACGATTCTGGCATATACGGTTAAATTTTCAAACGGTTTGTAGCGCGCGTCCTGATAAATTAAAAAACCGTTCTCTTTTTTCGACGCGGAGAAGAAACGCACATATTCAAAACGGGTTTTGAATCTTATCCTGTCCCTGAAAAAATTTGTAAGCTCAATTCTGTAACGTCTCCTTGATTGCGGCTCCAAAAAAGGATAAGTCTCTTTGTCGGATAGCTTCTCGCTTGATTCGTTTTTATATAATAAATATAGCCCGTTTGTTTTATTTAGCTTGTATTTATAAGTCATAAGAAAATCTTTTCCCTTCGACGGAAAATTATTTTTAACGTTAGGGAAGTAGTAAATATCATAATAAACCGAGAATAGACCGAATCGCGTGTTTGCTTCGACCGAACAGTAAAATCCTTTTTCGTTCTTTGAATTCATATTCTCTCCGAAAGAATTGCCCGTTACAGAATAAAAGCCGGGAGAGTAATTCCGGTAGGAAAATCCTATTTTCATATCTTCGACAGGAGTAAATACGATCGAAGTTATTGAGGATAAATGGTTCTTGAACATAGCGGTTTCGCCGTTGACATTTATCAGCGAATTGACGTAAACAAAATTTATAGAATGATTTTGAATCTTACGCAAAGCAAGCGAAGCAATATCTCTGTCGTATTGATATGCAACGGTAGTTAATCCTACGGTTAAATTTTCCAAAGGATTAATTTTAATGAGCGCGCCGTAAGTAAATTCTTTTGTATTAGAATTGACAGCCAGTTCGGTCGAAGAGCGGTGATAGCCGTCGTATCTGAACGAATTAATGTTGCCCGTCGAGTCGAGCGACGCGTCAATTTTCTTCAAAGATAGAAAAGGAGTGAATTCGATAATCCCGGAAGAAAGACTTGCCGCTGCGCCGGATAAATAACCGTATTCTCCCGAGCTTTTATAAGGCTTGCTCCTGTTCCTGAAATTTGAGATTGGTATAATAACTTCGCTCCCTTTGCGATAGTTGTAAGGCGACCATAATATCAATCCGCCGCCCGCCTCGATTATATAATTGCCTAAGATAATTTTATTCAAAAAAGTTTTTGTATTGATTTGAATAAATCCTGAAATAAAATCGGTATAGCTCTTTTCGCCGGGGTCTTTGTCGGTTAATATTCCGGCGCTGAAATAATTTCCGTAATAAAGAATACGATTGTAAGATTTTAGTCTGTTGCCGGCAAATTTGTTCTCAGTGTAAGCCCTGCGGAGCTGAAGGTCGCTTTGAATTCTCGAGCGGAGCGTAATTTTTGAATAGGAAAAAATATTAACTGATTCCGTTGCAGGCGCGATAGTAATGAAATACGAAATCCACCTTGCAATCTTATCGTTCAATTCCGGCACAAGAAAGAGTTCATTTTTGTTATCGAAACCTCCGTGAGATTTTCTGTATCGTATAATAGCGACTGCTCTGCGATTGTCGAGCAACGGTATTCTTAAAAGTTCTTCCTGAGATGCATTGTTGATATCGATCGGATTATCGAGCAGTTCTTCGATTTCATCTGCGATTTCCGATTCCTCAATTTCGCCCAAATTATCTTCGAGTAATTGCGACATTACTTCTTCATAAGCGGTGTCCCGCTGAGCGACCGTTTCGGACATTAAGAATAGCGTCATCAATATTGCCGAAAGATATTTCATTTTAATCTGTCCTGAGTATGATATCGAACTGATGTGATAGTCCGAGCTCGAAATGGGAATTAACGCTGTAACCCAATTCGAAAGATTTGAACGTTATTCCGATGCCGCCGCTGTATGTTTCCGGAAAATCCGATATACCCGCTCGCAGGTTCAGAAATTCCGCCAAATTGTATTCGACGCCGTATTGCAAAGCCGGTATGTATCCGATTTCTTTGTATAGGCTTGCGTATAGGTCTATCGCGTCGATTATTTTGTAGAAAACTCCGGCGCAAAAAACCGTCGGGAATTGATTGTCGAAATCGCCGATTGATGTGCCGGTTATGTTTTTTACGAATACGCCGGTAATTACTCTGTCGTTTATTTGAGCGGTCAAACCAACGTCTGCAAAAAAGAAATTCCGCGAGCCGTAATTGGCGATAGCGAGATTTTGCATCGAAAAATTTATACCTGCTGAAAAATGTTCATAAAAGCTGAATGCAATGCCCGTCTGAATCGTCTTTACGTTATAGAGTTCAAACCCGTATTTCATTAATCCCGCCGAAAATGTGGCAATCGAAGTCGGCTGAATATAAGCGGCATAGAACGTAGCAAGTTCTTTTAATTCAAAAGGGGAAGGGGAATAGAAAAAACCGATTTGCCTTGAAGAGCTCAAGGCTGCAGAGGCGGGATTATAAAAGATTGCAAACGGGTCGCGGCAGCTAATCACATCCGAGGAATTGAGCGCCGTTCTGCGGGCGCCAGCGCCGGTTTGAGCGAAACAATTTACTACAATCGGAAGTAGAAGAACAAAACTGATTTTCTTCATCGTTCATCCGTGATTGTATAAAATTATTTAATTATTTATCTTGCTATAAAATTTGCAGGAAGAAAAATGAAAAAACTAATACTGGTAATAGTCGCATTATTATTAACGACAGTAAAAGCACAGGAATTGGATGCTACAGTTGTAGTGAATTATGAACAGCTGCCCGTTGCTGCAAAGGAAAGATTAATAAATTTTCAAAGTCAGGTGGAAAGTTACTTAAACAATACCAAATTTACCACAGAAAATTGGGGCGATTATAAAATCAGATGCGGATTCAATATTTTCTTCCTTAAAGCCGCAGACGACGAAACCACATATAAAGCTCAGGTAGTAATTACAAGTCAAAGACCGATAGAAAATTCGGAACGAAATACATTGATGCTGAATATATTCGACAATGCGTGGAGCTTCGCTTACGAAAAAAATCAAGCGCTCTATTTCAATCAATCCGATTTTGACCCGCTCGTCAGTTTCCTCGATTATTATGCATACGTAATCATCGGATTCGACAGCGATTCGTACGGAAAACTTGCCGGCACTCCTTATTTCTCGAAAGCGCTGGATATTGCAATCAGAGGAATTAATACGGCTTATATGGAAGGCTGGGAATCGAAAAGCACGCTCTACAGCCGCAGGGGACTTGTGGAAAATTTAATGAATGCAAAGTACCAACAGTTCAGAATGGATTATTACGATTATCATTATAACGGTCTGGACTTGTTGAATTCGGAGCCGGAAACGGCGTATAATAATATTGTAAAACTGATAAAGAATCTGGATAGAGTAAAAGACCAATTGGATCCGAGAAGTCCGTTGTTGAAAGTATTTTTCGACGCAAAAGCGGGCGAGATTGCGGAACTTCTGAAAAACTATCCCGAAAACAAACCGCTGTTGGAGGCTTTGAAAAAAATCGACCCGCCTCACATTTCCAAATACGACGAGGCGATGAAAGTCGATTGATTCGAGCTAAATCGGGATATCGTAAATACGGTATTTTTTATAGAGTTCTCCGTTCATAACGTGAGCGCCGCGGTTCATCATTTCATTGTCCTCGAGAATCCAGCTGGCTTCTCCGAGATAAATTCCCAGTTCCGCTGCGCGGTTTACTATTTCCCAGTAGAATACCGAATCGAGACCTCTTTTTTGAAATTCGGGTATTATGCCCAATGTAATGATCCTGCACCAGGTGATCTTCTTCCGTTGCGTAAAAAGCTTGATGAAATTGAACGGGAGGAGTTTGCCGTTCATATCTTTAAAAATCTGGTTGTAATCGAGCATGACGAGCGCAAAACCTACGAGTTTGTTGTCGATCTCGCCGAACAGCACTAATGACGGTTCAACCAACGGTCTCAAATCTTTTGCCATAGCGTCGATTTCTTTTTCCGTCATTGGAATAAATCCCCAATTGGGAGCCCAGGCTTTGTTGTAAACATATTTGACCTTATCCAGTTCCGCTTTGAAATTCTTCATATTCAACTGGGTTATCTTAATGTTAGAGCGTTTGCGAGCTATTTCGGCTACTCTTCTCAATTTATCGGAAGAAACGACTTTATCGTGTTCTAATTTGTATGCATACAGGTCTTTTGCTTTTTGGAAGCCGTAGTTGTCGCAGAGTTCCAGATAATAACGCGGATTGTAGGTCATTAAAATACGCGGAGTATCTTCGAATCCGTCAATCAGCATTCCCCATTCATCGTTTGAAGAAGGATTCGCGGGACCTCGCATCGTATCGAAGCCTCTTGCTTTGAGCCATTCTTTGGCGGCGTCGAATAATCTATTTGCAACCGCCTGATCGTTAATCGACTCGAAAAATCCCCAGAATCCGACTTTGTCATTATGATATTTATTGTGCAAATGATTGCTGATTGCCGCAATTCTACCGACAGTCTTGCCGTTTTTTTCTGCCAGGAAGAGTTCCATATCGGCGTGTTCAAAGAACGGATTTTTTTTCTTGTCCAGAATCTTCTTCTTGTCGTATAAGAGAGGCGGAACCCAATACGGGTCGCCTTTGTAAATTTCCCACGGAAATTTGAGAAATGTCATTAAATCCTTTTTGGATTTCACCGTTCTTATTGTAACTTCCGACATTGAAGATACTCCGTAATAATTTTAGATTAATCCCAATTCTTTGCCAACTTTCTTAAATGTATTGATAATATAATCGAGGTGTTCTTCTTCGTGTGTCGACATATAACTGGTGCGCATCATTTGTCTGCCCTGCGGAACGCCGGGCGAAATAAATACGTTGACGAAAACTCCTTCGTCAAACAGACGGCGCCACATTTGAAATGCAAGAGCGTCGTCGCCTACAATAACGGGCACAATTGCGGTTCTGCCATCGAGCACATTGAAGCCCGCCTCTTTTAATTCGGTGCGTACTTTATTTGCATTGTCGATCAATTTCTGCACGCGCCACGGTTCTGCTTCTAGAATATCCAAAGCCGCTAGAGCAGCCGCAACGGACGCCGGAGTGGGGGAAGCGCTGAATATCAATGCGGGCGAATGGTGTTTGAGGTAATTGATTACACGTTCTTTCCCGGCGACGAATCCGCCGAGCGACGCAAACGTTTTGCTGAAAGTTCCCATTGTAAGGTCGACTTCCTCTTCGAGATCGAATTCGCTTGCGGTTCCTCTTCCGCCTTTGCCTATTACTCCAACCGCATGTGCGTCGTCGATTAGCAAACGGGCATTGTATTTTTTTGCAAGGTCTACGAGAGTAGGCAGGTCTACAATTTCGCCGCCCGTGCTGAAAACGCCGTCGCTTACGATTAACTTGCCCGCTTCGACGGGAATTTTTTTCAATACTCTTTCGAGGTCGTTCATGTCGTTGTGTTTGTAGCGTACCAGTTCAGCGGTAGCGCCTCGAGCCATAATTTGACCTGCGACTATACATGCGTGATTGTCTTTATCGGAAACCACGTATTCGCCGCGCTGTACCAGCGTTGCAATTACCCCCTGAGCCGTTTGATAACCCGTGCTGTATAAAAGTACCGCTTCCGTTCCAAAAAATTTTGCCAATCTCTCTTCCAATTCAACGTGTAAATCGAGCGTTCCGGTAAGATATCTTGAACCGGAACATCCCGTACCATACTTTTCAACTGCTTTAATAGCCGCTTCTTTTACTTTCGGATGAGCGGTTAATCCTAAATAATTGTTTGAACCCGCCATTACAATTTTTCTGCCTTCGATTTGCACAACGGGTCCTTCGTTTTCTTCGATTGGTCTGAAGTAGGGATAAACACCCATTGCCTTAACTTCGTCTGCTCGGGTGAAATCGTAACATTTTTTGAATATATCTACCAAAATACCTCCGAATTTTATTTGTATTTTTATCTTGCTTATATTTAGAAATAATTTTTTTCAATTAACTTAAACAATATAAAGAAATATTTAACACTATGGAATCGAAAATTACATCTGTCGTTACGGGAGCTTCGGGCTTCGTGGGAAGCCATCTGGTCGATTATTTATTGTCTAAAGGTCACAAAATTAAATGTATTTTGAGGGAAACGAGTTCGAGGAGATGGCTCGAAAATAAACCGGTGGAAATTTATACTACCGGATTGTTCGATAAAGAAGGGCTTAAGGAAGTATTGAAAGACGCCGACTATCTGTTTCATATTGCCGGAGTTGTAAAGTCAAAAACCGAAGAGGGATATTTCAAAGGGAATGTGGAAACCACCAGGAATTTACTCGATGCCTTGCTCGAAGTAAATCCTTCTATAAAGAGAGTCGTAATATCGAGCAGTCAAACCGCATGCGGTCCGTCTCTCGACGGAAAACCCGTGAATGAAGAAACACCCGAACATCCTATTACCACATACGGAAGGAGCAAACTCGAGCAGGAAAAAGCAGCCAAAAGTTATATGGATAAATTGCCGATTACAATTGTGAGACTGCCTGCCGTTTACGGCGAAAGGGATACGGAAATTTATCAGGTATTTAAAACCTACAAAATGGGTTTAATGACTCTCGTAGGATTCGACAATAAGAAGTTAAATCTCATTCACGTAGCCGACGCGGTCGAAGGCATTTATCTGGCGGCTGTAAGCGAGCAATCCAAAGGACAAATTTATTTTATCGCATCCGAGAAAATTTACGATTGGCACGAAATAAGCGAAGCAATTAAAAAAGCTTTCGGAAGGGGAGCTTTGAAAATAAAAATACCGCATTTCCTCGTTTATGCCGTAGCTGCAATAGCGGAATTCTTTGCCCTCTTCAGCAAAAAGGCGGCTACGTTCAATATGGAAAAAGCAAGGGATTTTGTTCAACCCGCCTGGACGTGCGACGTGTCGAAAGCCGTAAAAGAACTGGGCTTTCGTCAAAAAGTTTCGCTGGAAGAGGGAATGAAACGCACTATCGATTGGTACCGAGAAATGAAATGGTTATAGTCGAGCTGTCGTTCCGAATAAAGCAAGTGCGAATCGCATCGGTTGCAGTCTGAATTTCCAAAGCCGGGGGCAGTCGATATCAAACCGAAATGTTCGAGCAGTTCTGCGACAAGATCGCACTCGAAATCTTTACCCTCCTTATTGAAAATAAATATTTTGTTAATATCGAATCGGCTTGTAATATAATCGATATGCCAATAAATGTTCTTGCTTTTTTTAAGATGGCGTTCGATTCGTTTGCGCAAATTCTTCTGCGCGCTGCCTGCGTAGTAATAAAATCCTTTTGGAAATTTACGACCTTCGTATTTCTTTATAGCCGTATAAAAGTCGTCCGGCGCAATAATTTCGAGCAGATAAATACCGGAATCGGAAACCTGGTCAGTTATTTTTGGCACCTTCTTTAACCCAGGTTCTTATTGCGCGTATCTGTTCGTCTGTCAAAGGCCAGTATCCCAGAGGCGGCATCGGATTGACGGTTCTGCCTTCCACTGCAAGAACGAGACGGCTGTTATCCGGATATCCCGGGGCGACTATTAAAAAATTAGCCGTTGTATTTGCATGCGAAGTCAGGCTCAAACCTCCGGCCATATCGGCGTCGTTATGGCATCCCGAATAACTGCACTTGGCGTCGAATACAGGTTGAATATGTTCCGAATAACTGATATTCGACTGTGGAATCGGGCGCGAATCGAGTTCGCTTTGATTTATTGTATCGTCGCAGGAGTAAAAAATAATTGACGCCGAAATAATGAACAAGACGGACGAGATTAATTTGCTTTTCATATTTTTTGATTTTTTGTTCATAAAGATATTTTTATAAAAAGAATTAAACAAATCGAAATAAACTCTTTGTGGAAAAAGGAAAAGATTTATATCTTTGCGTATTGAAATACGGGGCTGTAGCTCAGTTGGGAGAGCGTCTGAATGGCATTCAGAAGGTCAGGGGTTCGAATCCCCTCAGCTCCACAACATTAACTTATTGTAATACAATAATTTAGAAGCGGTTTTTATTAAAGCCGCTTTTTTTATTGTTATCAGTTTGGATAGTATTTTGGATAGTTTTTCATCAAAATTTTGTCCGCTCGTCTATTTGGCGCCTTAATTGTTCAATTGCGGTGTAATAAAATGCGCTCTCTTTCATTTGTTTGGCAATGAAACTTTCTTTTGTTACTTTTTTACAATTCGTTATCCAATAACAGCGCCCCAGCATCTTAGGAGATCGTTTGGTAACAATCGTTTTGTGAAGTAATTTAAAATAATGGTCTTCATTAATCTTGCCTGAAGAATATAATATCTTAATCCCACTCTTTCACAATGTTCTTCCCGAAATTCTAATCACATTAATTCTCACGGTATTATTGATTTGTCAGTTTTCCTTTAATTTGGAAAAATCATCTTAACCTCTGTTTAAATGCTCGATTAACATTCTAATTTCTCTAGCCGATTCCAAAAAAAGTAGATATAAACCTGAAAAATGCTTATCATCTTTTTGCTGTTTCGAATACATTTGTTTTATAAAGATTCATGCGCACAAAAATGAGTTAATAATCACTCATTAAAAATAGATGGAAAATGGAATCGATAACAAAAAATATCTGGATTCTTCTGACTTTAATAATTCCCGGATTATTTACTTACGGCATATGGCGGATATTGATGCTTCTTTATCCGCTTGCAAAAGTCAGTTCCGAATCGCTTAGCCGCATCGACGAATCCGCATTGGTATCGGCGAGTATAATTACAGCAATTGCATTAATCCAGCAGTCCGCGGGTCTTGTAATCGAATCGTTATTGTATGCGTTGGTTTTCAAAAAGAAGGAGAAATGGGTTAATATGTATTCCGTCATCTGCAAAAGATTCGAACTGGAAGCGGCGGGCAAACTCGATGACAACACGAAAAGAATTATCGGAAATTTCTTTTTGTCGGTAAATATGAGCGTTGGATTGATACTGTTAATTATTTATTTCACGGCTTACGAGAGCTTGTCGTTCAATCATTGGATTCCCATAACATTGATTATGCTTATTGCGGCGTCCGTTACGGCTTCGGCATTCAGACTCCTGAATGCCGCCAGAGCGGTTTCGGTCTATAAATCTAAACCGTAACCCTGTTAGAATAAGATTTGATTTTGAAAATTAATTCGCTAAATTGCAATAGAGTGTCTTAAAATCCGAATAAATTATTGGGGGGCTTCAGTTAGATCGACTTCCTGCGCTTTTCCGGAGCAATCAGCTGATGAAATAAATTTTATTGACAGCTGAATAATTTAAGGAGAAATCCGTTGCAACGACTGAAGTCGAACATTAATCCGAACTCGCCCGAGTTCAAAGAAAACGCTTCGCTATACCGCTCTCTGATCAAACAGTTTAATCAACGCATTGAACAAGTTAAAAACGGCGCTTCTAAAGACGCCGTCGAAAAACACAAAGCCAGAGGCAAACTCCTTCCCAGAGAACGAATCGAACGGTTGATCGATCCCGATACGCCTTTCCTGGAACTGAGCCAGTTGGCGGCGTTCGACCAATACGACAATCAATTCCCATCCGCCGGAATTATAACCGGCATCGGAGTTATTCACGGGAGGGAAGCGGTTATTGTAGCCAACGACGCGACGGTTAAAGGCGGAACTTATATTAAAGAAACTATCAAAAAGCATTTGAGGGCTCAGGAAATTGCAATGGAAAACAATCTGCCGTGCGTTTATCTGGTCGACTCGGGCGGGGTTTTTCTGCCGCAGCAAGCCGATGTCTTTCCAGACAGAGACCATTTCGGCAGAATTTTTTACAATCAAGCCAGAATGTCGAGGATGGGAATTCCTCAGATATCCATCGTAATGGGCTCTTGTACGGCAGGCGGCGCATACGTACCCGCTATGTCGGATGAAACTATTATAGTTAAAAATCAGGGAACTATTTTTATAGGAGGTCCCCCTTTGGTTAAAGCCGCTACCGGCGAGGAAGTAACGGCCGAAGAACTCGGCGGCGCCGACGTTCATACGAGAATTTCCGGCGTGTCCGACCATCTGGCGGAAGACGACGTTCACGCTTTGAAAATATGCAGATCTGTTTTTGAAACGCTGCCCCAAAACAAAAAACAATTCGTAAACATTGCCGCTCCCGAAGAACCGTACTACGATCCGAATGAACTTTACGGAATTATTCCGCTTGATATTAAAAAGCAGGTGGACGCGCGAGAAATTATAGCGCGCATAGCGGACGGCAGCAGATTTCATGAATTCAAAGCGCGCTACGCTCCTACAATTGTTACCGGTTTTGCGCGCATTATGGGATTTAGTGTCGGTATAATCGCCAATAACGGCATTCTCTTTTCGGAGTCTTCTCTCAAAGGAGCTCATTTTATCGAGCTGTGCGCGCAAAGAAAAGTCCCGATTGTTTTTCTTCAGAACATAACCGGCTTTATTGTAGGAAAGCAATACGAACACGGAGGAATCGCTCGGGACGGCGCTAAATTGGTCCATGCGGTCGCAAATGCCGACGTGCCCAAGTTTACTGTTATTACAGGCGGGTCATTCGGAGCCGGCAATTATGCAATGGCGGGACGAGCGTTTAATCCGAGACTCCTTTTTATGTGGCCCAATTCACGAATATCGGTAATGGGCGGGCAGCAGGCGGCAAGCGTCTTGATTCAGATTAAAGAAACTCAATTGAAAAAAGAACGCGGCAAAGCTTTGAATGAAGAAGAAAAAGAAAAACTGTTGAACGAAATTCTCGAAAGTTATGAATACGAAAGCTCGCCTTATTTTTCGACGTCCAGATTGTGGGACGACGGAATAATAGATCCTGTCGACACAAGAAAAATTCTCGCGCTCGGAATTTCTATGTCTTTGAACAAACCGATTCCCGAACCGCGTTACGGCGTTTTCAGAATGTAGGAGAATTAAATGAAAAACTATAAAACGATCAATCTTATCCGTGAAGACGAAGTCCTTAACATCGTATTTAACAGACCCGAAATACATAACGCTTTCGACGATTTAATGATTGAGGAATTGATTGACGCAATTGATACTGCGGAAACGGAAGACTGTCGTTTACTCGCATTTAAAGGCAACGGCGAATCGTTTTGCGCCGGCGCCGACCTGAACTGGATGAAGAAAATGGCTCAGTACGATTATAATACGAATCTCGAAGACAGCAAAAAACTGTCCAAATTAATCGATAAAATATATTCGTTTGCCAAACCGACTATTGCGCTTGTGCACGGCGCCGTCATCGGCGGGGGAAACGGCATCGTTGCGGCATGCGATCTTGTTATCGCAGAAGAAAATTCTTTCTTTGTGCTGAGCGAAGTTAAAATCGGATTGGCGCCTGCGGTTATCAGTCCTTACGTTATCAAAAGAATCGGCGAATTTAACGCGCGCTATTTAATGCTTTCAGGCAAAAGAATAGACGCTTTCGAAGCAAATAAAATGGGACTTGTGAATTTAGTCGTCAAACAAAATGAAGTTGATAAAGTATACAAAGAAAACGTCGAGCTGTTTTTGCGATCCGCTCCAGAGGCTGTCAAAATATGCAAGAAATTGATTCGCGATATCGTAAACGTTTACAGCTACGAAGAAGCCGGAAATATTACCGCAAAAATTATTGCCAAGATGCGAGTTTCCCCAGAAGGGCAGGAAGGGATGAACAGTTTTCTTGAAAAACGAAAACCTTCCTGGCGTAAAAATAAATAAATTTATTGCCGGAAAATTTATGATAAAAAAAATCCTGATTGCCAATCGATCGGAAATAGCCGTCCGAATTATTCAAACTGCCCGCGAAATGGATATCAAAACCGTTACGATTTATTCTTCGGACGACCGCAATTCTTATTATAACAGAATTTCCGACGAATCCGTTTTTATAGGCGATGGAAGTTTGAAGGATACTTATTTGAATATCGATAAAATAATTGAAGCGGCAAAAAATTCCGGCGCCGACGCCATCCATCCCGGCTACGGATTTTTGGCTGAGAACGCCGATTTTGCGCAGGCGTGCGTCGACAACAATTTGATTTTTATCGGTCCCTCGCCGCAGGCAATTCGAACTATGGGAAATAAATTAAACGCGAGAAAATTAGCCGGGCGCTTAAACGTGCCGGTTCTTAAAGGAATTACAGGAGATGTCAATACAATCTTAAAAGGCGCGGATAATCTTGAATTCCCATTGATCATTAAAGCTGTGGCGGGCGGAGGCGGCAAAGGAATGCGAATTATTAATTCCAAAAAAGAACTGCCCGGCGCGCTCGAAGCCGCAGGAAGGGAAGCCAAAAGTTATTTCGGGGACGGAACCGTTTACGTCGAAAAATATATAACCAAACCGAAACATATCGAATTTCAAATCCTGGGAGACAAATTCGGCAAACTTATTCACTTGAATGAACGAGAATGCACAATTCAACGCAGATATCAGAAAATTATCGAAGAATCGCCTTCGCCTTCTGTTAATGAGGATTTAAGAGTTAAAATGGGAAACGACGCTCTTAAATTAGCCCGCGAAATAAATTATTATAACGCGGGGACTGTCGAATTTCTGTTGGATGAAAAAGGACGTTATTATTTTCTTGAAATGAATACTCGAATTCAGGTTGAGCATCCGGTTACAGAATTTGTTACTGGTATCGATTTGGTTAAGCATCAAATACTGATTGCTTCCGGCGAACGACTCGATCTCGATACAATAGATCCGAGAGGGCATGCGATTGAATGCCGAATTTACGCCGAAAATCCTTTGAATAATTTCAGCCCGTCTCCCGGTTATATTAACTTTATTAAATTCCCGCACGGCGCGGGCGTAAGAAACGATGCCGGTATTTTCGAAGCCGCCGAAATCCATCCTCGCTACGACCCGATGATTTCCAAATTAATTACATACGGCGAGAACAGAAACGACGCGATTAATAAAATGATTTACGCGCTTCAAAATTATGCGGCGCACGGTATCGATACAAATATTGAATATCTCCTGGTAATCCTCGAAAACAATAAATTCAGGAAGAACGAATTCTACACCGACTTTTGCAAAACAGAAGAAACAAATTTGAAAGAACATATGAATAAAAAGAGAAGAGTAATTGAAGCCGAAATGCTTGCGGCAATTTATGCTGCAAATAAACTTGCAGCTAAAGACGATGTGAAAAACGGGAAGCCGATTGAAAACGAATATAATGTATGGAAGATTATCGGAAGTCTTTAATTCAGGGAGCTAGGAATGCAACATAACTTAATTATAAACGGAAAAGAAATCGCTATTACCGCCCGGAGAATATCAGATGAAAATATTTTCATTAAAACGGGGCAGAAAGAAATTGAAGCGAAAATTTTATATGCCGCCGATAATGAATTGATTTTGGCAATTGACGGCAAAAAATATCGCTGTTTTATTTCCGCATCTCGCGATAAAATTTATATCACCCTGGACGGAATAAATTATAAGTTGCGTGTGAATGAACCGGATGAAGATTACAACTCGGGCAACGCGCACGGTGGGGACGAAGAAATTAAATCCCCGATTCCCGGTAAAGTAGTAAAAGTTTGCGTTAGCGAAGGCGCAAAAATAAAAGCGGGCGATTTATTGATGATTGTGGAGGCAATGAAAATGGAAAATAATATTTACGCTCCTTTCGATTTATATGTTGAAAATATTTTTGTGCATGAAGGCGAAAGCGTCAATACGGAAAAAGTATTAATTAAAACAAAACCTATTTCTACGGAGTGAGATTATGAAAAATAAACTTCGCATTGCAAATGCGGGAGGTTTCTGGGGCGACGATTTGAAGGCATTCAACAGGCAAATAACTCAGGGCGAAATCGATTACCTCACAATGGATTTTCTGGCAGAAATAACGATGAGCATTCTTAAAAAGCAGATGACGAAAAATCCCGAACTCGGATATGTAACCGATTTTATAGAGCAGATCAGGGAAAACGCAGAATTGATTTCCGAAAAAAAGATTGTCGTTATAACGAATGCCGGAGGCATCAATCCCGTAGCCTGCGGACAAAAAGTAACGGAAGTATTGAACGAAATGCGCCTCGACCTGAAAGTGGCAGTTGTCTACGGCGACGATATTGTAGATAAGATTGATGAATTTTATCCGGAAAAAACTTCGTTTCGGAATATCGAAACAGGAGAAGACTTCGAAACTGTAAAAGATAAATTGCAGACCGCCAATGTATATCTGGGAGCGAAACCGATTGTGGAAGCGTTGAAAAAAGGAGCGCAAATAATAATTACCGGCAGGGTTACAGATACGTCGATTACAATGGCGCCCATGATTTATGAATTCGGGTGGAGTTATGACGACTGGGATAAGCTCGCATCGGGAATTGTAGCCGGACACATAATCGAATGCGGAGCCCAGGCTACGGGCGGAAATTTTTCCGATTGGAGACTGGTCGACAAATGGGAAAATTTCGGATACCCGATTGTCGAAATTTATCCCGACGGCGAATTCGTCGTAACAAAACACGATAATACTGGAGGAGCCGTAACGATCGATACAGTTAAAGAACAACTGCTTTATGAAATGGGAAATCCCTCCGAATATATTTCGCCCGATGTGATTGCGGATTTTAAATCAATAGAACTCGTTCAGGAAAGCGCCGACAGAGTGCGCGTAAAAAATATTAAAGGCAAGCCTTCGACGCCTTATTATAAAGTGTCGATGGCTTACGAGGACGGTTATAAGATTGAAGGCTCGGTAATCGTAAGCGGTCCCGACGTACTCCGTAAAGCCGAAAAAATTAAAGAAATTTTCTGGAACAGATTGGGAATCGATTTTGAGAGAATCAATACTGAATTTGTCGGATTCAACGCCTGCCACGGTTCGCTTGCGGAGTACGACGATACGAACGAAATATTATTGCGCTTCGGCGCATACGATTACGATTTGAAAAAACTGAATGAATTCTCGAAACAAATAGCGCCTTTGATTTTGAGTTCGCCTCCCGGAATCGCAGTTACAGGCGGTCGCCCCAAACCCCGGAATGTAATTACTTACTGGCCTGCGCTCATCCCTAAATCCGTCGTTAAAGCTTATCTTCTTATCTTTCCCGATGCTCAATATGAAATCGAGACGGTTACCGGCTTTGAAAAAGAAATTGAGAACGACAACAACGAAGCGCAAATATCAGATGGCGTAGAATCGTTTACGCCCGTATTGCCGGAGCAGGCCGATACATCGGTAAGATTTTACGACCTTTGCCTGGCTAGGTCCGGCGATAAAGGCGATACGGCAAATATCGGAGTAATTGCCAGAAACGAAAAAATTTATCGTTTCCTTAAAGATTATCTTACCGCCGATTATATGAAATATCTTTTCAGGGATCTATGTAAAGGCAAAGTTGTAAGGTATGAATTGCCCAACCTGAATGCGTTTAACTTTTTGCTCGAAAAATCGCTTGACGGCGGAGGCACCCGCTCTCTGAAAATCGACGCGCAGGGCAAAACTTATGCACAGGCGTTTCTTAATCAAAAAATTTCCGTCCCGCGGCGCATTCTAAACGATGATTAACAAAATTACGGAGGAGCAATGAATTTTGAACTGGACGACAACTATGGACTATTGAAGAATACGGTTAGGGATTTTGCTGAAAATGAAATACGACCGGCTGCAAAACAACTCGACGAAAACGAGGAATTCTCGCTTGAGATTACAAAAAAGATGGGGGAGATGGGCTTTTTGGGAGTCACAGTATCGCCCGATTACGGCGGCCAGGGATTGGATTATTTATCGTATATAATTATTGTTGAAGAACTGGCAAGAGTCGATGCTTCGCAGGCTGCTACTGTTGCCGCACACAATTCGCTCGGGACAGGACCGATTTACAGATACGGTTCTAAGGAACAGAAAGAAAAATATCTTCCCGACTTAACCGCCGGCAAGGCTCTTTGGGCTTTCGGTTTGACCGAACCGAATGCGGGCTCGGATTCAAACGGTACAAATACATCGGCAGTCAGAACGGAACAGGGCTGGATTTTGAACGGGCAGAAGACATTCATTACGAACGGAGACACCCCTTTGACTATCGGCGCTACAATCAAGGCTCTAACGGGGATTAAAGATAAAGGTCATAAAGAGTTTAGCTGTTTCCTCCTTGAAACGGGAACTCCCGGCTTTACAACTTCCACGTTGAAAGGCAAGATGATGTGGCGCGCGTCGAATACAGCCGAATTATTTATGAGCGATTGCTTCGTACCCGAAGAAAATTTATTGGGAAAAATCGGCGAAGGTTCCAAAATTATGCTTTCCACGCTCGACTCCGGCAGATTGGCAATAGCCGCTATGGGATTGGGCTGCGCGCAGGGCGCATTCGAACTTGCTCTGAAATATTCCAAAACGAGAAAACAGTTCGGGCGGTTTATTGGCGACTTCGAAGTAAACTCGTTTAAGCTGGCAGATATGGCGATGAAAATCGAATTGGCAAGAACTTTCCTGTATAAAGCCTGTTGGTTGAAAGATAACAATAAACCATTTACTACCGAAGCCGCCATGGCAAAATTATATTGCTCGGAAATTGCCCGTGAGGTCGCCGACGAGGCTCTTCAAATTCACGGCGGATACGGACTGATGAAAGAATATGAAATAGAACGTTTTTACAGGGATCAACGATTGCTGCAAATAGGAGAAGGCACTTCGGAAATACAAAGGATTGTAATAGCGCGCCAGCTCGGATTGAATCCTATATTTTAACGCTCTAGCATTTTATAATCCTGAGCTCTGAATAATTCTCCGGCTGTCGAATAATCGTCCAACAACGCCGGCACAAGCGCTCCGGGCAATACGGTTTCAACTTCGAACCATGCATTCTTACCGCCCAAGTCGGTTTTAAGCCAGCCCGGATCCAGTAAATTTACAAGCACGTTATCTTTTTTTAGTTCGCCCGCTATATCTTTTGTGTATTTGTCGATTGCAGCTTTCGAAATCGAATAAGGCGCAAGTTGCGGCTGATTTTCAATTCCCGAAGTTACATTAATGATTCTGCCCCATTTTTTTTCTCTCATCTGCGGAGCAAATTCCGAACACAATTTGATAACAGCCCAAACATTTACTTCGAATATTTCTTTATAATGTTCTATGCTGATGCTAAAAAAATCTTCTTTGTATTTGCTCATTATTGCGGCGTTGTTATAAAGAATGTCGATTGCGCCGATATTCTCCATAATTTCTTTAACCATTTTATCGAGCGCTTTGCTGTCGGATAATTCGGCTTCGACGCAATGGATTTGAATTCCGCTTTCCGACAGATCTTCCTTAATTTTCGTCAAATTTTCTTTTTTCCTTGCGTGTAAAATCAGGTTGCATTTCCTTTCGGATAATCCCTTGGCAATTTGTCGTCCTATACCCCGGCTGGCTCCTGTTACTAGCGCCCATTTGTTTTCAAGCATTTTCATGGCAATTCTCTCATTTTTTAAGGAACAAATATAATAAAAAGGATATTTTAGTTGCATTTACATTATGCTATTTTTAGTTTACAATATCATTCAAAAGAGGGGATAATGAAAAAGTTATATTTGATTATGATTATCGTACTCATGCTTGGAAGCGCGAATGCTCAATCGATTGCCCTGGAAGGAAGATCTGCTATAGGTTTAAGTATCGGTACGTTTCTCAACTCTGAAAAAAGCAGCGCTACAGCCGCTTACAATGTAACGGCTTCTGCAACTGGATTTACGGGAAATTTATTCTATAGCAACTGGCTTGAGGAAAATTTGGCTTTACGGTTGAGTCTGGGTTTTTTGAACGGCTCTGCTGAAGTAAAAGTAGACGGCTGGAATACCGGACAGAGCGCCAGCAGCGTAGCGCCGTTATTGATGGGAATTAATTACTATTTTATTGACGAAGAACCGGGCAAAGTAAGACCTTTTGCAGGTATTACCGCCGGAGTTTATATCGGCAGCGAGGCAAAAAATTCCATACTTCAAGTTTCCGCAAAATCCGAATCCGTCTTCGGAATTAAACCGCTTGCAGGGATCGATTTTGTTTTAGGCAGACATTTTATTATGGGAGCCGAAGCCGGCTACAATCTTATAACGGATTTTAAAGATACTATCGGAGGAAGAAAAAATTACAGCGGCGGGGAGATTGCATTCAGATTCATCTATCTGTTTTGATTTCCCAGAAGTTTATTGATTTTTTCAGACGTCTCTTCGAGTCCTTTTGTCAATTCTTTTATGCGAGCTTCGAGTTTTTGAATCCTGTAGGACTCGTTGGATTCTCTGCCTCCGAGCAGCCAGTTTAAATCGCACCCGAGCTTCAGGAATTTCATCAATATTCTGGAGCCGGGTTCTCTTTTGCCGCTGATATACTGCTGCAATTGCTGAGGGGAAATTTCCATTGCGTCTGCGAGTTTCTTTAACGTGCCGAATTTTCTTCTGGCAAACAGACGTATCCGTTCGCCCATGAATTGATGCTGTTCGTCTTCGTCGAATAAATCGAGCGTATCTTTCTCGTCGTTGTCGAATAATCTCAGCTCATACTGATAATTATCCAACGCTTCTTTTATTTGAGCGTACAATTCGTCGTCGAGCGCTGATGAGTCGTGAAGCAGATAGTTGAGTGTATGCGTTTTAAGTCCTAATTGCCCTGCCAGGTGATTGATGCTAATCCCCAGAGTTTTGATAAGAGTCAATATTTCCTGTCTTCTGTCCATTCAGACGGATTGTTTTGTCCGCAAAATAGTAAAATTTTCCACAAATAGTTAATGTTAAATTAATTGCATTGGAAAGATAAATTATTTTTGATGTAATTCTTAAATCGATATTTTAGAAACCATGAAATTATTTTCTTTTACAGAAGATCATAAATATATACTCAAGATAGCTCTTCCGGCTATTGCGGGACTCTCCACTCAGATGGTCGTTTCGATGGTCGACACTGCGATGGTAGGGCGTCTTCCGGATGCCAAATATTATCTGGCTGCAATGGGTATCGGAGTTTTTGCAACGTGGGCTGTGGTAAGTTTTTTTTCGAGTCTTGCAACCGGTACGCATGTTGTGATTGCTCGGCGTTACGGCGAAAAAAATTATGAAGGCTGCGGTAAAGTTCTAAATACTTCGCTCGCGCTTTCGACTATGATTGGAATTGTTATCAGTTCTCTTGTGGTCGTTTTTGCCGATACGATTGCTAACTTTCTGGCTGTCGACGACAAAGTTGCATTTTATGCCGGCGAATATCTCCATTACCGGTTCCTCGGAATTCCATTCTTCCTGATGACCGTATCGTACAGAGGTTTTTATTTTGGTATCGGTAAGACGAAAATTTTTATGTTCTCCGGAATCATAGCTAATTTTTTGAATATAATTTTCAATTATATCTTTATTTACGGTATGTTCGGCATTGAAGGGATGGGACTCGCAGGCGCCGGTTTGGGTTCCACTTTGGCTACTGTGTGCGACGCGTTATTTTATTTTGGCGTTACCATTTTGCCTTCATACCGAAAATCGTATAAATATTTTAAAAATCTCCGTTTTGTGCCTGAAATCGCAAAGTCGATAATTCAAATTTCGCTGCCGGTGTCTATCCAGAATGTTTTTATTCTGATCGGCTTTTTGAGTTTTATTTCGATTACAGGATTAATCGGCACTCTGGAACAGGCTGCAAGCAACGTAGTGTTTACCGCTCTCTTAATTTCGCTGATGCCGTGTTTCGGATTCGGGATAGCCGTTCAAACGCTGGTGGGAAATAATCTCGGAAGAGGCGATACCGAACGCGCCCGGCATTACGGATTCGAAACCAGTAAACTGGCAGCTTTATATACTCTGATAGTCGGCATCGTTTTCCTGGCGGCTCCCAGAATAGTGCTCATATTAACTACAAATGACGGTAATGTTATTGAAACTGCCGCCCCCGCATTGAGGATAGCCGGATTCGGTCAGATTTTCTATTCCTTCGGAGTAGTGCTTGCTAACGGTCTTCAAGCCGCGGGCAAAACGTTTTTTGTGATGGTAGCGGAGGTAATTTCGAACTGGCTTGTTTTTGTGCCCATCGCATATTTACTCGGAGTAGTTTTCAAGCTCGGTTTGATTGGCGCGTGGCTGGCTTTGCCTTTCTATGTCATTCTTTATGCGGGTATCATTTATATCAAATTCAAGTACGGCAACTGGCAGACGTATAAAAAAGTATAGTAAATAAATACTTGACAATCTTAATATCTTCCGATATATTTGACATGGAAATATGAAAACAAAACTGACCATATTGACCATTTTGATTTCCGCTACGCTTCTCTACGCGCCGACTACAATTCTTGAATTTAGAGTGGAAAGCCAGGATAACAACGTTCTGATAACCTGGAAAACGTCGAGCGAAGTTAATCTGAGCCATTTCGAAATAGAACGCAGAACAGTAAACGGTCAGTTTATGTTTCTCGCCAGAGTCGAGCCCGAACCCGACAAAAGCTACGAATACGTCGATCAGACGGCATTTAAATCGACCGACGCTGTTTACGCTTATCGCCTTAAGATTGTCGACAAAGACGGTCAAACAGCCTACAGCGCGCCGCAAAACGTGGTGCACAGAGTTTCGAGCGTTAAACGCACCTGGGGTAGTATTAAAGCTTTGTTTCGATAATTTCCCTTATGATCGACAAAAAAATTCCAATTTATCTCGCATCGAAATCTCCCCGAAGACGAAAACTTCTTAAACTGCTCAATATCCGCTTCAAGTCATTTTCCGTAGACGTAAGAGAAGAATTACAGGACGGCGAACATCCGGTTAGAACCGTTAAACGCCTGGCTATGGATAAATTCAATGCCGCTTCAAAAAAAGTGAAAGAGGGAATAGTAATTACGGCAGACACGATTGTGGTCTTAAATAAAGAAATTCTGGGTAAACCCCGATCTAAAAAAGAAGCTTTTGAAACGCTCTCGAAATTGAGCGGGAACACTCACACGGTTTATACAGGATTTGTAGTTGCAAATTTATCGAGCGGCAAAAAAATCATCGATTACGAAAAAACCAAAGTTACATTCAGAAAATTAGAGCGCAAAGAAATTCTGAATTATATCGATAGCGGCAGTCCGATGGATAAAGCCGGCTCATACGGAATCCAGGACGACTATGGAGCTCTTTTCATTTCCAAAATTAACGGCTGCTACTATAACGTGGTCGGTTTGCCCATTGCAAAAGTTAATAAAGCCATTCTGGATATTATACGATAAATTTTAATCGAACTTCGCAATAGTAGAATTATTTTGTCGATTATTCAGTCCGATTTTCGTTCAAACCTTGATTTTAGAAAAGGCGGTTATTATTTTACAACACTTAAAAACAGACAAAGGAGGATTATATGCATAACGACGAAACAAGAGGCGTAGGAAAAGGAATTTTGATCGGATTTTTTGCCGGCGCAGCTGTCGGTTCGTTATTGGGACTTTTATTTGCGCCCAAAAGCGGGAAAGAATTGAGAGAAGATATTCGCGTTAAATCGAAAGACGTAATGGACGACGCCGAATCGTATCTGGCTGTAGCAAAAGACAAGGCGAATCAATTGATAAACGAAGGCAAAAAGAAATCCGAAAAACTTGTAGCCGAAACAAAAGAAAAAGTCGACGCGCTTCTGGACGAAGCCGAAAAAGTATTGTCCGAGGCTAAAGTCAAAGCTTCCGAAGCCGTTAAAACCGGCAAGGAAAAAGTAGAAAAAGAAAGCGATAAGTTGAAAACCGCCGTTAAAGCAGGCGTCGACGCTTATCGTTCCGAAAAAGAATCGTAATAAATTATTATGACTTTAATAGATATTTTACTGACTGTATTAATTCTAGCGGCAATATCTTTGTGCGTATTTTTAATCGTCTATCTGAAGAAAATTACGGACGATATTCAAGCCCTTCGTAAAGATATTGATATGCTAATCGACAAGACAATCCCCGCTGTCGACAATCTGAACGAAACCGTCGAGAAAGCCAAGAGGATTGTTTCCGACATTGAAGATTACTGGGCGGAAATCGACTCGTCCATTAAAAGATTCAAAGAAAAAGTGAATTCGTTCAAGACGGGAAATCTATTGAAGGAGGAAGAGAAAGCCGCTAATTTTGTATCGAATTTAAGAGCCGTCATTAAAGGTTTTCGGGCTTTTTGGTCTACACTGGCGCGAAAATAAATTTTCTCGATCGATAAATATTATAAGGAGACTACATCTTGAAAGAGTATAATCCAGACGCAATCCGAAATATTACATTAATTGGACACGGCGGAAGCGGTAAAACTTCCATCTCCGAATTACTCCTTTTTACATCCGGCGCTACTAACAGAATCGGTAAAATTGAAGAAGGCAATACTGTATCCGACTTTAACCAGAATGAAATCGAAAAACAAATTTCTATCTACGCCACTCCTCTTCATATGGAGTGGAACAATAAAAAAATTAACTTGCTCGACACTCCAGGCTTTCCCGACTTTATCGGACAGGTAATTTCAAGTCTATATGTGTCCGACGTCGCCGTCTCGGTTATCAAAAGCGCCGAAGGCATTGAAGTCGGCACTGAGCTGACCTGGGAATATGCAAGAAAATATAATATTCCTTCTGCTGTAATTGTTAATAAAGTCGATAATGAACATTCCAAATTCTTTGAAACAATTGAAGTTGCAAAAAACAGACTTTCGCCCGATGTTAGCGTGGTCGCTTTCCCTGCGAGCGAAGGTCTCAATTTCAATGCCGTAGTCGATCTGATAAAAATGAAACTCGTAACCTACGGAGAAGCGGGCTCGAAAAAGGTTACGGTTGAAGATATACCGGCTAATTTAAAAGAACAGGCTGATAAACTGCGCGAGGAATTGATCGAAAAAGTAGCCGAGTCAGACGAAGATTTGATGAATAAATTTTTTGAAGAAGGCACTCTATCCGAAGAGGACTTGGTCAAGGGCATCAAAAAAGCTATTGTAGAGGGAACGCTTGTACCGGCTTTACCGATGGCAGCCACTAAAGGCGTAGGAGCCAACACATTCCTCGATTTCGTAGAAAAATATTTCCCGTCGCCGGCGGACAGAAAACCGGTCGAAGCAAAAATGAAAGACGGCGACGCTCCCGTCGAAATCAAATGCGACCCGAGCGGCGAAACCGTTCTCTTTATATTCAAGTCTCTTTCCGAACAGCACGTCGGCGAACTTTCGATATTCAAAGTCTATTCGGGAACAGTTACTCAAGGCATCGACCTTGTAAACACTCACAAAGATAAAACGGAAAGAATCGGGCAGCTCTTTATTCTTAACGGTCATAACAGGACCGAAGTCAGCAGCCTGAAAGCCGGCGATATCGGCGCTGTGGTAAAACTGAAAGACAGTCATACGGGCGACACGCTCTGTTCAAAGAACTTTTTGGTTGTATTGCCGGAAATCGAATATCCCGACCCGGTAATCAGAATGGCGGTTCAGCCGAAGGCAAAGGGCGACGAAGATAAAATATCCGCCGCTTTGCATACGGCGCACGAAGAAGAGCCTACATTGATTTCGAAATACGACCCTGAAATTTCTCAGACAATAATTGCAGGTCAGGGAGAGCTTCAATTGAACCTTGCCATCAAACTCCTGAAAGACAGATACGGAGTAGACGTCGATCTGGTCGAACCGAGAATTCCTTATCGCGAGACGATAAAAGGCGTTTGCAACGACGCGGAATATAAACACAAAAAACAATCCGGCGGCAGGGGACAGTACGGTCACGTTCATTTGAAATTGGAACCGCTTCCGAGAGGCGGCGGATTCGAATTCGTAGACGCGATTGTAGGCGGCGTGGTTCCCGGCAGGTTTGTGCCTGCAGTCGAAAAAGGCTTGAAGGAAATCATGTCGAAAGGAATTCTTACCGGCAGCCAGGTGGTCGACGTCAAAGTTACTTTGTTCGACGGCACTTACCACTCGGTCGACTCGGACGAAGTTTCCTTCAAGATAGCCGCGTCGCAGGCGTTCAAAAAAGGATTTATGGAAGCTAAACCCGTTATCCTCGAACCGATCTACGACGTGGAAGTAAAAATTCCCGAAGAGTATATGGGCGACGTAATGGGCGATATCTCGAGCCGGAGAGGTAAAATCCTTGGTATGGAATCGGAATCTCCGTTCCAGATCATCAAAGCAAAAGTTCCTCTCGCCGAGTTGCATAAATATTCGACTCAATTGCGCAGTTTGACATCGGGCAGAGGCATGTTCAAAATGAGCTTCTCTCACTACGAAGAAGTGCCGAAAGAAGTGGAAGCCAAAATTATAGAAGAATATCAGAAACAAAAAGAAGAAGCAGCGGAATAATAATTGCGCTGTAGTGATTATATATGACCCGTCAATTCGGTTTACGGTTGACGGGTCAATTATTTTTTCCCTCTATATTTAATTTACAGGAGTATTATGGAACGTTTGTGGTCGCCTTGGCGTTCGCAATATATCGAGTCGTTTAAGGATAAAAAGCAAGACGAAACCTGCATCTTTTGCGATGCGGTTAATGAAAAAATCGAAGATGAAAAATCTCTCAAAGTCTACAACGCCGACGTATGTTTTGTGATGCTGAATCTTTATCCTTACAACAGCGGACATTTAATGGTCATTCCTAATAGGCATTTGTCGTCTTTTGAGGATTTGACCGAAGAGGAAATGAATCGCATTATGCAGGTAACCAAGTTGAGTATGAAAGCCCTCGATCTGGTAATGAAGCCGCACGGCTTTAATTTCGGCGCAAATCTCGGTAAAGCAGCGGGCGCGGGAATCGACGAGCATATTCATTTTCATATTGTGCCGAGATGGAATGGCGATACTAATTTTTTCCCGGTGCTCGGCGATGTAAAAGTAATTTCCCAGGACTTGCTGCAGACAAAATCGAATTTAATCGAAGCTTATTCAAAACTTACAACAAACTCTAAATAAAAATAAAATGAAAAAAAATATTTTAGTTGCGCCCAATTCATTCAAAGAGTGCGCTAACTCCGTTGAAATTGCTTCGCTATTTCAGACTGCATTCGATAAACTGATTCCCGAGGATCTTAAAAAAATTATTGAATTCCATTATAAACCGATTAGCGACGGCGGCGACGGTTTTTTGGAAATAGCCAATAATTATTTCAGTTTGGAACTGCTTCACTTCGAAATTTCATATCCGCACTCGGACGAAAAATTTCTTTGCCCTGTCGGTTATTCGATGCAGGATAATAAAGTTTATATCGAATCCGCGCTGGTTCTGGGGCTTAATCTGGTTCCCGAAGATAAAAGGAATCCTTTGCTGCTAACGTCGAAAGGCATGGGCGAATTAATCGAGCAGTTAGTTGAGAGCGCCGAAAACGGTTTCCTTGAAATAAAAGAACTGGTAATCGGTATCGGAGGCACTGCAACGAATGACATGGGGCTTGGCATGATGAGTCGATTCGGATTTGAATTGTTCGACAAAGACAAAAGCAAACTCGATCTTCTGCCTGCAAATTTTATTAAAGCGGATAAAGTTAAATATAATAAGAAGAAATTGCCGTTCGACATTACAATCGTTCACGACGTTAACAATCCGCTTCTTGGCAAGGAGGGCGCTACGATGGTATATGCCCTTCAAAAAGGCGCGGGTGAAAAAGACCTCGATATTCTCGAGAAAGGTTTGGAAAACATATTAGGTCTGATTGGTTGCGACGAAGAAACCAAAATGAAACTCAACGGAGCGGGAGGCGGCTTGGCCGGGGCGTTTCAATTATTCTTCGACGCTAAATTAAAATCTGCGGAGAAATTTATTTTCGAAGATCTTGGCATTGCCGAAAATGTATATGATTTCGTTTTAACTGGAGAAGGCAAATTCGATTTCCAGAGCAGATACGAAAAAGGCTCTTACCTGATCATTAAAAAATACGCGCCGGAAGGTATTCCGGTTTATGTGGTATGCGGAGAAGCCGAAGGCGATTTACCCGAAGAGGAAAACATTCATATTATCGAATTGGCGGAGTATTTCGAATCGCTCGAAGAATCGATCGAAAAGATAGACGAAGGAATTTTAACCGCCGCCAAAATTATTGCCAGAGAAATTTTACATCAGTTTACAATTAAAAATTAACACCGGAATTTAAATGGAAAATAAAGACGAAATTCTGGAGCGAGTTTCGGTCAAAGAACTCGATTCAATTTTGGGAAAGAAATTTCCCGTTCTCGACGACGGTTTTATTCGCGTTGTCGATTATATGGGGTCGGACGAATCGATTGTACAAGCCGCGCGCGTTTCTTACGGAAAGGGAACAAAAAAAGTAAGCGAAGACCGCGGACTTATTCGCTATCTATTGAGAAACCAGCACACTACGCCGTTTGAAATGTGCGAAATTAAATTTCACGTGCGCGTTCCGATGGATACATGGCGTCAGTGGATTCGTCACAGAACCGCGAACGTCAACGAGTATTCAACGCGTTATTCGATTGCCATCGACGCTTCTCAAAAAACCGACCCGGATAAATGGCGCCTCCAGGCAAAAGACAATAAACAGGGGAGCGAAGGCTTCCTGAGCGCCGAAGTCGGCAAAATTTTATCGGAAAAAGAGATCAAGTTTCAGAATTATGCGCGTGAAATTTATAAAGAAAGAATCGAAGCCGGCGTGGCAAGAGAACAAGCCCGGAAAGATTTGCCGCTTTCGACTTACACCGAAGCCTACTGGAAAATCGACCTTCACAACCTATTGCGATTTATTTCTTTAAGAATGGACTCGCACGCTCAATACGAGATCCGTCAATACGCCGAAGTTATCGGCAAAGAAATTGTCGCCAGATGGTGCCCGATTACATGGGAAGCTTTTATGGATTATATTTATAACGGCGTTAAATTCTCCGCGCTCGAACTGAATGTTTTGAAAGCGATTAATTCGGGCGATAGGGAAGAAGTCCTGAGGCTGGCTGACGAGTACGGCTGGTTGAGAAAAATAGAAGACCGACTTGCAAAGAACAGGGAAAGAATCGAATTCGAAGAAAAACTGAATCTGCTTGGTATTCAAATACCATGGGCATGAATTTAAATTTTCATGAAAATCATTATCATCGCCGCTAAATCGAAAAATAATGTGATCGGTAATAAAGGTTTATTGCCCTGGCATTCTTCCGAGGAGTTAAGTCATTTTAAATCGACGACTGACGGTTACCCGGTTGTAATGGGACGCAAAACCCGCGAATCGCTTAAAAGACCGCTCGAAAACAGGCTCAATATTATTTTAACCCGGAATAAGAACTATAAAACCAACGCCGCCGACTCTGTCGTATTATCCGGCGTTGACGAAGTTTTGGAGCATTGTAAAGATTACGAAAAAATTTTTATAATTGGCGGCAAACAGGTTTACGAGGCATTTATCGATTTAGCCGACGAAATGATTATTTCCGAGATGAAATTCGAAGCCGAGGGAGATACTTATTTCCCGGATTTCAGCCGGGAAGATTGGACGGCGACGAAAAAAGAATTTAACGATTTCGTTCTTTATCATTATATTAGAATTACTTAAAGTGAAATAAGATGGAAAATAAATCAAAAAAAATAAAAATACTGCCGGAAAATATTGCCAATAAAATTGCCGCCGGCGAAGTTGTTAACAGGCCGGAATCCGTAGTAAAAGAACTGCTCGAAAATTCGATCGACGCGGGCGCTACCGAAATCGAAGTTATAATTAAAAACGCCGGCAAATCTCTCATTCAGGTTGTCGACAACGGCGAAGGCATGAGCCAGGACGACGCTCTCCTCTGCGTTCAACGCCATGCAACCAGCAAAATCAGTTCCGTCGACGACCTCGAAAAAATAATTACATACGGTTTCAGAGGCGAAGCGCTGGCTTCTATTGCCGCAGTCAGCCAGCTCGAAATTAAAACCAGAAGGGAAGAAGATCAACTGGCGACTTATATCAGGTTTTCGGATTCCAACGAATTGCTAGTTGAAAAAGGGGCTTTTCAAAAAGGAACCTCGGTTACGGTTAAAAATCTTTTTTATAACGTGCCTGCGCGCAGAAATTTTTTGAAATCGAATACTACGGAACTGAAACATATAATAGAAACATTTAAGCGCGTTTCCCTGAGTCATCCGGAAATATCTTTTAAGTTTTATAACGACGACGATCTGCTGTTCGATTTTGCGGCGGGCTCCTTGCTCGACAGGATGAAATCCGTATTTGCGGATAATATCGACGAAGCATTGCTCGAAGTAGAAGAAGTTACTGATTATATCACCCTTACGGGATATGTAACGAAGCCGAATTATCTCAGAAAGAGCAAAAGCGACCAGTACTTTTTCCTCAACAAACGCTACGTGATAAATAAGACAATTAACCACGCCGTCTTTTCGGCATTCGAAAACATACTCGAAAAGGGCGACTATCCTTTCTTCGTGCTCTTTATGGAAGTCGATCCGAAAAAAGTCGACGTCAACGTTCACCCGTCCAAACTGGAAGTCAAATTCGACGACGAGAGAGAAATCTACGCGTTTGTTCATGCCGTAATCAGAAAAACCATCGGCAGTTACGACCTGGTCCCACAAGTTACGCTCGACGACAACGGAACTACGGAACAGAAATTAAGACCTCAGAATTTCAGAAATATCGATAAATACGACTTTTCAGATCGACCTGCCGTAGAGCGGGAAACGAAAAAATATAACGAAGAAGATTTGAGAAGACTATTTCATCTGGATGATGAAATAAACGCAGCCTCTGCCCAGCAATCGGCTCCTCACCCGTTCGAAAGTCGTCCTCAGCAAAAAGAAGTAACCCACAGATTCGAATCGACGCAGGAGAAAGAAAGCGAGACTCCGTTTATCGTATTGCTTCACAATAAATATATTCTTTCCCAGATAAAAAGCGGACTTATGATTATCGACGCTCATGTGGCGCACGAAAGAATTCTTTACGAACAGGCTTTGAATTCGTTTAATGCCAATATTCCTTTCTCGCAGCACCTTCTGTTTCCTCAAGTGGTCGATATGGACCCGGCTGATTACGAACTTACAAAAGAATTGGAGCCGTATCTGACCAATCTCGGATTTACGCTAAAATTCAAACCAAAATACCGCGTGGAAATAATCGGTATTCCTTCCGACCTGAAGACAGAACACGAAGTCGATACGCTCCTCGACATACTTCACGAATACAGAAAGAATCAGCAGGAAAAAATACTCGACGTCAAAGACAATCTTGCCAAGTCGTATTCCTGCAAAGCGGCAATTAAAGCCGGCGATAAACTCGATGAAAAAGAGATGCGTATTCTGGTCGACAAACTTTTTGCCACTTCGATGCCGTATGTCTGTCCGCACGGCAGACCGATAATAATCAAAATACCAATCGAAGAATTCGACAAACGTTTCGGCAGAACCTAATAAATAAAATGAAAGGATTTCAATGGAATCCGAATACAAAAAAGCAAAAGAAAGATATCTTGACCGGTTATCCGAATCGGTAACCGCGCCTCGAAGATATTCGACCGTGTCCGACCTTCCCATAAAGGAATGTTACTTTCCCGACGATATCGAAGGGAAGGATTATTTGTCGGATATCGGTTTCCCGGGGGAGTACCCGTTTACCCGCGGAATTCATACTAACGGCTACAGGGGTAAAATCTGGACTATGCGGCAGTTTGCCGGTTTCGGCACGCCGGAAGACACCAATCGACGTTTTAAATATCTGCTTTCTAAAGGGCAGACCGGATTGTCGGTGGCATTCGACCTGCCTACTTTGATGGGCTGGGACGCCGACGCTGAAATGAGCAGGGGAGAAGTCGGGATTTGCGGCGTTTCGGTCTCCTCGTTGCTCGATATGGAAATTCTTTTCAAGGATATTCCGCTCGACAAAGTTTCGACGTCGATGACGATCAATTCTCCGGCGGCAATGATCTTTGCTTTTTATCTGGCGGTGGCGAAAAAACAGGGTTTGAATCTCGCTTCGCTCAGCGGCACGCTTCAAAACGATATACTGAAAGAATATATAGCTCAAAAGGAATTTATCTTTCCGCCGCGTCCATCGATGAGAATCATTGTCGATATGATTGAGTATTGCAAAAACGAAACTCCGAAATGGAATCCGATTTCGATAAGCGGATACCACATCAGGGAAGCGGGTTCAACGGCGGTTCAGGAGCTCGCATTTACTCTGGCTGACGGTTTTGCCTATATCGAAGCGTGTTTGGAACGCGGTATGGATATCGATTCCTTTGCGCCGCGCCTTTCGTTTTTCTTTAATTCGCACCTCGATTTTTTCGAAGAGATTGCGAAATTCAGAGCGGCGAGACGAATCTATGCGCGTCGCATGAAAGAAGTATACAAAGCCAAAAATCCGCGATCGTGGTGGTTGCGATTCCATTCCCAAACAGCGGGTTGTACTCTTACGGCGCAACAACCCGAAAATAATATTGTAAGAACGGCGTATCAGGCTCTTGCGGCGGTATTAGGCGGAACGCAGTCGCTCCATACAAATTCAATGGACGAAACCCTCGCTCTGCCTTCCGAAAAAGCCGTAAAGATTGCGCTGAGAACTCAGCAGATGTTAGCATTCGAAACAGGAGTTATAAATACCGTCGACCCGCTGGGCGGCAGTTATTTTATCGAAAAACTTACCGACGAAATGGAAGAGGGAGCCGAAAAAATCTTCTCGGAAATTGACGCTTTGGGCGGAGTTATTCCGGCAATTGAAGCCGGATATTTCCAAAAGGAAATCGCCAATTCAGCATATCGATACCAGCTTCAACTCGAAAGCAAAGAAAAAATAATTGTCGGCGTAAACGAATACGTCGATCCGGACGAGAATATAGATATTCCGATACTCAGAATTTCTCCCGAAGTGGAAATAGAACAAAAAAAACGGCTGGCTGAGCTCAGGAACAGCAGAAATCAAAAAGAGGTAGAAAACGCGCTCGAAAATATCGCCAATGCGGCTAAAGACGGAAAAAACCTGATGCCGCCTTTGATCGACGCCGCAGAAAAATATGTTACTCTCGGCGAAATGGTCGCCGAACTCAAAAAATATTTCGGCACTTATACCGATGCGCCCGTATTTTAATTATGGATAAATTAGGACAATATTTAAGGTTAATCCGGGTCAAAAGCTGGATTAAAAATCTTTTTGTGTTTGTCCCGCTGATCTTTTCGAAGAACTTATTCGATCCGGTAAGCGTCTCTCATTCGATTATGGCGTTTCTGGCTTTCTCATTGGCTTCGGGATTTGTATATGTTATAAATGACTACTTCGACGCCGAGTACGACCGTTTGCATCCAGTAAAAAAGTACAGACCGATTGCATACGGGAAGGTATCGGGAAGAGAAGCTGTAATAATTGCAGCGGCGTTGATAATCCTTTCGATTGTGATCTTAAACGAAGCAAGCGCCCGGTTCAAATTCATCATCGCCGCTTACGTTGTAATAAATTTCTTTTATACGCTTTACCTGAAAAATCTGGTAATACTCGACGTTATGATTATCGCCTTTGGATTTTTATTGAGAGTAGCCGGCGGAGCTGTAGTCATTAATGTGGAATTATCCGGGTGGTTGATACTTGCTACAATTTTCATCGCTCTTTTTATGGCGGTTATTAAGCGGAGAGTGGAATACGCCGCTTTTGAAAATAATTCACAAAAAAGAAAAGTCCTGTTCGATTATTCGATAGAACTTTTGAATCTGTTGACAGCCGTAAGCGGCGGAGGAATAATTATTTCGTATGCCCTCTATTCGATTTCTGAACATACGATGCGCGAATTCGGCACGGAAAATCTGGTTTACACTGTATTATTTGTTATCTACGGAGTTTTCAGATATCTCTACCTGGCGATTAAGCAAAATCGGGGAGAGGATCCGGCAGAACTAGTATTGTCCGATATCCCCACTATTTTGAACGCAATTTTGTATATTTTATGTGTATTATTGATAATTTACGGTTAAAATATGGTCAATGATTTTCTGATTTTAGTTTTATTATTAATCGCGAGCGCCTTTTTCTCGTCTTCCGAAATTGCATACGTCGTCGCCAATAAAATCAAACTCGAATTAAGGGCAAGGAAAGGGAATTTCTACGCAAAAACGGCATTTTATTTCGTTCAGAAACCCGAAGCGTTTTTCTCCACGATCTTAATTTCCAACAATATCATAAATATTTCCTTTGCATCGATTTCTTCTTATTTCTTGCTCCACTATTTCGGTTATAACGAATTCGAAATTTTGCTTGTATCAACATTACTTCTGCTGCTCTTCGGAGAATTGATTCCCAAGTATATCGGCAGGGAAGTGGCGGATTTCCTGGTGCTTATTTCCTCTCTGCCTGTCAGAGTTTTATCGGTATTGTTTTATCCTTTTGTTGTTGCCACCTCCAAAATTTCTTCTATCGTTGAAAGAATTGACGAAAGGGAAGAAGAAGGCGTAGTAAATGAAATCGACCGGGACGATATTCAGAATCTGATTGAAGAAAGCAGTCAGGCTCGTAAAATTGACGAAGAGCAATCCGACATTATAAACAAGATAATCGAAATCCGCGATCAAAAAGTTTACGAAGCCATGACGCCCCGAACGGATATCGTGGGAGTCGAAATTAATTCCACGCCGGACGAAGTGCTTGAAAAATTTATCGAGTCGGGTTATTCTAAATTGATTGTCTATGAAGAAAATCTCGACAATATAAAAGGGATGGTGCTTGTAAAAGACTTTTTGAAAATGCCGAAAGAATTGAAATCGGTACTGCGCGATGTGGTTTTCGTGCCGGAATCGAAAAAAAGCCTCGAAATGTTGAATGAATTCTTGAGCAAACAATTTTCGCTGGCAGTCGTAGTAGACGAATTCGGTGGCACGGCGGGAATTATTACAGTCGAGGATTTAATCGAAGAATTGTTCGGGGAAATTAGAGACGAATACGACGTCGATGAAATTATTGCCCGAAAAATTGGGGAGCATACTTATATCCTCAGCGGTAAAGTGGAAATCGATTACCTCAACGAAGAATTCAATTTGAATATCGAAGAGGGCGACTACGAAACCCTGGCAGGTTATATTACCACAAAACTCGGTCGTATCCCCCGTAAAGGTGAATCTTTTAATATCGATAATTTTTCGGTACAGATACTTAAATCGGACAAGAAAAAAGTTGACTTGGTAAAACTTTATGTTAAAGAAGCTAACTGATACAATAATAAAGAAATAGGCGCTTTGAATAAAATAATTTTATTGCTTCTTCTTTCGGCTGATTTAATCCTTTCCCAAAATTGCATCAATATCGGGGCGTTTCATCAGCCCGTAGACGTGAAATATGAGTATCTGAATTTCGTATTCAGATCCGTAACCGATACATCGTCGTTAAGGAAAATTCTCGAAGACGGGAGGAAAAACGGCTATAAAATTTGTTTGAATTTAACGGGAGCACGCCACAATTTTCAGAATGAATACGGATATTTCAGCATCGATAAATTTGCGGAGCAATTAAACAAGTATTCAGATTTCGATTTCGAAGAATATAAAGAAGTAATATTTTGCCATTTGATGTTCGACGAGCCGCACGATCCGAATAATTGGAACGGGAAAACAGTAGAAGGAGCATTAATCGATTCGGCTGCTGCGCTCTCTAAAAGACTGGTTGGTTTTGCTGCTACGGCTGTAGGCGCTCCGGCGGATTACCTGTCCAAATTCGGAAAATATAAAAACCTCGATTATGCCAAACCGCAATATTCCTCGAAATTCGGTAATATTGATGATTTTATTAATGTGAATTCAAAAGCGGCAATTGAATCCGGCTTAAGAAACATTTACAGCATAAACGTACTTTCCGGCGGTATTAATCAAAACCAAATGTCAAAAGATGAAATTGTAAGTTATTCGCTCGCTCTTCTAAAGGATTCCACATGCGACGGTCTTCTCTACTGGAAATGGGATGAAAATTATTTCTCTGCCGTCTCGGCTGCATTCGGAGAAATTTATAATGAAATGTGCGGTATATCAGACGTTAAAGAAAACACCGTAATTACCGGTAATACAATCGCTTACCCGAATCCTTTCGGGGATTATCTGAACGTAAACTCAACAACCGGAACCGTACGTATTTCGCTTTTCAATATAATAGGCGAGGAGGTTTATTCGGGAATATTGAACCGGACGGGAAGAATAAGACTTGATTATTTGCCGGATGGTATCTATATCCTAGTATTAAAGGATAAGTCGGCAACAAAAATTACGAAATTGCTAAAAATCAGGTAGAAATATTCATATATTTCGATTGTGGAATAAAGTGAAAAAGATGGATTTTAAGTTAGAAAAAAGAGATACTCGTTCAAAAGCCCGAGCCGGAAGAATTATTACGGAGCACGGCGAAATTAAAACCCCTATTTTTATGCCGGTGGGCACGCAGGGGACTGTTAAGGCCGTTTCTCAAAGAATTTTGAAAGACGAAATTAAAGCGCAGATAATTCTGTCGAATACGTATCATTTGTATTTGCGTCCGGGAACTGATATCCTGGAGCAAGCGGGAGGATTGCATAAATTCATGTCGTGGGATCTGCCTATACTTACCGACAGCGGAGGATTTCAGGTCTATAGTCTGACGGAATTGAGAAAACTGAAATGCGACGGCGTGGAATTCAGATCTCATCTCGACGGATCGATACACTATTTTACGCCGCAAAAAGTAATCGAAATCCAGAGAAGCATCGGTTCGGATATAATTATGCCGCTCGATGAATGCACCCCATACCCGTGCGAATACGATTATGCGAAAAAATCGACCGAATTGACAAGTAAATGGGCTATCCTTAATAAAGAGGCTTTCGAATCGACCAAACCTTTGTACGGCCATTCGCAGGCTCTCTTTGGCATTATTCAGGGAAGCGTATATAAGGATTTGCGAGAAATCTCGGCTAAGGATCTGCTCAAACTCGATTTCGACGGTTATGCAATCGGAGGACTTGCTGTGGGCGAGCCTCCCGAAGTAATGTACGACCTTGTCGATTTCACGACAGATTTTATGCCGGAGAACAAACCGAGATATCTGATGGGCGTAGGACGTCCTGAAAATATTCTCGAGGCAATCGAACGAGGCGTGGACATGTTCGACTGTGTGATGCCCACTCGAAACGCCAGAAATGCGTATCTTTTTACGTCGAAAGGCGTCGTATCGATGAGAAATGCCGTTTACAAAGACGACTTCTCGCCGCTCGATCCGGAATGCGATTGTTATACGTGCAAAAATTTCAGCAAGTCGTATCTCAGGCATTTATTTAATGCAAAAGAAATATTAGCTTTGGAATTGTCTTCTATTCATAATTTGACTTTTTACCTTAACCTGGTCAAAACTGCCAGGGAAAAGATACTTGACGGAAGTTTTGTTGAATGGAAAAACGGAATCGTTGAAATTTTATCAACAAATGTACAATTAAATAAGGAGTATTAAATGGATTTATTATTAGCAATGGCTCCGCCTCCGAACGGACAGGGCGGTTCAGGCGGATTGATCAGCACTTTGATTATGTTCGGCGCAATTTTTGCCATCTTCTATTTCATGATTATTCGTCCGCAACAAAAAAGAGCCAAGGAACGAGAAAAATTGCTCTCTTCGGTTCAAAAAGGCGACAAAGTGATCCTCAGCAGCGGACTCTACGGCACGGTTGCCGGACTGGACGAAAAAACCGTTTTGATCGACGTAGGCAATAATGTTAAAATGAAATTCGAACGGTCGGCTATCGCCACAATTTTGCGAGACGACAAATAATTCTCTAATCTCTTATGCCCCGTTCAAAGAAACGGGGCTTTTATTATTATTTTCTATCCGGAGGAAGAATGAAAGTTTTGGGAATCAAAAAAAATTTTCTTGCCATCGAAAAAGAGTATTCCAATTACGAAGAATCCGAAATAGTTATTATTTCGGCTCCTTTCGAAAGAACAGTTAGTTACGGAAAAGGAACCGCAACGGGCCCGGACGAGATTCTCAAGGCTTCTCACTACGTCGAATTTTACGACGAGGAAATGAACCGTGAACTTTGCTTTGAAAAAGGAATCGCCACTCTCGAACCGCTGGATTTTAAGAATTTGTCGATCGAAAAATCACTCAGGAAAATTTACAAAGAGACCGCCCGGCAAATCGACAACGGTAAATTCGTCGTTTTGTTGGGGGGCGAACATTCGATTTCTTCTGCGCCTGCAATGGCTTTTTCGGAGCGATTTCCAAATCTTTCTATCCTTCAAATTGACGCTCATTCCGACCTGCGCGACAGTTATAACGGCAGTAAATTTTCACATGCGTCCGTAATGGCGCGCATTGCCGAATTCAATAAAAATATTGTCCAGGTGGGAATCCGCGCTCAATGCAAGGAAGAAGCGGAACTGAGAAAAAAATTCAATATCAAAACTTTCTATGCCAGAGAAATCAAGTCGGGTATGTACGGAGAAAACTGGCAGGAATTAGTCGTAAAGAATTTGACGGAAAACGTCTATATAACTTTTGACGTCGACGGTTTCGACCCGTCGTTGTTGCCTGCTACCGGCACTCCGGAACCGGGCGGACTCTTCTGGGACGAAACTATGAATTTATTGAAAATTGTCGGGGCGGAAAAGAATATCGTAGGCTTCGACGTCGTCGAACTGGCGCCTTCGAAATACCATCCTTCGTCGAATTTTGTGGCTGCCAAACTCGTTTATAAAATGCTCAATTATGCTTTTACCGGAAGATAGGTGTTGAATTAGTCGTTCAATTTGGTTATTTAAGAGTAACATAAATTTGAACGAGAGGGTAAATTGAAGAAAATACTACTGCTGGTTTTAATCCTTATTTCGAGTATTTCCGCGCAAAAAGTTTATTACGGAGATATCGAAGGCGATATCGATCTGGGATTGGCCCCTTACGTAAAAAGAATTGTTGAAGAAGCCGAGCAAAATACGGCCGATGCAATCATTTTTCGCATTAATACTTTCGGCGGAAGGGTTGATGCAGCCACTCAAATTAAAGATGCGATTCTCAACAGCAAAGTGAGAACCATCGCGTTCATCGACAAGCGCGCAATTTCAGCCGGCGCATTAATAGCCCTTTCCTGCGAAAAAATTGTTATGACTCCGGGCGCTTCAATGGGAGCTACAACCGTTGTCGATCAATCCGGGCAAAAGCAATCCGAAAAATATCAATCCTATATGCGTTCGGAAATGAGAGCCACAGCCGAAAAAAACGGCAGACGGACGGATATTGCTCAGGGAATGGTCGACGAAACTATCGTTGTACCCGATCTGCAGGACGACAGCACAAAGCTGATTACACTGACTGCGGAAGAAGCCCTTAAATTCGGTATGGCTGATACAATCCTATCGTCTGTCGAGGAAGTTAAAGAAGCTTTCGGGTACAAAAATGCGAGTTTGATTAGAGTCGAATAGAACTGGGCTGAAGATTTTATCAGATTTCTCAGCCATCCGATTATCTCGTCGCTTTTGATAATGATCGGATTGATAGGACTTTATACTGAAATTAAAACCCCGGGCTGGGGCATGCCCGGCACGATCGGCGTAATCAGTTTGGCGCTCTTTTTCGGCAGCGGTTATATTCTTGAACTTGCTTCGGCTCTCGAAATAATCCTCTTTATCGTGGGACTTATACTACTTCTTATTGAAATATTTGTCATTCCGGGATTTGGAGTATTCGGAGTAAGCGGCATAGCGTTAATGATTGTGAGTCTTTTCCTCGGACTTATTTCGGATTTTCCGCTTATCGATTGGGATATTATTTCGGTTGCCATTATTCAGCTGGCGCTTACGCTCCTTTCTACGCTTGTAATTATGGCTCTGATGCTGAAATATCTGCCGAAGACGAGCGTCGTTACAAAATTGGTACTGGATAAAAAAGTGGAACAGAAATCCGGATACGGGACTCTCCCTTCATTGAAAGACCTGGTTGGCAGGGAAGGAATCGCTTATACCGATTTGAGACCTTCCGGCACCGCCTTGATTGACGGAAAAAGGGTGGACGTTATTTCAGAAGGCGATTATATTCAGAGGGACAGTCCAATTATTGTAAAAGCCGTTGAAGGTCTGAAAGTTATTGTGGAAAGAAAGAAGTAAAAGACCTGCCCGTTGGCTAACGGGCAGGCATTTTTATAGCAGTTCAATAATATTTTTGTTTGTCGTAATATCTTTTCGAACGGTTTTGATTTTCTGCTGCATCGAATTGAGCATTTCGAGATTGGCTTTCAATTCTACCGTAGTTCCCGTTTCCGATTTTATAAGAAGACCTCGGTCGATATCGAAAAGGATTTTTCCTTCGCCTTCGATTTTCGGATCTTCGAAACTGTATTTGATGCCGTTTTCTTCGCCGCTTTTATTCCCCGACCAAGTTGTATTTAAATCCGCGCTTACGTTAACTGCCCGGTTGCCGTCGTATTCAACAAAACCGTCCACTTTGTAGGTTACGTTGTTGCTGATGTTGAATACGCTCAGCTGGGAAGGATAGCTCTTTACCCATGTAGAATCGAGCGCCAGTTGCTTATCGGGAAGTTCTCTGAAAATTAATTGAGTAAGCGGTCTTATGATTGCGTCTCCGATACTTTTTGAGATTTGTACTTTTTGTTCCGTTGTAAGTTTCTGATTGTCAGGCTGTAGCGAGTTCATCTTGTCGACCATTTTGTCGAGCCGCGAAACTTCGAGGACTTCTCCTTTATTGCTAACTCTGGCTCGGTAGGGCACGTTGTGAATTGCGTAATACTGGATGAATTTTTGATTCTGTTCCCGGTCGTTTTCAGCGTTTGCATCGTAAACGAATTTTTGTCCGTTAATGTCGGCGTCTATTTTCAAAGACGAAATCGTAATTCCCAGCTCTGCAGTATTGTCCGGTTCAACTTCGATGACGTTAATGTCGAATTGATAAATCGTGTTTTCGTTCGATTTGGATTCAATGAGCGAGTCGGCTTGAATTGTCTCGTTTGCAGCGGTTATCGTAGTCAGTTTATACTTAATGTTATCGCCTTTGGAGAATTTATAGTCGACAGTTACCGATTTGCCTTTCAGATCGATCTCTTTGAGTTCGGCGGAGTTCTGATTATTATCTTTTTCGCCCGAGCATCCTGCAATGATCGCAAAGAGAAGCAGGGCAATTAATCTGTTTTTCATTTTATTCTTCCCATCCGTTGATTTCTAATAATTCTTTTCTTGAAAAGAAATGAGCGATTTCTTTTGCCGCGTTTTCGTCCGAGTCGGAGCCGTGAACGATATTTTCCTGAATGTTTTCGGCGTACATTTTTCTGATAGTGCCTTCTTCGGCTTTTGCAGGGTCTGTGGCGCCTATCAATTTGCGGAAATCTTCAACGGCATTTTCTTTTTCGAGCACAATAGGCACGCACGGACCCGATGTCATATATGAAATCAGTTCGTGAAAAAACGGTCTTTCCTTGTGCACTTCGTAAAATCCTTTTGCGGCGTCGGGCGTAAGTTTAACCATTTTCATTGCCGCAATTTTAAATCCGGCGCTTTGAATATGACTTATTACTTTTCCGATTAATTCCTTGCGGACGCAGTCGGGTTTAAGAATAGCAAGAGTTCTGCTCAATTTATTTCTCCTTTATTTATTTCTTTTTTGATTTTTTTCCAAAGCTTTTTTCATCGTGATTCCGATTTCAGCGGGACTTTCGACGACGTGAATTCCCGCCTTTTTGAGAGCCGCCATTTTTTCAGCGGCAGTGCCTTTACCTCCCGATATGATGGCTCCGGCGTGTCCCATCCGTCTTCCCGGAGGAGCGGTACGACCTGCGATGAATCCGACTACCGGTTTTTTGACGTGCTTTTTAATATATTCGGCAGCTTCTTCTTCGGCTGTTCCGCCGATTTCGCCGATCATAACGATACCTTCGGTGCCTTCGTCTTCGTTCATCAATTTAATAATGTCGATAAAACGGGAGCCGATCACAGGGTCGCCTCCGATTCCTACGCACGTCGATTGTCCGATGCCCAGATCGGATAATTGTTTGACAGCTTCGTAAGTTAAAGTTCCGCTTCGCGAAACAATGCCAACCTTTCCTTTTTTATGGATGAAGCCGGGCATAATTCCGATTTTTGCTTTTCCGGGCGATATAATGCCCGGACAGTTCGGACCGATCAAACGCACGTCTTTTCCTTTTAATGAATTATAGACACGAACCATATCCCTGGCTGGAATGCCTTCGGTAATACAGACGATTAATTTAATGCCCGCGTCGGCTGCCTCAAGAATTGCGTCGGCAGCAAAAGCCGGCGGCACAAAGATAGCCGAAGCTGTTGCTTTGGTTTCTTTTACCGCTTCTTTGACGGTATTGAAAATGGGTATGTCGGTATCTTCGAATTTCTGTCCGCCTTTGCCGGGAGTTACTCCGGCGACAACTTTGGTTCCGTATTCGAGCATTTGACGGGTATGGAAAGAACCTTCGCCTCCGGTTATTCCCTGAACTAATACGCGCGTTCTTTTGTCGAGAAGGATACTCATAATTTTTCCCGTAGTTTGTTTATATTTCTTACAAAATTAAGAAAGGAATTTGAAATATACCCGAAATTTCTCGAATTAATTTATTTCATCTTCTCCAGCTGTTTGGCAAACCGGAGCAATTTAAGTTCCTCAAAATGATTGGCCATCAACTGGAGCCCGATCGGCATACCGTCCGAGTTTTTTCCGATAGGAATATTAATTCCGGGTATACCCGCCAGATTTGCCGGCGTGGTAAAAATATCGCTCAAATACATTTGGAGCGGGTCGGCTGATTTTTCGCCGATTTTGAATGCTACCGTAGGCGTTGTGGGAGTCAATATTATGTCTGCCTGCTCGAAGGCTTTATCGAAATCTTCTTTTAGATGTCGTCTTACTTTTTGAGCTTTTCTGTAGTAAGCGTCGTAATATCCTGCCGAGAGAACGTAAGTTCCCAGCATAATTCTGCGCTTTACTTCTTTGCCGAATCCTTCTGTTCTCGATTCGGTGTACATATCGAATAAATTATTCGCTTTGTCCGACCGGTAACCGTAATGCGCTCCGTCGTAACGCGATAAATTCGAAGAGGCTTCGGCAGTCGTCAATATATAATAAGTGGCAATTGAGTATTCCGTGTGGGGCAGCGATATCTCCTTAACTTCGTATCCGTTTTTCTTTAGAATATTAATTTGATTCTCTACGGCTTCTTTAATTTCCGGGTCGAGTCCGCCTTCGCTCGATGGATTGAGGTATTCTTTCGGTATTCCCACGGTGAATTTTTCCGGTCCGTTTCCGGTCAAATCGAAATCGGGAACTTCAATCTCCCGGCTTGTCGAATCCTTCGGATCTTTACCGGCTAGAACGCTTAAAATCAGGGCAATATCGTCGACCGAATTTGCAAAAGGACCGACAGTATCGAAAGACGATGCAAATGCGGTCAAACCGTATCTTGAAACTCTTCCGTAAGTTGGTTTGAGACCGTAGACGCCGCAAAAAGCCGCAGGTTGACGAATCGATCCTCCGGTGTCGGTGCCTATGGAAGCGTCGCACAATCCTGCCGCGACAGAAACTGCCGAGCCGCCGCTTGAGCCTCCGGGCACGCGTTCTTTATCGTGCGGATTTCGAACTATGCCGAATGCGGAATTCTCGTTCGACGAACCCATCGCAAATTCGTCGCAGTTTGTTTTTCCGATTATAATGGCGTCCTCGTCGATTAATTTTTGAACCGCCGTAGCTGTATAGACGGCTTCGTAGTTTTCCAATATTTTCGACGAGCAGGTCATCGGACGGTTTTTTATTGAGAGGACGTCTTTGACGGATATTACCATTCCCGCCAATTTGCCTGCATTGCCGCTTTTGATTTTTTCTTCAATTTTATCGGCTTCCGATAACGCATCGTCAAAAACAAAATTAAAAGCGTTGAGCTCTTTATTGTCTTCGATTTTACGAAGGAATTCTTCAACGTTTTTTCTTAACGAAAGTTTTCCCGATTTAATTAATTCCGTTTTTTCCGAGTGGTTTCTGTATTGAGCCAATTAAATCACCGTGATTAATTTGAAGTTTCGGATTTATCCTTTTCGGTTTCTTTTTTCGAGTCGACTTTGTCTATCGATTTAATGTCTTCTTCCACTTCCCGGATTGCCTTTTTGAACTCTTTCATACCTTTACCGATGCCTTGAGCGACTTCCGGAATTTTCTTTGCGCCGAAAAGAATCAAAATTGCAAGCACAATCAGAATAATCTCAGATGCGCCTAAGTTTCCAAACATAATTCATCCTCCTTATTTATAAAAACTTTCAGCAATCGACTTAAAAATTAAAGCTCCGTCCGTTCTGGATAACGCCGTATCGCACGCCCTTTCGGGGTGGGGCATCATACCGAGAACGTTGCCTTCTTTATTTATTATTCCCGCTATGTTGTTGAGCGAGCCGTTGGGATTTGCTTCCGGAGTTACGTTTCCGTTGATGTCCGAATAACGGAATACTACTTGATTGTTTTTTTCAAGTTCGTGCAATGTTTTTTCGTCCGTATAATAATTTCCTTCGCCGTGGGCAATCGGGATTTTAATTACGTCTTTATCTACAAGTTTTGTAAAGAGAGTGTTCTTATTTTCCACTTTCAGGTAGACGTCTTTGCAAATAAATTTCAAATTAATGTTCTTTTGCATTACGCCGGGGAGAAGACCGGTTTCCAGGAGTATTTGAAATCCGTTGCAAATGCCGATTACAATGCCTCCGCCGTCGGCAAATTTAATTACTTCGTCCATAATGGGGGAAAAGCGTGCAATTGCGCCAGTTCTCAGATAGTCGCCGTAGGAAAAACCTCCGGGCAGCAATATTACGTTCGAGCCTTTCAGGTCGGAATCTTTGTGCCACAAGAATTCGGTATCGTAACCGAGAATTTTTTTAAGAGCGTAATAAGCGTCGTGGTCGCAATTAGCGCCGGGAAAAACTACAACACCAAATTTTATCTTCATTTTAATTTTTCTGTTTTACTTGTTCCAAATGATATTCAAAATCTTCCATTATCGGATTGGAGAGGAGCTTTTCGCTGTATTCTTTGAGTTCTTTTTCGGCGGCTTCTCTGTCGTCTGTGTCGATAAAAAACTCGATATATTTTCCGATGCGAGTGTTTTTAACGTTGTTAAAGCCGAGTAATTTGGCTCCCTGCTCAACGGCTTTCCCCTGCGGGTCTAAAATTGTAGGCCTTCTTTTAACTATTACTGTTGCTTTGAACAATTTACTTCTCCTGCGTCGTTTCTAAAATCTGATTTTTTGAAAAAAAGAAAAAATAAAGATGTCTAAATATACCAAAGAGCACTATTGATAGAAAAATGAAAAACAAAATTCTTCCGTTTGTAGCGAAAGCGAGAAACAATGCGATAATCAACGTTACAAATAAAACGATTTTTTCTTTAATTTTTTTGTCCTTCAATTTCGGAAGCGCATTGTAGCGCACTTTGCTTACCATCAGAAAAGAGAGCAATAGTATCAGGGGTATTATAAAAATGTCGAACGGCTGCGTCATTCCGTTATCGGTGGAATATGAAAAAACGAGAGTGGAAATCGTCAAAGCCGAAAGCGGTATCGGCAGTCCGGTAAAATCTCCTTTCGTGTTCAGGTCTTCGACCATAATGTTGAAGCGAGCCAACCGGAACGCTCCGAAGATAAGTATGAGCGAGCCGATTATAATTCCCGGCAGACCGAATTGATAAGTGTATGCCTTATAAATCAGAAAAGAGGGCGCGGCGCCGAAACTTACTACGTCCGAAAGCGAATCGAGTTCGACTCCGAAGCGGCTCGATGTGCTCAAAAGCCGCGCAATAATTCCGTCGAGCGTATCGAAGATTGCGGCCATTATAATAAAAATAGCGGCAAGTTTGTAATTCCCGTGCGACGTATAAACAATCGACAGGAATCCGCAGAATAAATTAAGCGATGTTACAAAATTGGCAACAAACGATTTTGAATTAGTCATTTTTGTACTCGAATAAAATTGATTCGCCGGCTTTAACTTTGTCTCCCGGTTTAACAGCGGGAGTCCATTTTTTCGGCACGATAATGTCCGAACGGCTGCCGAATTTAATCATTCCGAAACGATCGCCCATTTTAACCGTGTCGCCCTCTTTGAGTTCGTATACGATTCTTCTTGCTATAAAACCCGCCACTTGAGTAAAAAGGACTTTCCCGTATCTGGATCGGATTCCGATTTCGCTTCGTTCGTTTCTTAAATCCGATTTATCGTAAAACGCCATCAGATAATCGCCTTTGACATAATTAAGATATTCGACTTTGCCGTCTATCGGAATTCGATTTACGTGCACGTTCAAAGGCGACATGAAAACCGACACCTGAATGGCTTCGTCGTCGATGAATCTTTTTTCGTAAACTTCTTTGACGAACAGAACTTCGCCGTCCGCGGGGGATACAATTACGTCGTTTCTGTCGGGAGGAGTCCTCTCAGGATCCCGGAAAAAATTCAAATTAAATATCAAAAAAAGAAAACCGATAATTATCAGCCCGTATTTAATCCATCCGTTATTTACGAAAATTCCGGCAAGAATGAGCAGCGCGGAAATTGCCGCCATTAAAATGAATGTATTTAAACCGTATTTTGCTATCATATTTTTCAGAAAATTTTTATAAACCATACTAATCTAATATTTTATTTACTTAATTTCTTGTGTTAATTTTTTTTGATAATTTTGCGGTACGAATATTATAAACCGGAGGAAAGATGAATTTCAATATGCAAAATATGCTCAAGCAAATTCAGAAGATGCAGGCTGAAATGGCTAAAGTCCAGGAAGAATTGGGCAGTAAAACAGTTACCGAAGAAAGCGGCGGAGGTATGGTGAAGGTGACCGCCAACGGAAAAAAAGAGATTGTTTCGATCGATATAGACGACGAAATTATCAAAAGCAACGATAAGGAAATGATCGAAGACCTTATCATTGCGGCGGTCAACAAAGCGTTGGAATCCGCCTCCAAAATGGCTGAAGAAGAATTGGCTTCCGTTACAAAAGGCATGATTCCGCCTGGAATGAACATACCGGGATTCTAAATTGCTAATTGCCGAACCTTTACAAAGAGCGATTGACGAGTTGAGCAAACTTCCTTCGATAGGAAAGAAGACCGCTCAACGATTGGCGCTGCATCTGTTAAAAAGCGACAAAGACGCTGTAGAGTCGCTCGTCGATGCAATCAGCGCTTTAAAAAACGATCTCTGTTTTTGCGAAGTCTGCTTCAATCTGTCGGTCGAAGAAAAATGCGACATTTGCAAAAGTCCTAAACGCGACCATTCTGTAGTTTGCGTGGTGGAAGAAATTAGCGACGTTATTGCAATCGAAAAGACCAACGAATACAACGGGGCGTATCACGTACTCGGCGGCGTATTGAATCCGCTTTCGGATATTACGCCCGACAAACTCCACATCGGAGAACTTATTAAAAGAATTGAGTCGGGCGGAATAAACGAAATAATACTGGCGTTAAATCCCGACGCCGAGGGAGACGCCACTTCGCTCTACTTAACGAAGATATTAAAAGAGTATCCCGTCAAAGTAAGTCGAATTGCTAGAGGATTGCCGATAGGGGGCGACCTCGAATTTGCCGACCCGGCAACAATCGGACGCGCTTTTAGCGGAAGAATTCAATTGTGATGGAGAATTGGTATAAAGACTGGTTTTCTTCGGAAGAATATTTTAACGTTTACAACCACCGCGATCTAAGCGATGCGCGCCTGCTCGGCGAATTAATTTTAAGAGAAACCCGCCTGAAAAAAAATGCATTGATACTCGACGCAGCATGCGGATTCGGCAGACACGCTCTCTTTTTTGCCTCGAAGGGATACGACGTCGTGGGATTCGACCTCAGTAAATTATTCCTCGACAGAGCCCGCAAAAAAGCCGCCGAATCGAATTTGAATATCAAATTGATTCGAGCCGATATAAGACGGATTTGTTTCAAAGCCCGTTTCGATATTATCCTGAATTTGTTTACCAGCTTCGGTTATTTTAAAAGCGACGATGAAAATTTTTCTTTTTTGGAAAGGTCTTACAATTTCCTTAAAACGGGCGGCTGGTATGTTTTCGATTATCTGAATAAAACGTATCTGGAAAATAACCTCGAAGAAGAAACTGTAAGAAAAATAAACGGGGTAATTATTACTGAAAAACGCAGGATCGGAAAAGATCGCGTAATTAAAGAAATAATAATTGATTACGGCGGGAACAGAAAAACATTTTATGAATCCGTAAAGCTATACGACTCGAAAACGCTTCAAAAGAAATTTGAGCAAATTGGATACAAATTGGTTAATTTATACGGCGATTATAACGGAAATTCGTACGCGGAAGATACTCCCCGATTAATTATGTTTTTAAAAAAATGAAATGCGCCGGATACATATCGATATTAATAATTTTACTAGCGGCTTGCGATTTGGTTACCACGCGCGAGGCGGAAGAACCGGTTAAACCGAGCTCTAATTTTATAGCCGCAACTTCGCCGGAAATTTTGCTCAGGAATTTCGAATTTTCGATTGAGGAAAAAATTACGGAAAATTATCTGGCTTGTTTCGTTGACAAAAATTTTCTCGATAAAGAATATAAATTTATTCCTGCGGGCGAAGCCCTTGCAACGAATCCGGCTTTGAACAATTGGGATTTGAACTCCGAGCGTCTGTTTCTTGAAAATTTGAAAGCTAATTTACCCGAAGGTAAAAACATAAATTTATCGTTGGAAAATTTGAACGAAAGCAGATTTAGCGACAGCGTAATTTATGTTTTCGATTATTCGCTCGTCGTCAATTCCACAAATAAAGCTCTCGGCGGAGAATATAAAGGCTCTTCTCAAATGAGCGTATATAAAGATTCGCGGGAACAGTGGGTCATTGTGGAATGGAGGGATTATAAAAGCGAATCTTCCCAATGCTGGAGCGATCTAAAAGGGAGAATTTCAAATTAACAGACCGATAGCCTACATATTGTTGTTTATTATGTCCGGGTGCGTCAATCCCTTTGCGCCCAAACTGGACGATTCGATTGGCGGCAGCGATCGACTGATAAGCAACCAGAGCGACATCGAAGGCGTCTTCAAGAATTTTCAATATGCATATACGTTTAAGGATACTTTGATATACAGCCAACTGCTTCACCCGGATTTTATATTTACATACCGCGATTACGATAAAGGATACGACGTAAGCTGGGGCAGGGACGAGGAGATGAAAACCACATACGGACTTTTTCAAAACACACAACGTCTCGATTTGATATGGAACAACATAATAATAATGAGCGGCGATTCGACGCATATTATAAGGAGTTTTAATTTAACCGTGTCTTTTTCGCCGGTCGATATCGAGTATATCGACGGCAAGGTAAATCTCGAACTTATAAAAACCAACAACAAATGGCAGATTTACCGCTGGATCGACGAATCGAATTATTAGGGAAAAATAATGATATCATTTTATTTTAAGGAAGCTTTTAAGATTTTCAAACGTTCTCCGTTTGCCGCAATAGTTATAGTTTCCATAACGACAATAGCCGTTCTGATGTGCGGCTTTTCGGCGGGCATGATCTATTTTTCCTCAAAGTTAGCCGATAAAATCAAACGGAATATTGAAGTGTCGGTTTTCGTCGACGATTATTTGAACGACAATCAGGTAAAGGAAATCGAAACGCTTTTGACTGGAATATCGTCGATTTCCAATGTACGTTTTATCGATAAAGACGAAGCCGCCGAGGAGTTTATAAGGGAAACCGGAGAAGATTTCAGAGAAATTTTGAGCGAGAATCCGCTGCCGCGCTCGTTTGTCGTTAAATTCAACCCGGATAGAATTAATCCCCGAAATTTCGAAAAGGAAGTTGAGAGAATCAGAAAAATATCCGGCGTTACGGATGTAATATACGATTATGATTTTGTGATAAAATTATTTAATTATCTCGGTTCGCTGCAATTCTTGATCTATCTTTTTTCCGCGGCTCTTGTCATATTATCGGTCTATCTGGTATATACCAATAGCAGGCTCCAAATTGAAGCCAATTCTCAATTATACCGAACAATGAAACTTGTAGGCGCAAAATTAATTACATTGAAAATTCCAATTATTCTCTATGGCGTTCTGGTCGGGATCTTCTCTTCATTAGCGGCTCTGGCAATCGTTTACTTGTTAGAATTGTTGTTGACTGAAATTTTAAATAATATTAACTTTGTTAAGTTTATTAATGTAATTTATTTGTTTATATTACTGCTTGGAATTTCTCTGGGACTTATGGGCGGCTTTATTTCATCCAGAAGGTTGTCCCTTCAAACTGATTAGAAAGGAAAGCGAGGGTCATGAAAAAATTATTAGCTCTTTTTGCAGCGCTATTTATTGTAACTAATGTATCCGGTCAAGTTAAAGATTACGAATTGGGTTCGTCTCTTTTGCAGAGATACAACCAGCAATCCGGCTATTTCGATTTATCCGATCCCGAGTCGGTGAATATTAAAGTGGCCGTATGGGGCTTTGTTAAATATCCCGGCAAATATATTGTGCCGATTTACACATCGGTGCTTGATCTTCTTTCGTATGCCGGAGGACCTACGGACGCGGCTCATCTGGACGATTTGAGAATTTACAGGATTAATCCCGATTCGAGTCAAAGTTTAATAAAAGTTAATTACAACGATATAATGTACGAATCGGAACTTGAATCCAAGGAAATCAGATTGCCGCATCTGGAAGCCGGCGATGTATTGGTCGTGCCCGGCGCGCCCAGATTATATACTCGGGAAACCGTAAGCATTATTGTCTCGATACTTAGCGCTTTGATATCGTTGACTATTCTCATATTAAATATTACACGCAATTAGAGAGGGTAAATTGAATAACAACGATAATAATTTCTATCAGGAAAATAATTCTCTGAAAGACTATATAAACCTGATTCGTTTGAATATAGGGAGTATAGTTGTCATAAGTCTTACCGCGCTTATTGTGGCGGTGGTATATGCATTAAATGCCCCGGATATTTATAAATCGACAACGACACTAAAAATAACAAAACCGCAGGGCAGTATTCTCGACGCGCCTTTAATACCCGAGTTTCAGGATTTTGGCAGCGACCGTTTCATTGCAAACGAAATCGAAATACTCAAAAGCTATTCACTGCGAAACCAGGTGGCGGAAACTCTGAGCGATACATTTAAGCTTTCCCGGGACAAGGATAAATTTGAATTGATAGTTGATAGAGAAGACAGAAACACCAAGCCCACATTAATGCCAATTGAGGATATCGTTGAACTTTTGGAATCGGAGGTGGATATTTCTCAAAAACGAGGGCTTGATATAGTTGAAATTACGGTGGAATCGCGTTCTCCGTACGAAGCTTCTTTGATTGCAAATTGTTATGCAGAAGCGTATAAAAAACTCAATTTGACGTACAACCGGCAGCAGTTGACGGCTATCAAAGAATTTCTGGCTCAGCAACGCGAGGAAAAGTTGGCTGAATTGTCGGCTGTAGAAGAAGCGTTGAGAACTTATCAGGAACAAAAAGGAATCGTTGAATTGCCGGAACAGGCAAGAGCCCTTATCGAACAAACGACCGATTTCGAATCGAAAATGAACGCGACCAAAATCGACCTGACAATAGCCGAGAATAATCTCAAGCAATATAAAGCCGAACTCGCTAAACAAGACCCGAATATTAACGATTATATCGAAAGCTTTGCCACGGAACCATACATTAAAAATCTTCAATTGCAAATTGCCGACCTGCAGACTCAGAAAGACAGAGCGTTGTCGTCTTATAAGGATTCGCCCAGACGCTCGGAAATTATTCGAGAGTTCGACGCTAAGATTAATGATTTGAAGGAAAAACTTAATAATCAGTTGACGGTTTATCGTGCCGGCATTCTTGCTTCGAGTCCCGAAGAAATTAAAGAACTTACCAGAAAAGTGCTGGAAGAGGAAGTAAAATACCAATCCCTGAAGGCTTCGTACGAAAAACTGAGCGAGATTGTAGCCGATTACGACAAAAGACTGAATAAACTTCCTACGAGTTCAATTGACCTTGCGAGACTTACAAGAGAAAAGCAGGCATACGAAAAATTATATCTGCAGGTGGAAGAGAAATACCAGGAAGCTATTATAAACGAACAATCCGTTCCCGGCAATGTAATGATAATTGACCCGGCTATTGTGCCCACTATTCCTTCGAAACCGAACAGACTGCTGATTGTATTTGCGGGACTAGTTATTGGAGTGGGACTAGGATTGGGCTTCGCATTCCTGCGTCATAATTTTGACAATACGATTAAAACTCCGGAAGATATACAAAACAGGAATATAAACATACTGGCCTGGATACCTCATATCGAAGGAATTGAAACGAATCCCGAACTTGAATTTATTGTTTCGAAAAAACCGGATGCCAGCGCGAGCGAAGCTTACCGGGCTTTGAGAACTCGAATTAAGTTTTCGAAGATCGACAAAGATTCTTTAAGGACAATACTGGTCACGTCGCCGCGCTCCCAGGAAGGCAAAACCACAACCGCAGTCAACCTTGCGGGAAGCCTGGCTTATGCAAATAATAAAACTATTATCATCGACGCCGACCTGAGAAAACCCAGACTGCATAATGTGTTCGGTCATAAACGTTATCCGGGGTTTACCGACTATTTCTTCGGACAGGTCGGTTATGAAGAGATTATCAGAACGACTGACGTAAATAATTTGAGTTATATAAGCGCCGGCACTATACCTCCGAATCCTTCTGAAATTCTGGGCTCCGATCAGATGATTAATTTCATTAAGAAGCTGAAGGGTGAATACGATTATGTCGTAATCGATTCCCCGCCTTTGATTGCGGTTACCGATTCGGAAATACTGGCTCAGTTGGTTGATGCAACCATCTTGGTGGTTTCCGCAAACTTTACGGAGACTGACCTGCTCGAAAAATCGGTCGAAATACTGCGCCGCGATAATTCCACGTTTATCGGAACCGTATTGAATAATTTCAACTACAGGAGCGGATACAGTTCTTATTATAAATACTATTACTATTATTCCAGTCCTACAAACGGTTCCAAGAAAAACAGGGTAAAAGCAAATTGACGGCAAAAAAAACTGCGGTTATTACTGGCGGCGCGGGATTTCTCGGCTCGCATTTATGCGACCGGTTGATTTCCGAAGGCATGAAAGTCATTTGTCTCGATAATCTTCTCACCGGTAGAATCGAAAATATAGAACACCTTTTCGGGAATGAAAATTTTCAATTCATTAAACTCGACGTTACAAATTACATTCATGTGCCTCACGACGTCGATTATGTTCTCCACTTTGCCTCGCCCGCAAGTCCTATTGATTATCTGAAACTCCCTATTCAAACGCTCAAAGTCGGTTCGCTCGGGACGCATAAAGCGCTGGGACTGGCAAAAGAAAAGAATGCGGTCTTTTTATTGGCTTCCACTTCGGAAGTATACGGAGATCCTCTGGTTCATCCTCAAAACGAAGATTACTGGGGAAACGTTAATCCCGTCGGCCCGCGAGGCGTTTACGACGAAGCCAAACGATTTGCCGAAGCTATGACCATGGCTTATCATCGATATCACGGACTGAGTACGAGAATCGTGAGAATTTTTAATACTTATGGCCCCAGAATGAGAGTCGACGACGGCAGAGCTCTTCCCACGTTTTTTATGCAGGCTCTCAAAGGCGAAGATTTAACGGTATTCGGGGACGGCTCGCAAACCAGAAGTTTCTGCTACGTGGACGATCTAGTGAACGGTATCTTTAAATTGTTGATGTCGAACGAAGTTTATCCGGTCAATATCGGGAATCCGGACGAAGTATCGTTGAAAAAATTTGCCGAAGAAGTTATTGAATTATGTAATTCGGAGAGCAAGATTGTCTATAAAGAATTGCCGCAGGACGACCCTAAAGTGAGAAGACCGGATATCACCAAGGCAAGAGAAATTCTCGGATGGGAACCCAAAATATCGAGACGCGAAGGTTTGAAACGTACTCTCGAATATTTTAAAGAAGCGTTAAACCGGAAGAATTAAGCCCGCTGCCGCGTTACATTTCTGTCGAAACTTACTAATTATTTCGCTTGTTGAACGACAGGTTTTCTGCGCAAACCTAATTTTAGTACATTTGTAAAGATAAAAACGGTAGTTATATGAATTATCTCTTAAGTTTATTAATCGGCGTTATGTTAGGGTCGATTCCCACGGCATATCTGCTGCTCAGAAAGAAGAATATCGACGTTACAAAAGCTGGCTCAGGAAATGTCGGCGCAATGAATTCTTACGAAGTGACCAATTCGAAATTAATCGGTCTGATTGTTTTTGCAATCGACTCGTTGAAAGGATTACTGAGCGTTTGGATCGCAGAATCTCTTTTCGGACATAAATTCGAATTTATGATGATTGCATTAATCGGAGCGGTTTTGGGGCATTGTTATTCATTCTGGATTAACTTCAAAGGAGGCAGGGGATTGGCGACGGCTGCAGGCGGAGCGCTGCTAATCTCGATTCCCGTCCTCGGTATCTGGGTGGCTCTATGGCTTGTTGCGTATCTTTTCAGGCGCCACATCCATTTTGCAAATTTTACAGCCACACTTCTGACCGGATTGCTTTCGTTTACTTCCGGCGACATTCTAAATAAATACGCTTCACCCTCCGCGGCAGACACGATGAATTTCAGCATACTGGTTTCTTTGATGCTGCTGATTATTTTGTCCAAACATATCGTACCGATCAAAGAATATTTTACGGGGCTCGCAAAAAATAAAAAGGGCGATTGACATGAAAAATTTGAAATTAGCTCTCCTTTCTTCCGCAGTTACTACATCCGTACTGGTTTTATTCTATGCGTTTGTTCTGGCAAAACCGGATGTCGACAATTTCGATAATATTATAGATACTTCGGACGCGCATATAAAACCCGTCAATACTGTTCAGGTTAATAACAGTATCTCAAATTCTCGAAGTACGATAATTACCGAGACAGTCAAGAAAGTGAATTCAGCAGTTGTGGGAATTAACGTTACGGAAATCAGGCAGTACAGAGATATCTTTTCGCTCGATCCGTTTTTCAGGCAGTTTTTCGGCGACCGGGTTTACAACCAGCAGGTGCGAAGCCTCGGTTCGGGCACTATAATATCTCCCGACGGTTATATCTTAACCAACGATCATGTGGCTGGCAATGCAGTCGAAGCAATCGTTACATTGACGGACGGCTCGCAATACGAAGCCGAGATCGTAGGTTCCGACCCGGTCTCGGATATCTGTTTGCTCAAAATTGACGCAAAAAATTTACCATATATCGAATTCGGAGACTCGGACAGTATTTTAATCGGCGAATGGGTAATCGCTCTCGGCAATCCGTTCGGACTTTTCGACATAAACGACCAGCCGACAGTAACCGTAGGAGTAATAAGCGCTAAAGGTATGAACCTGGGCGCTGCAAACAACCGTTATTATGTGGATATGCTTCAAACCGACGCGGCAATCAATTCGGGCAACAGCGGGGGTCCTCTTGTTAATGCCTTCGGTCAGTTGATCGGAATGAATACTTTGATCTACACGGCGCAGGGTTCTTCCGGCAATGTAGGCGTAGGTTTTGCTATTCCTTCGAATAAAATTAAAAAGGTAATAAAAGAATTGAAGGAGAACGGCAAAATCGACCGGGAATTTTGGACGGGACTCAGCATTCAAACTATCGACCCTTCGATCGCAAAAGCATACGATTTAAAGAGTTCCCACGGCGTTATAATTACCAATGTAGCTAAAAACTCGCCGGCCGATAAAGCCGGTTTGAAAGTTTACGACATCATACTCGGTATTAATCATTTCAAGGTAAACAACGAAAATACATTGATCGGCATATTGCAGGAATTCAGGCCCGGCGACGTAATCGACGTCAAAATACTTAGAGACAACAAAACGCTTATTAAAAAAATGAAATTGGAGAGAAAATAATGATACCTCGTTATACGCGTCCCGAGATGGGGCATATCTGGAGCGACCAATTCAAATTCGAAACATGGCTGAAAGTGGAAATACTTGCTTGCGAAGCGCGTCATAAAATGGGCGAAATTCCGGACGAGGACATTAAACAAATAAAAGAAAAAGCAAATTTCGATCTGAATAGAATCCTTGAAATTGAAGAAACCACAAAACACGACGTTATTGCTTTTCTAACGAATGTTGCCGAATATGTGGGACCCGCTTCGCGCCACATTCACTACGGCATGACTTCGTCGGACGTTCTCGATACGTCTCTCGCTTATCAATTAAAAACAGCGGGGGAACTGTTATTAAAAGATTTGTACGAATTAAAAAAAGTTTTAAAGAAAAGAGCTATCGAACATAAACGAACAATTTGCGTGGGACGAAGTCACGGCATTCATGCCGAACCGTATTCCATGGGACTGAAATTTGCGCTCTGGCACGAAGAAACAAAAAGAAATATAGCCCGCCTCGAACGCGCCGTTGAAAATGTAAGCGTGGGTAAAATTTCCGGCGCAGTCGGCACGTTTGACCATTTGACTCCGCAAGTTGAAGAATACGTTTGCCAAAAACTCGGATTGAAACCCGAACCGGTGGCGACTCAGGTGGTTCAGCGCGACAGGCATGCGGAATTCCTTACTACGCTTGCAATTATCGGTACGACGCTCGATAAAATTGCAATTGAAATAAGACATTTGCAGCGCACGGAAGTCCTCGAAGCCGAAGAATATTTTTCAAAAGGACAAAAAGGATCTTCGGCAATGCCCCATAAAAGAAATCCGATTATTAGCGAACGGCTGAGCGGACTTGCGCGTATTTTGAGGGCGAATTCGATTGCCGCTTTGGAAAATGTACCCCTCTGGCACGAAAGAGATATTTCTCATTCTTCCGCCGAACGAGTAATTTTGCCCGACAGTTGTATTGCTCTCGATTATATGCTCAATCTTGCCGTAAAATTAATCGATAATCTGATAATTTATCCAGACAATATGATCGAAAATCTTAATAAGACGCGGGGACTCATTTTTTCTCAAAAAATTCTCCTCAAATTGGTTGAAAAGGGGATTGCCCGCGAAGAAGCGTATAAAATTGTGCAGGACTGTTCCATGAAGGTATGGCAGGATAAATCGACAAACCTGAAAGACGAACTATTGAAATCCGGAGAGACTTTAAAATATCTGTCGAAAGATGAAGTCGAAGAAGTCTTTAATCCGGATAAAATGCTCGAAAATCTCGATTATATCTTTGCCCGGAGCGTGGAGAAGGATTAAAAAGACGACAAGTCTTATCTAAAAACGACGATTTCCAGCTAAAATCAAAGAAAATACTTGACAAAGTAATAGAATAAATTTATATTAGCACTCGCTTAAAAAGAGTGCTAATACAATTAAAATTAAAAGGAGGTTGAAGTATGGCAGATTTCAAGATTAAACCTTTGGCTGACAGAGTAATTGTAAAACCGAAAGAAGCCGAAGAAACCACCAAAGGCGGAATTATTTTGCCCGACACCGCCAAAGAAAAACCGATTGAAGGCACTGTTGTGGCAGTAGGAGAGGGCAGAATTACCGAAGACGGAAAATTAATTAATATGCACGTTAAAGTCGGCGATACGGTATTATACGGAAAATATTCCGGCACCGAAGTTAAAATTGACGGCGAAGAATATTTGATTATGCGCGAAAGCGATATCTACGGAATTGTTCAAAAATAAAGTTTGATAAAAAAGGAGGATTATTATGGCAGCAAAAATAATTGAATTCAGCACTGACGCAAGAAGCGCTCTTAAAATGGGCGTTGATAAACTTGCCAATGCTGTTAAAGTTACTCTCGGTCCTAAAGGACGCAATGTTGTTATCGATAAAAAATTCGGCGCGCCCACTGTAACCAAAGACGGCGTTACGGTAGCCAAAGAAATCGAATTGGAAGACCCGATTGAAAATATGGGCGCTCAAATGGTTCGTGAAGTAGCCTCGAAAACAAGCGACGTTGCAGGCGACGGCACTACAACCGCTACCGTTTTGGCTCAGGCAATTTTCCGCGAAGGCTTGAAAAACGTTACCGCCGGCGCAAATCCGATGGACCTCAAACGCGGTATCGATCTTGCAGTTACTAAAGTTATCGACTATTTAAAATCGATCAGCAAAGAAGTCGGCGGACGCGACGAAATTGCTCAGGTAGGCGCTATCTCCGCAAATAACGACAAAGCTATCGGCGACTTGATTGCCGACGCTATGGAAAAAGTAGGCAAAGACGGCGTTATTACCGTGGAAGAAAGCAAATCCGCCGAAACTACTCTAGAAGTCGTTGAAGGTATGCAATTCGACCGCGGTTACATTTCGCCTTACTTCGTAACCAATTCGGAAACTATGGAAGCCGTTCTCGAAGACGCATACATTCTGATTCACGACAAGAAAATTTCCTCAATGAAAGATCTGCTTCCTATTCTTGAAAAAATCGCTCAGTCCGGAAAGAATCTCTTGATCATTGCAGAAGACCTCGAAGGCGAGGCTCTGGCTACGTTGGTTGTAAATAAATTGCGCGGCACTCTCAAAGTATGCGCCGTAAAAGCTCCCGGATTTGGCGACAGACGTAAAGCCATGCTCGAAGATATTGCAATCCTGACCAACGGTACGGTAATTTCCGAAGAAAGAGGCTTCAAACTCGAAAACGCTACAATCGAATATCTCGGTAGAGCTAAAAGAATTACCGTCGACAAAGACAATACAACTATTGTCGAAGGCGCAGGCAAACCCGAAGAAATCAAGAAGAGAATCAACGAAATCAAAGCTCAGATCGAAAAAACCACTTCGGATTACGACAGAGAAAAATTACAGGAACGTCTGGCTAAATTGTCCGGCGGCGTTGCAGTTCTGAAAATAGGAGCCGCTACCGAAGTTGAAATGAAAGAAAAGAAAGCCCGCGTTGAAGACGCTCTCCATGCTACAAGAGCGGCTGTTGAAGAAGGCATTATTCCCGGCGGCGGCGTTGCTCTGGTTCGCGCTATTAAATCGCTCGACAAAGTAAAAGGCGAAAACGACGACCAGACAACAGGCGTTCGTATTGTGCAAAAAGCCCTCGAAGAACCCCTTAAACAAATTGCTGCCAATGCCGGTTTGGAAGGCGCAGTTGTTCTCAATAAAGTTCTCGAAGGCAAAGACGATTACGGTTTCAACGCTCAGACCGAAACTTATGAAAATCTGATGAAAGCCGGCGTTATCGATCCTACTAAAGTTACGCGTACGGCTCTCGAAAACGCTGCTTCTGTCGCTTCGTTGTTGATTACAACCGAAGCCGTTGTTTACGAAAAGAAAGAAGAAGAAAAAGCCGCGCCGGCTATGCCGCACGGTATGGGCGACATGTATTAATAATTTACTTACTTCCTGTAATTCAAAGTCCCGCTCTTATGCGGGACTTTTTTTGTCCCGCGCTTATAAATCCGAAACTATAATACATTAAAAAGTCATTCTGAGGAGTCCCGACGTAGACGGGACGACTAAGAATCTGAGTGATACTTGATTTACTTAACTGAGCAGGAGATACTTCGTCAGATTCCGACTGATCAGTATGACAAATGGCGGATTGTAATTGTATAGGTCTTTGCGAACGAGTGGTATGATGGAAGCAATATCTAAAAAAACTTTGTCTTTGCAAGGAGTGAGCAATGCGAACGACGAAGCAAACTCAAACAAATACCGGTGAGATACTTCCCCGGCTAAAGCGGGACTCAGTATGACAGTACACTAATCCCTAACCCCCAGTCCCTAACCCCTAATCCCTGACCCCTACACTATAACGAGATCCGACAGTGATGGTAACGACGAAAAATCTGTGTGTCAGAGATTCTTCAGAATCACAAAATGATTATAATTTTACTTTCACCGATACATTAAAAATAAGGAATACTGTAACTTGTCATTCTGAGGAGTCCCGACGTAGACGGGACGACGAAGAATCTGTATTTTAGAGATTCTTCACCCGTCTTCGACGGGATTCAGAATGACAGCGAGGTAAATACCTTCGCGATCTCCGCGCCCTTTGCGGTCAAAAAATATTTAAGAGTTTTCTTCGTCATCCGCGCAAAAGCGCATTAGGATAAAATTTCAACAGAACAATATCGACAAATAACCATATTTTGTCTTGTCATTGTTAAAAAAAAATTTATTAAATTGAATACCGTTATTTATAAAAGCAAGTTAAAGGGAAAAATAAATGGTCAACTATATTGGCAGATTTAATGTAATACCTTCGTTGCCGAAGAAACTCGAACCGCTCAGGGAAATTGTTTACAATCTTTTCTGGACATGGAATTACGACGCAATCGATTTGTTGAGAAGACTCGACCCGCAATTGTGGGAAGAGACGTATCATAATCCTGTATTGATGCTCGGAAAAATAAGTCAAAAAAGATTGAACGACGTTGCGGCCGACGACAGCTTTCTGGCGCATATGGACAGAGTCTATACTCAACTCAAAGTTTATAAAGAAGAAAAGACTTGGTATCAAAAAAATTATAATTACGGTAATGAAAATGTAATTGCATATTTTTCCGCCGAGTACGGATTAACAGAATCTTTGCAAATTTATTCGGGCGGCCTCGGCGTGCTCTCCGGAGACCATCTCAAGTCTTCCAGCGACCTCGGAATTCCGCTTGTAGCAGTAGGACTTTGCTACAAGGAAGGATATTTCCAGCAGTACCTTACGAACGACGGCTGGCAGCAGGAGAGGTACGAGATTACCGATTTCTACAATCAACCGATGACGCTTATTACTAATAAGGATAATACGCCGCTCAAAATAGAACTCGACTTCCCCGGCAGAAAAGTTTATTTCCAGATCTGGAAAATCGAAATCGGAAGAATACCGCTATATCTTCTCGATACGAATGTGCCCGAGAACAGGGAGGAAGACAGAAAGATTACGCGCACTCTCTACGGCGGAAATATCGAAACGCGTATACAGCAGGAAATCGTATTGGGTATCGGAGGCATCCGCGCTCTACATGCCATGGAACTGCGCCCGCTGGTTTGCCATATGAACGAAGGACATTCGGCTTTTCTGTCGCTCGAAAGAATTCGACTTTTAATAAAATTATACGGACTATCGTTCAACGAAGCTAAAGACATAAATTTCCATTCCAATATTTTTACCACGCATACTCCGGTGCCCGCCGGAATCGACATTTTCCCGAATGATTTGATGGAAAAATATTTCGGCGCTTATTACAGAAACGAACTACAGATCGACGATAAAACCTTTTACAAACTCGGAACGATTGTTAAAGACAAACCGCCGACAAATTTCAATATGGCGCATCTGGCAATGAATATGGCGGGATTCGTAAACGGCGTAAGTAAATTACACGGACAGGTATCCAAAAAAATGTGGCAGAGCGGATTCCCGGATATTCCGTTCGACGAAATTCCGATTGAACACGTTACAAACGGAGTTCATATTCATTCGCATCTGTCGAACGATATGTACGAATTGCTCTACCGTTATCTGGGAGAAAAATTCAACCGCGACCCTTCCGATGAAGAAGTATGGAAAAGAATCGACGAAATTCCTGACGAAGAATTGTGGCGTACGCACGAAAGACGGCGCGAAAGACTCGTCGCATTTGCGCGCAACCGTTTGAAAAAACAGATTATGCAACGCGGCGGCTCGGCTTCGGAAATAAACGCCGCAAAGGAAGTGCTCGACGCTCAGGCATTGACTATCGGATTTGCCCGCAGGTTTGCCACATATAAAAGAGCCAATTTGATTTTCAGGGATATAGAACGCCTCGAAAGTATTTTATGCAATCCCGATTATCCCGTTCAGTTGATCTTTGCAGGCAAAGCTCACCCTAAAGACGAGGAAGGTAAAAAACTGATTCAGGAAGTGATAGCAATGACAAAAGAACCGTCATTGCGCAAGAAGATAGTTTTCATCGAAAACTACGATATGAATGTCGCGCGTTATATGGTTGAAGGATGCGACGTCTGGCTGAATAATCCGCGCAGACCTCTCGAAGCCAGCGGCACTTCCGGCATGAAAGTAATTGCAAACGGCGGATTGAATCTGAGCGTGCTCGACGGCTGGTGGGACGAAGCTTATAATCACGAAGTCGGATGGAAAATAGGCAACGGCGAAGAATATGAAAATCTCGACTACCAGGACGAAGTGGAATCGCGACTAATCTATGAAATGATCGAAAAGGAAATTATTCCTCTTTTCTATAACAGAGGCGAAGACAAACTCCCCCGCGGCTGGATTGCAATGATGAAAAATTCAATGCGCGCTCTCGGACCGTTTTTCAATACGCATCGCATGGTTCGCGAATATTCCGAACGCTTCTATTTCAAAGCCTACGAAAAACGCCTATTGCTGATGAATAATAAATGGAAAAAAGCAAAAGAATTTTCCGCCTGGAAACAAAAAGTATATCAAAACTGGAGCAATGTTAAATTCATAAGCATTGCAGAAGAACTTAAAGGCGTTGAATTGAAAGTAGGCAATAAATACCCGATAACGGCGGAAGTGGAACTCGGAGACCTTACGCCTAAAGATATCGACGTTCAGATTTATTACGGTAAAATAGATAACGGAGAAAAAGATAAAAATTTCGTGACGATGACTTACGTTCCGAAAAAATCGAAAGACAACAGATATACATATCGCGGAGAAATTGAATGCGTCAATACCGGACAGTTCGGTTTTACGTTGCGTATTCTTCCGAAACACGAATTGCTGATCAACCAGTTCGAACTTGGTTTAATCAGATGGGCTTAGAAAATTATGTATTTGGAAACGCTCGACGTTCGAGGAAAAGACATACTGATTTATTCGCAGAACCGTTTCGACAGGGACGATAATTTCAGGATTATATATAAAAGGGAGCCGGTTAAACAACCCAAACCGATAGGCTATACCGAAGTATGCAATATTGTTAAAGAGCCTGTAGCCAAGAATCTTATTGTCTACAGGCTCTTGTCCAACGACCCTCAACTCGACGCTTATTCTACAAAATACGGGTTCTTCCTTGAAATCGACGGCGCCGTTGAATTGATTTATTTCGACCCCGTATATGCAATTAAAGATTTACCGCATCTTAAATTCGTCAAGCCCGTCGATCAATTCAGATTTAAGATTCAACAGGTTGGACTTACCAATATCGGCAGAGGAAGCAATTATACCGAAATTTACAGTTTCGATATGCGCGCCTCCGAAGCGAAAAATCAAAACGATAAAATCTTTGCGCTGGCGGTTTTTGCTCTCGATCCCGCTTTTAAAGACGAGGAATCCGCCGCTCATGATACCGAAAACGAACTTGGTAATCTAAGAGAAGAAAGTCGAACAGCCGATGTTTTGAATAAACCGTCTGTAGACAAAAATAAGATCGACTTTAAATCGGAACGCACAGATGAAAAAGAAACTTTTAAAATAGAAAAGGATAATCTGAGCGTTTTTGACTTGTTCAAATCAACGTTAAAATCCGAAGCGCTCGAAAAGAGGAAAAAAGAAAACATAATATTGAAACTCGGCGACTGATTACTGAATATATTTTGAACATGGCATTTACTTTGATTGTTAACTTAAAATTAATGCCAGATTCTTTTTCGTTTGATAAATAAATGTTTTATATTTGCATACAAGTTTGGTTAGGGCTGAATATACTGAAAGGGCAATATATACACTAGTTGAAGGCAATATTCCGATACGTTAATAAAAAGTTTATGTTGACCGTTTGATCGGGACAGTACTGTTAATTTGACTTCGGTTAAACGGTTATTTTTATGTAATTTTACAGAGCCATGTGACTCACGTGGCGGAGCTGTGTTGTTTAGGGATTAGGGGTCAGGGACTAGGGATTAGTGAATGGGGGTTAGGGATTAGTGACTGTCATACTGAGTCCCGCTTTAGCGGGCGAAGTATCTCAGACATACAGATTCGTCGATACAGCCTCTGTCGGATTCCTCAGAGTTAGGGATCGGGGATTAGGGGTCAGGGATTAGTGATCTGTCATACTGACCCCGCCAACGGCGGGGGAAGTATCTCCTGGTCAGTTAAGTAAATCAAATATCACTTAGATTCTTCGTCATCCCGCTTGCAGCGGGATTCCTCAGAATGACATAATGTTGCATTTCGTGTCCATCATACAACGTTTAATGTACAAAAATTATCATGTTGTCATTCTGAATCCCGTCGTAGACGGGTGAAGAATCTCTGACATAAATATTTTTCGTCGTCCCGTCTTTTGGGTTCGTGATTTCGGGGTTTGGGAGTTTTGAGGTTCTTAGTTCTTGGTAATTTGTAATTTTGCAATCTTGCCAATCTTGGTAATTTGGTAATAAAAAACTTGCTAAGTACGCGTAAACAATCGACGATAAGTTAATGACCATTAACAATCAAACTAACGAGGGATAAATGAATTACAAAAAGGGACTTCTTGAAAAAATTGAAAACGGAAAAGCGATTATCGGCATTATCGGTATGGGATATGTCGGTTTGCCTCTTACTCTGGCTTTTGCCAATAACGGATTCGAAGTTATCGGTTTCGACGTCGATGAAAACAAGATACCTTTATTGAACGAAGGTAAAAGTTATATCAAACATATCGATTCGAAATTGATTAAAGATATTCTCAAGAAACAGAAATTCAAAGCTACCTCGGATTTTTCAAGATTGAAAGAATGCGACGCAGTTATTATTTGCGTCCCCACTCCACTGGATGAGCATCGGGAACCGGATATGAAATACGTTAGAGCGACTGCCGAAACAATCCAACAACATCTGCGAAAAGGGCAGTTAATAACGCTCGAAAGCACTACCTATCCCGGTACGACCGAAGAAATTTTATTGCCGTTATTCGAAACTGCGCCGCAAGTTCAAAATTCACTAACCCCTAATCCTCAATCCCCGGTAACTGATTCTTACACCGTCGGCAAGGACTTCTTCCTGGCGTTCAGTCCGGAAAGGGAAGACCCCGGCAATAAAGATTTTACTACAAGCACAATACCGAAAATTGTGGGAGGCGTTACGGATAGTTGTCGCGAACTTGCCGTAGCGCTTTACGGAAAGGTAGTTAAAACTACGGTGCCCGTATCGTCTCCGCGCGTGGCTGAAGCGGCGAAACTCCTTGAAAATATTTATCGTTCCGTCAATATCGCGCTTGTAAACGAGTTGAAGGTTGTATTCGAAAAGATGAATATCGATATATGGGAAGTGATAGACGCCGCTAAAACAAAACCGTTCGGATTTCAGGCGTTCTATCCGGGTCCGGGTCTCGGCGGGCATTGCATTCCGATCGATCCGTTTTATCTGACATGGAAAGCGCGCGAATATGAAATCAACACCAAATTCATCGAATTGGCGGGCGAAGTAAATACGTTTCAACCTTATTACGTCGTTGAAAGAGCTATAGAAGTATTAAACGAAAATTACAAAGCGATCAAAGGAAGTAAAATTCTAATACTGGGCGTTGCATACAAAAAGAATGTTGACGATATGAGAGAATCTCCTTCATTAAAATTAATCGAACTGTTGCGGGAACGCGGCGCGGAAATCGATTACAACGATCCCTATGTACCAAAGCTGCCGCCCACAAGAAGATATAAATTCGACATGCATTCTGTTGAACTGAGAAAAGACACTATAAAACTTTATGATTTGGTTCTGCTTGCAACAGACCATGACGACTACGACTACACATTTATTCGCAAACATGCCCGATTGATTCTCGACACCCGCAATGCATTTAAAATTAAAGGACTGCACGAAGGGAATGTGTTTAAGGCGTAGTTCAGCGCTGGAGTTCAAAGTTCTGAGGTTAAGAGGTTCATATGAAAATAAATGATTTTACCGATATTGATTCATGGAAAGAAGCCAGATTGTTAGTAAGTGAAATATACAATCTAACTTCAGGCGAAAAATTCAATAAAGACTACGGACTTAAAGACCAAATTCAAAGAGCGGCGGTCTCTATAATGAGTAATATTGCAGAAGGATTCGACAGCGGATCCACTAAATCATTTATTAATTTTCTCCGGTATTCTTATCGGTCTTCTTCCGAAGTAGAGTCTTTATTATATTTAGCATTAGATCTTAAATACATAAAGGAAGATGAATTTACTCCAATACTGGAACGTACTAAAAAAATAAAAAGCTTGTTGGGAGGATTTATTAGGTATTTAAAAAGTATCGAATAAACACAACTCCCATAACAAAGAACCAAGAACCCCAAAACGAAGAACAAAGAACCAAAAACTCCAAAACTAAGAACAAAGAACCAAGAACGAAAAAATGAACTTTGCAATTACAGGAGTAGCGGGCTATATCGCCCCAAGACATTTGAAAGCAATAAAAGAAACGGGCAATACGCTCGTAGCCGCATTGGATCCTCACGATTCTGTTGGACTGTTGGACAGCTATTTCCCCGATGCGAGTTTCTTTGTTGAATTCGAACGGTTCGAACGGCATCTCGATTTACTGCACAGAAAATCCGAGTCGGAGCGCGTCAACTTTCTATCGATTTGCTCGCCGAATTTTTTACACGATTCTCATATACGTCTTGCTTTAAGAATAGGGGCGGATGCAATTTGCGAAAAACCGCTTGTATTAAATCCGTGGAATCTCGACGCGCTTGAAACTGTCGAAAAAGAAACCGGTAGAAAGGTTTATACAGTATTGCAACTGAGAAAGCATCCGTCGATTATTGAACTTAAAAGAAAAGCGGAAGCGGTTATTAAATCTCAACCGGGTAACAAATTCGACATCAGTCTCGATTATATAACATCGCGCGGATTGTGGTACGATTTTTCGTGGAAAGGAAGCCTTGAAAAATCGGGCGGCGTGGCGACTAATATCGGTATTCACTTTTTCGATATGTTGATCTGGATTTTCGGTCAGCCGATACATTCCCGGCTTATCGAAAACAACAGACGTTCTATGCGGGGTGAATTGGAACTGCGAAATGCTTTTGTCAAATGGAATCTTTCGATTAATTACGATGACCTGCCGGAAAGCGTTAAAACCGGCGGAAAAAGAACATATCGCTCTATTAAAATAGACGGAGAGGAACTCGAATTTACCGAAGGATTTACCGATCTGCACACAGTCGTTTATCGCGATATATTGGACGGTAAAGGATACGGCATATACGACGCCCGCCCTTCCATTGAACTGGCATATAAGATCAGGAATGGGATCGAGTTTTAGAGAATGTATTTATGAATTGGTTTTGGGGTTTGGGAGTTTAGAAGTTCTTGGTAATTTGCCAATCTTGTCAATTCGCAATTTTGTAATCTTGGTAATTTTTTGTAATAAAAAAACTTATTGTTATGTATCCGTCTTTGCGAGGAGCGAGCCGGTACAAGCGATGAAGCAAACTCTTAAATATTATTAACCGCTAAGGGCGAGGAGAACTCTAAGTTGTAGCATAGTGTCATACTGACCCCGCCAACGGCGGGGGAAGTATCTCCTGGTCAGTTGAGTAAATCGAATATCACTCAGATTCTTCGTCAATCCGTCTGTGTCGGACTCTTCAGAATGACATGGTACAGTATTTCTTATTCTTAATACAACGGTGAAAATAAAATTATAATCATTGTGTCATTCTGAAGAATCTCTGAAATAATGAAAAGTTATTATGTTTACATAATGACAAACAAAAGTAAAACTCTCTATACAGGCATTACAAATAATTTGATAAGAAGAGTCTATGAACATAAAAATAAATTAATGCCTGGATTCACAAGTAAATACAACATTACAAAGTTAATTTATTACGAAGAATTTAATGATGTCAAAAAAGCCATTGAAAGAGAAAAACAAATTAAAGGATGGCTAAGAAAAAAGAAAATAGAATTAATTGAAAAAGAAAATCCTGAATGGAAGGACCTAAGTAAAGAATGGTATTAGATTCTTCGTCGTCCCGCTTGCAGCGGGACTTCTCAGAATGACATGTCACGTTTTTTTAGTTCTTAATACAATAGTGAAAGTAAATTATTAGAGCAGTGTCATACTGACCCCGCCAACGGCGGGGGAAGTATCTCTGAAAACAAAATTCGTATTAAAAAAATACACCGTCAGATTCTTCGTCATCCCGCTTGCAGCGGGACTCCTCAGAATGACATGTTACGGCATTTCTAGTTCTTAATACAACGGTGAAAATAAAATTATAATCATAGTGTCATTATGAAGAATCTCAAGAATCTGACAAAGAATCTCTGAAATCGATCTGAATTAATCCGATATTTAATAAAACACTAGTTGAAAACAATAAAACTAAAAGCTTATGAATTACTACATCAATGAATACGCGGTTGTCGACGATAATGTCGAAATAGGAGAAGGAACTAAAATATGGCATTTCAGTCATGTTCAGTCGGGCGCTAAGATAGGCAAATATTGTGTGTTGGGACAGAATGTAAATGTCGGTAACAATGTGATTATCGGCAATTACGTCAAAATACAAAACAACGTGTCTGTTTACGAAGGAGTTACGCTTGAAGACTATGTTTTCTGCGGACCTTCGATGGTCTTTACAAATATTAAAGATCCGCGCAGTAAATATCCGCAGGTGGGAAGTCAATATTATATTAAAACTCTGGTTAAAGAAGGTGCGAGTCTGGGTGCCAATTGTACAATAATATGCGGCATAACAATTGGACGTTATGCATTTGTTGGTGCAGGCGCAGTTGTAACAAAAGATGTACCTGATTATGGACTGGTTGTAGGAAATCCAGCAAAGTTAGTCGGCTGGGTGTCTGAAGCGGGAGTTAAACTAAAATTTGATAAAAGTGGATTCGCTGTATGTCCTAAAAGCGGAAAAAAGTACAGGCTGGAAAATGGGAGGGTAGAAGAAGTGGGGTAGGGATGAGGGGTTAGGGATTAGGGGATTTGTGGGTGATGGGTGGTAGGTAATTTGTTCGTAGTTCAAAGTTTCTTAGTTCTTTGTTCAAAGTTGCTTAGTTCGGAGTTCGGAGTTCTTGATTCAAAGTTGCTTAGTTCTTTGTTCAAGGTTCGGAGTTCAATGTTCTTAGTTCAAAGTTACTTTGTTCGTAGTTCAATGTTCTTGGTTCAAGGTTTGGAGTTGATTAGTTGGGAAAAGAACAAACCAACCAAGAACAAAACAACTAAGAACTAACAAACCACGAACTAACAAACATAGAACAAACAAACAAAGAACAAATAACAAAGAACAAAGAACAAAAAAACAAAGAACAAACAAACCAAGAACAAAACAACTACGAACAAAAAAACTAATAAAAATTAGAAGATATTATAAAAAATTACAAATTACAGATTACAAATTACAGATTACAAATTACAGATTGAAATATGTGGGGGAAGACTTAGAAACAAAGGGAATATTTATAAAACAAGGAAAAGCAATTGGATAAAAAAGAAAAAAAAGATATAAGATGGATTCAACGATTTGATAATTTTCAGCTTGCATTAAAACAATTGAAGGACGGAATCGATGAATATAAGAAGCGTACACTATCTCTTTTGGAAAAACAAGGTGTTATAAAAGCATTTGAATTCACACATGAGCTTGCGTGGAATGTTCTTAAAGATTTTTTTGAATATCAAGGGAACTTTAATATCAAAGGTTCAAGAGACGCAGTTAAGGAAGGTTTTAAATACGCTTTAATTAATGACGGTAAATTGTGGCTGCAGATGATTGAGACAAGAAATTTAACTTCACATACTTACGACAAAGAGACTGCAGAGGGAATAATTTCCGAAATTGTTAATAAATATTTTATTGAGTTCATTGAATTTGAAAAAACTATGATAAAATTGAAATTTGGTTCTGAAGATGAATAATTACGTAGAATTATCTGGGGTTGCGGCTGGGGATTGGGAAGCTATTGTCGATAAGATAATAAAAAATAAAAAGGTCAAAAAGATAATATTGTTCGGCTCAAGAGCTAAAGGTAATTACAAAAAAGGTTCCGATATCGATATTGCAATTATAGCTGATAGATTAAGTTACGAGGAATTAAACCAGATAAGGGTAGATGTTAGTGAATTAATGCTACCGTTTAAGATTGATATCATCGATTTTAATAAAATTAATAATTCTGAATTAAGAGAACATATACAAAGAGTTGGGAAAGTATTATTCGGCTGAAATAAGTAAATTGATTTATTCATTTTGAAGTTTGATACATGTCACTTTGTGGAGTGATTTAGTTCAAAGTTTTTTAGTTCTTTGTTCAAAGTTCTTAGTTCGTGGTTCAAGGTTCGGAGTTGATTAGTTGGGAAAAAGAACAATAGTGAAAAAAATTGTATTTACGTGTCATGCACTAAATAAAATTAAAATTCTTAGTAACCATAAAATATTTGTTGATAAGAATCTAATAACGAAAATAATTACAAAACCGGATATTATTGAGAGCGGATATAAAGATCGATTGGTTGTACAAGGGAGGCTGGATGATAATCATGTATTACGGATTGTCTATGAAGAAAGTGATAAAGAAATAAAAATAATAACAATGTATCCTGGTAGGAGATCAAGATATGAAAAAGATTAAATATGATAAAGAAACCGATATCTTAATTATTGAATTTTCAGATAAACCAATTGAATATGCTGAGGAAGAAGGACCTATTATTATCCATTTTGCAAAAGATGGTGAACCTGTTTTATTGGAAATACAAGGTGGAAAAGAATTTATCTTAAATACGTTTACTAGTATGATCGATGATAAAGAAGTAGTATTCTCTTGAATAGATTAACTGATTGAGGATCAAATATTGTTCGTGGTTCGGGGTTCTTAGTTCAAAGTTTTTTAGTTCTTAGTTCAAAGTTCAATGTTCGGGGTTCGGAGTTCTTGGTTCAAAGTTGCTTAGTTCTTTGTTCAAGGTTCTTAGTTCAATGTTCTTAGTTCAAAGTTACTTTGTTCGTAGTTCAAGGTTCGGAGTTGATTAGTTGGTAAAAAGAACAAACTAACCAAGAACAAAGAACCAAATAACAAAGAACAAATAAACAAAGAACGAATAAACAAAGAAATAACATGAAAAAAGCATTAATAACTGCCCCGCACTATAAAGATTGGGGCAGGTATTGTTAAGTCGTATAATAGAATTAAAAAGAGCTTTGAATTAAACAACAGTATAATTAATTGTTGAACTAAACTGGATTTCATCTTCATTCTCATCAAACGTAATAGCAGTAAAAATCACTTTTCTGTTTGTGTAGTTTACCAAAATTTCGCTGTCTGCTGTAAGTAACGGGATATTGAATGTAATCGGGTCATTGAGGTTTATTGAAGTCTTAACCGATGATACTTTTAGAAAATCATAATCTGGTAAAGTTGAATTCAAAGGTTGCTGAAGAAATACCACAACCAGAATCTGAATTTTCTTTTCAATATCCGGATTAACATTTGAAAGGTCCGTAAGAGGAGCCAATTCAATATCAAGAGCATCATTATTTAATGTAAGACTTTGCAGTTTTACACCAAAAGATGATCTCGGTGTCATTATAATCATATTGCTAAGGTCATTATCCAGCACAAACGGATAATTGATCTTAACAAGATGAGAAAAAGGTGAAGCACCTGATGGAACTACTGATTTCCACAATTTTTTGAGAGATTCAAATGAATAGATTGCTGAGGCGAGTTTTACTGCAAGTCTGAATTTACTAATGCGTTCTCTGAACTCTGGGGTATCAGGTGGTGTGTATGATACTGGCTTATGAGCAATATAATTTTTATCATTACGCGAACGGAATACAATATCCCCAAGTGAGCCTTTAAGTTTTCCAAAGAATTTTTTATCCAATTGTGCCATAATTTTCCTCCTATTAATTATGTAAATAATGATTTGTGATTTAACATTGAACATCTAACATTGAACATATTGCATTACTCATTACTCAAAGGCGGTGCCCTGTGTTTTATATAATAAGACATCTCCAGATGGATGGCAGGTGATATTACTGTTCCATCTGAGCAAAGACGACTTTCATACGACTTTAACTCGACTTTTATACGAGTTTGAAAAGACTCTATACCAGAGCGAAGAAATTCAATTCTTCTATATAAATCCAAATGTTTAATTATTGAGTATATTACCATTAAAATAATTTTTTTGTTCACTCTAAATACCTATAGGATGGAGAAATTCGCCGGGGACCATTAAAAAAATAAAAATGGCGAAAAATAATTTTTGAGCGGTATATATAGTATCTTTTAATAATGTTTAGAGTTATAATTGGAAAAGGATGTTCAAATAAACCAAAGTGCGCTTGAAATATTCGAAGAGATTTTTAAATCAGAAAAAGGTATACCTGAAAGATGGTTATTTTATTGTGTAAAGCAATTAATATTCTATAAAATCAATAAAAGGGAATATTATAAAACACCTGAGGATATTGTTTCTGAAATAATATTTAGCGCTATTAATGGAAAGCGTAAGTGGAATACTGAAGAGGTACCGGTTGAAGCATTTGTAAGATCTTGTATAAAAAGTGTTGTCTCGCACCTTGCAGAGGGAATGGATAATAAAAAGGTGGATGATATAATAATAAATCAAAAGCAAGGCATTTCAATTGATGCCCTGGAAAATGCACACGATAAATCCAAACAGCAAATCGAATTGCTTTATGAAAATAAGGACCTTATTGAAAGGTGTCGTGAAGTACTTCAAGAGGACACCGAGATGGGACTTGTTTTCGAACTCATTCTCGAAGGAAGAACACCTAAAGAAATGGAAGCAGAGTATGGTATTCCCCCCGATAAAGTAGATGCAGTAAAAAAACGTATTAAAAGATGCTTAAAGAAAATCTTCAAAGAAGAAGACTATAATAATTAATTAGAAAGAAAATAAAAAAAAAGAGGTGAAGATATGCATCGCAGGGAGTACGAAATACTCGCCGATATTTTTGCTGATCCTGAGCAGCTTACAATTGAAGAAATTGATAAAGAACTTCAAGAAGCAGGAATTGATTATGACAATTTCAGTCAGAGAGTATTGGATAAAATAAACGATATAAAGAGAGATTTAATTTATCAAGAAAGCCAGGAAAAAATAAAAAAATTTAAAGACTTATTAATCACTATTAAAGATAAATTACATATCGAAGTAAGTGATGATAAGCTGGAAAAACAATTACAATTACAGTTCAACAAATTAGGTTCATTAACACCGGAGGATATTCAGGATATTCTTAATGACGAGAATAAACTTAAAATTCTCAAAGAGAATATTGACTTAAAATAAAAATGAGCCTGTTAGCCCGTGCTAATGCCAGAAAATTACTCCGTGAGTGCTGCATAACAAAACCTGAGCATATTGATCTGGAAAAAATAGCAGCTTATAAAAATCTTTTTATTGAGGAAGGTGATATAAGATCGCACACTGCAAGAATACATAAATCCGATAATTGCGGTATAATTAAGATAAGTTCCAAGTTGAAAGATAAAGGGCAACGAAATTTTGTTATTGCACACGAAATCGGTCATTTTATTAACGAAAGAAATAAAAATTTTACCAGCTGTACAGCATCGGACTTGTTAGGTATAAATTCTAAAAAAGAATTTGAAAAAGATGCCAATGCTTTTGCATCTGAACTATTAATGAAAGATGAATGGGTATGGGAATTCACTGCAAAGAGAATCCCCGGTGCCGATTTAATAAAAGATATGTGTGAATATTTTAATACTTCACTGCTCTCAGCAGCAATTAGATATGCAGAGATTGGCAAATATCCCTCCGCTGTTATTTTATCTAAAAATAAAAAGGTAGTCTGGAGTGTACTAAATAAGGATTTCAGGTTTAAGTGGTTGCCACCTGGAACGCCGGTTAATGGAAATTCTTATTGCTATGACTATTTTAACGAAGGCATTATGGATAAAAATGTTAATAAAATTTTAGCCGATGCCTGGTTTTTACAAGATAAATTTTACAGAAGAAATTTTTATCTTAATGAACAAAATATATATCTAACTAATTACAACGCTGTATTGACTATTTTATGGGAGGATTGAATTTTTACTTTCGGCTTGATATAAAAAAATTACAGATTACAAATTACAGATTGTAAATTACAAATTATAAATTAAAAATTACAAATTAACTTATTGGATAGGCAACCTTCAAAAGAGGGATAGTGTTCGGGGTTCGGAGTTCTTGGTTCAAAGTTTCTTTGTTCTTAGTTCAAGGTTCTTAGTTCGGGGTTTTTTAGTTGAGAGGATATGAAAATTGAGTCATTTACTGATATTGAATCTTGGAAACTTGCTAGAGAATTAGTTAAGGATGTTTATACTGTTACAAAAAATAATAAGTTTGCTAAGGATTATAGATTGAAGGATCAAATTCAACGGGCTGTAGTTTCAATTATGAGTAATATTGCAGAAGGTTTTGATAGTAACTCTAATAAGACATTTATAAATTTTATGAATTATTCTTATAGGTCTGCTTCAGAAGTCGAATCTCTACTATATGTAGCTTTGGATTTAGAGTATATAACAAAAACTGAGTTTGACGAATTAAAAGAAAAAGTTTCAACAACAAAAAAATTAATAGGTGGATTCATAAAATATCTTAAATCCACTTCCAATTAACCAAGAACTAATAAACTAAGAACCAACAAACTAAGAACCAAAGAACCAAGAAAACAAAAGGTTATTGAATTATTGTAGAATTTAGAGTAATTATAGTATTGATTTTCAAAAGTAGTCAAGTATATGGCATTGGAAAAAAAACAAATTAAAAATAAGATTACAGAATATCTTAGAGAAAGAGACGAGGTTATCTTTGCCTACATTTTTGGTTCTTTTGTGGCAAAGGAGTATTATCACGATATAGATGTTGCTGTTTATCTTTCCGATAATTTTGATAAGAATGATTTGATGAAATTTCCATACGGATACGAAAGCGGAATGATCAGCCAACTTAATATACTTGTAAGAAAAAATATTGATTTCATTGTAATGAATAATGCAGAATTGTATATTCAAAAAAAAATAATTAACGAAGGAATTTTACTCTTCAGTAAAAATGAACGTAAACGGATCAATTATGAAAATTATATACGTAAAATGTATATTGACACTGCGCATTTAAGAAAAATTAGAAGATATTATTTAACAGAAAAAATTAAAAATGCCTGATTTAGAAATTATAGAAAAACATATTTCCTTGTTTATTGAAGACCTTGAGAATCTAAAAAAATATAAAAATGTTACTGTCGATAAAATAAAAACAGATAAAGACTTACTATGGATATTAGAGAGAGGGATATATTTGTTGATCCAGAATTTATTTGATATGCTGGCGCACATTGTTTCTGCTGATTTTAATGAAAGATGGGATTATTACACCGATATAAGTGATATTCTATTTAAACATGATATTATTAGTGAAGAAGATAAAATATTATTGAACAAAATGGCTGGATATAGAAATCGACTTAGTCACGAGTATCTGTCATTGGACTTAAACATTCTGACCGATATAGTAAACAATAGGCTATCTGACTTTTCTAAGTTTTTATCTATTGTTAAAAATTATTGTAATCTCTAACTGATACTTTGAAATAACAGTGTAAAATGTTTCAGAAAAAATTATAAGTAAAATATTACAGATTACAAATTACAGATTACAAATTGCAGATTACAAATTGAAATATGTGGAGGGGGGAAGACTTAGAAACAAAGGGAATATTTATAAAACAAGGAAAAGCAATTGGATAAAAAAGATATAAGATGTTATGCTTTAGATGGAATTGGACTTTTGCTAAGTTGTGATATAAGTTAAAAGGAAAAACAGAAAGGGGGCAAAATGTCCAGTTCCAGACGCAAGTTTTCAGCCGAGCAAAAGGTTCGTATTTTACGGGAACATCTGGAGAATCAAATGCCGATCTCCACCATTAGCGAGAACTATGACATCCATCCCAATGTATTTTATCGTTGGAAGCAGCTTTTTGAAAGCGCAGTGGACAACTTTACTGATGACGGTATTAGATGGAGTCAGCCGTTATGTTGTCCATCATGAATTACACAGCAGCATGACCGGATATGACGTAGAGTTGACCATAGAGAAGGCTTTGGAGAAGGTCGCATGAATTTAGGAATCGAATTGCTAAGCGGCCAACAAATAACTTTCGTAGGATTTGTCAAAAACGACACAGTCACTTTCTATATTCTTGAGAAATCCGAAGAATGTTTTTATCTTGTAAAAGTAATTCGATGCGTAATTTTACACCTTAGTTTTTGGGCAAAATGTCCATTTCCCGATGAACAAGACAACACCAATATTATACTTGGTTATAAAAAAATACTTCCTGTATGGCATTTAAATAAATACAGAAAAATAAGATATCGAACAACCGCAAAAAGTGAGATGCATGGAATACCTAAGTTAGAAATAATTAATTTGATTGAAAGTAAAAATGCAGAAACAGTAGATGTTAAACTAAAAGAGGATGATGGTTCAGGTTGGGTTAACTATTTTTACTTCGTTGTTAAAAAGTAATCATTCGCATTTATTTCAAAAATGGAATTTTATCTACTTTGATTCTTACGGCACTTACAAACTATTACAAAAAGATAATTAGCAATGAATTAATCAAAGTATTTTCATTCACTGGAATAGCCACCGTAGTCAAATTTTTTACCGGTTTTATTTCAAACAAAATCCTTTCAGTAATTATTGGACCAAGCGGAATCGCCTTAATAGGACAATTATCGAATGTAATGTATATAGCTTTTTTATTATCAACAGCAGGTATACAGAGTGGCATAGTTAAATATGTATCCGAATTTGAAGAATCTAAAAAAAAGTTAGTAGAATATATTCAAAATGCGGTTTTTTTAATTCTGGTTTGTTCACTTTTTACAGCAATACTGTTAATTGCATTTAATCATCAGCTTTCAGAATTGATACTTCAAGATTCCAAGTTTTATTTTGTTTTTATTTTGTATGGAACCACAATATTACTATTCTCACTTAACTCTACTTTCCTTTCGATTATTAACGGTTTACAAGAATTTAATGAACTGATAAAATTAAATATCACGCAAAGCATTAATAGCTTATTATTTTCTGTAGTATTAGTATTAATATGGGGTATAGAGGGAGCATTGAGTGCTATTGTTACGAACCAATCTATTGTTTTAATATTTTCTTATAATAAAATCAGAAAGTTTGATTGGTACAAGACTGCTTTTAGAAAATTCAAAATCAAAAAAGATGTTTTGAATAATTATTTTAAATATACCCTTATGGGAATTGTTGTTGCACTTGTAGATCCAACATCAAAGTTATTAATAAGAAACTTTTTAATCCACAACCTTTCCTTAAATGATGCCGGGCTATGGGAGGCAATGAATAGATTTTCCGCAATGTACTTGCTTGTTTTTACAAGTACACTGGGTATTTATATGATACCAAAGCTTTCGAATGCAAAAACTAATTTGGAAACACGCAAAATCTTGATGCAAACGTATAAAGTCGTTTTGCCAGCTTTATCTATTTGTATAATAATAATTTTATTATTAAAGCATTTGATCATTCCTATTGTTTTTAGTGATAAGTTTGCAGGAATGGATATTCTGTTTTTACCGCAGTTAATAGGGGATTTATTTTTTATAGTTAATTTTTGTCTTTCTTCGATCTTAATGGCGAAAGCTAAAACATTATTATATATCATTTCAATAATTCTATATTTTTCGGTATATACTATTTTTGCAATATTGTTAATCAGAACAAACGGTATATGGGGTGCCACAATAGGTTTCACAATTAGCAATATTCTATACTTTTTTTATTATTCAATAATATTTCGTAGAACTTTAATTATTAAAGGAATTGAAAATGCTTAAAACACCTGTTCTCTTCATTATTTTCAACAGACCTGATACAACAAAAAAAGTATTTGATAAGATTGCACAAGTTAAACCTGGAAAGCTATATATTGCTGCTGACGGACCAAGAGAAAATAAGCCTGAAGATATTGAACTCTGCAAACAAGCCAGAGAAGTAGTTAGTAAAATTGATTGGGACTGCCAGGTATTTAAAAAATTTAATGTTGAAAATTTAGGATGCGGCCTAAATGTGAGTGGCGCTATATCGTGGGCATTTGAAAAAGAAGAAAAATTAATAATTTTAGAAGACGATACTGAACCAACGATTCCCTTTTTTTATTTTTGTCAGGAACTATTAGAAAAATATAAAAATGATAAAAGAATTATGCATATTGGGGGAACAAACTGGCATCCGGAACGAATGAAAGACAATAATTCATATATATTTTCACGACATGCTCATATTTGGGGATGGGCTACATGGAAAAGGGCATGGAATTTATACGATTATAACTTGAGCGATATCAATGAATATTTCTTAAAAGATAAATTAAAAAATCTCTTTAAAACAAGAAAAGAAAGAAGGTGGTTTATTGAAAGATGGGGTAGTTTTATAAAAACCAATTATATATTAAAAGATAAATCAAATTGGGATTATCAATGGTATTTTACATGCATAAAAAATAATGGGCTGTGTATATGGCCAACTAGTAATTTAGTAAAAAATATTGGCTATATCGGTACCCATTCAAACATTCATAAAGAAAAAAAACTATTTAATAGAGAAATTGATGAAAATTTTTTTTTAGAGAAGCATCCTTCAAATATTAAAATTGATGAAAATTTTGATTACTATCATTTTAAAAAATTTTTTTATTTTAGTTTAAAGAAAAAGATAAGAAATAAAATAATCAAGATTATGAGGAACGTGTTTGATGCATTATGATCATGAATACTTTGAATGGCAAAAGAGCCAAGGGGAATTCGGGGCAATTGTTGATTTATTTAAATTCGAAGAATTTATTAAGCCAACCGATAATGTTATCGATTTTGGTTGTGGAGGTGGCTATTTATTAAAAGCTTTAAAGTGCAGAGCGAAATTAGGAATTGAAATAAATGATTATGCAATAGATTCTGCTATTAAGAATGGACTCACCGTATATAAAGAAATTGACAGCATACCAGATGAATGGGCAGATGTAATTATATCAAATCACGTTTTGGAACATGTTGAAAATCCTTTTGATACGCTTTTGAAATTAAAAGTTAAATTAAAGTTGGGAGGGAAAATAATTTTTGTTACGCCATTCGAGCGAAAAGGTGAATTTAATGAAAATGATATAAACCAACATTTATATACTTGGACCCCTTTGAATTTAGGAAATTTATTTAAAACTGCTGGTTACAAAATTGAAAAGGCAGAGTTATTAAAACATCGGTGGCCTCCACAATCAAGAAGAATCTTAAAATATTTTGGAATTAAAATATTTCATATTACCGCTTATTTATATGGTTCATTGAAAAGAGATCTGTTACAAGTTAGAATTGTCGCAAAAAAAAGTAATAATCAATAAAAAAATGAAAATATTATTCTTATTAAATTCTGGAAATTTATTGGGCGGAGCTGAAATTGTATTTTTGAGATTAATAAAAAATTTGATGAAAAGAAATAACCTAGAGATTACTTGCATTAATACTGAAGAAGGAGAACTTAATAAAAATTTAAAGCAACTTGGTTTAAGAGTTTATACTGTACCCAGTATTTATTTAAAAAGAATATATCGAGTAAAAGAGTTAAAACAATTTTTTATTAATATATTTTTAATAAGAAAAATTATTAAAACCGAAAAACCGAATCTCATTCATGCATTTACTTTACCACTAGCACGCAGAATTTTGTTCATAAAATTACTGGGTATAAAAATAAAAGTTATTGGAACTATACATGATTCTCTTGTTGCTGAGAATTTTGGATTCTTAAAGACAAAATTCTATGTTTTTGTTATCAATAATTTTTATAACAAACTTATCAGCGTATCTAACAAAACCAGAGAAATTGCTATTGCTAGTGGTATTAAGAAATCTAATATAACAGTTATTTATAATGGTTTTGAATGTAGTTATGAAAATTCATATTCAAATAATGAAGAAACTGAATTCCTGTTCCCCAAAGATAGCTTTATTATCGGAACATTCGGAAGAATAACACCCCTCAAAGGTCAATTAATAACATTAAAAGCATTTTTTGAAGCGCAAATATATCGGGCGAATATGTATTGTTTGATAATCGGATCACCATCATTAGGTATTGAGGGGTCTAAAGAATATTATGATGATGTAAAGCAATTTATTTTAAAGACTGATTTAATCCATAAAGTAAAACTAATTGAATGGACAAATGAAATTGAAAAATACTATAAAATGCTTTCAGTCTATATATTACCTTCAATTCATCCCGACTCATTTCCTACTGTAACATTAGAAGCGATGAGTTTAAAAATTCCAATTATTGCTTCTAGAGTTGGAGGTATCCCTGAACAAATAGTAGATGGATATAATGGATTTTTAGTTGAACCAAATGACATTGGTGCTTTTACAGAAAAGATCATTAAACTCCATGATGATTCTGAATTAAGAAAAAAAATGGGTGAAAACGGGTATAAAAAATTGAAAAAAGATTTTACAGTTGGTAAGTGGATAAATTTTCATTTGGAGTTGTACGAAGATATTATTACTAAACACAATAAATTGATATGATTTTTTCAATTGTAATAATAATTATTACATTATTTATAATTCTGTTTGCTATTTACTCAAAAAACAATTGGATAGTGATTGGATACTATCTTGTCGGAGCGATTCTATTAGGAAATATTAATAAAGATTTTTGGTATATATTTGAACCTGCCGACTGGATAGCAATTTTACTATTTCTTTATGCTTTTTTTATACCAACAAAGAAAAATTGTCCCTTCTCAAAAACTTATATTAACAAATTCTACATATTTTTTTTCATTTTTATTCTTTTTATACCATATCTCATTAATTATTACTTCTATGAGGTAAATTTAATATATACATATTTTATCATAGTACGGGCATGGCTTGCAAGTTATATTTTTTATAAAATTTTTCTTAATGAATTAAAAAGAGAACCTTTAAACGAAATATTAAGTAAGTTTGTTAAATTATTATTTGTTATTGCAACTATTTCAGCAGCGATTTCTATTTCTAGGTACTTTAGTACAACTTTAAAAACATCACTCGATATTTTTTATCCATCTGGAAATGATTCGTTTTCCAAATATGGGAGATTAATTGGAACGATGGGGGCAACCAACACTGCCGGTAATTTCTTTGCAATTGTATCACTTTTTGCTCTTTATAATTATGCTATTAAACCTACTAAAAATAAATTGATAATTTTATTATTTTTTATATCAGTATTGATTCTAACAATGTCATATAGTTCACTTTTTGCTTTCCTTGTTTTATTCTTTTTTATTTTGCGAAAAAAGATAAAAATTGAATTTTTTGCTATTGGTACAGCTATAATGATTATTTCATTTTTAATCCTATATCAAATAGATTCTTTAAAAGTTTATTTTAACCAAAGAATTATCACAACATTTAATTCACCTGTAAAATCCCAATACCCTCTAGTATTACCGCTAAATTTATTGGCGAGAATGGACTATGGAATTCAATATATTTCCTTATTGTCAAAAAGTGGGAGATTGATTTTTGGATGGGGACCTGAGTCTATATGGAGTTTGAATTTTCAAAAACTAGGTTATATTTCATTTTATGGCTGGCATCATCAATCACTCAATCCTTATTCAGAAAATTTTTATTTCTTTATTCTTAATCAGAGTGGACTATTTGGTTTAGTTGCGTTCTGTTGGCTTTTTATAAAATTAGTTAAAAACGTTAAAAAAATAATACCTATTAATAATTATACAAAAAATTTTGTCCAAATTGTAGTTGGAGTTATACTCCTCGCTGCTATTGGCAATAATACATTATATTATGGTTCTATTACAGAATTATTTGGTATTAGTTTAGCTCTCTTTCAAATAACACTATATATACAGAAGTAGAATGGACAGTATTTTATTAGTTACTTCAGATGATTCTACAGGTGGGACATTATATGAAAAAGATGTATACAAATTATTGAATAATCAATTTGAAGCTGGTATATACCAGTATAGTCAATCCAAATACAAATATTATCCCAATAAAATATTTATTTATAATCAATTAAAAAATATAAAAGGCAATTATAAAATATTAATAACTAATTTGAGCTTTATCTATGGGCTAAATTTGAAAATAGGGAATAAAAAAATTCTAATCTTTCATCATTTTGATTTTAAGAATGAGAAACTATTAAATAAACTATTTTGGAAATCTATATCAAAGAAGTTGAATTCATTTGACAAAATAATATGTGTTTCTGAGTATTGGCGAAAATTCATTTTAGAAGAAAACAAATATCTAAAGCAGGAAGATGTTCATATCATTAGCAATTGTTTTGATGTAAGTAAATTTGATATTGCAAAATCTAAAAAGGATAGAATGCAATTTTGTAATAAATATAATATTCCAGCTGATAAAATTCTGGTTTACGCTGGCAACAGTGGTTTTCATAAAGGTACAGATAGAGTTGTTGCAGCTTTAGATAGAAAAAAATATCACATAATAACTTCAGGAGTTATGTCAGAGAATTATGGAACGCATCATTTATCATTATCTTATGATGATTATTTAGAATTGTTAGTAAATGTCGATGTAACTGTTATTTTATCGCGTTTACTTGAAGGTTGGAATAGGATAGCTCATGAATCATTATTAGCAGGCACGCCAGTAATCGGGTCCGGTGTAGCAGGATTGGGTGAATTGTTATATAAAGCAGGTCAGTGCATTTATAATGAAAATTCAAAGTTAGATGAACAAATAGAATATGTACTGAACAACAAGGAAAAAATTATGTCCGGTTGTTATAATTATGTAAGGAAATTTGACCTAAAATTCTTTGGAGAAGAGTGGAATAAAATAATTACTGAATATTTATAAAATTAATATGTGTGGATTAGCAGCTGTTTTTTTAAAAGTTAACAATTTTTCGGATATTTCTAGAAGACTAGTACGAATGACTAACATAATCAAACATAGAGGCCCTGATGACGAAGGTTATTTAATAGTTGATAACAATAATAAATTTTACTGTTTCGGGGGTAATGATACAAAATTATATGGTTCAGGAAATGATATTAATTATTTACCTCAATCAAATATAAATGAAAAACATTTTGATAAAAAAATCAAAATTGGACTAGGATTCAGGCGTCTTTCGATACTTGATCTTACTCCTTCAGGCCACCAACCCATGAGTTATGCGCATAGCAGATATTGGATAGTTTTTAATGGCGAAATTTATAACTACCTAGAAATCAGAAATGATCTGAAAAATAAAAATTACAATTTTCAATCAAATACCGATACAGAAGTAATAATGGCTGCTTATGATTATTGGGGAGTTGGTTGCTTAAATAAATTTAATGGAATGTGGGCTTTTATATTAATAGATCTGCAAAAGCAGGAAGTCTTTATAGCTCGTGATAGATTTGGAATAAAACCTCTCTATTATTATAAGGATAATACAAAAGTATTATTTGCTTCTGAAATAAAGCAATTCTTAGCATTCGGCGGCTTAGAAATTGAACCAGATATAGAAAAAATAAAAAATGATTTAATAGTTGATACAAGAGAATATACGCACGAAACAGCATTCAAGAATGTTTACAGATTTCCAAATGCTAACTTTCTAAAATTTAATATCAATAATATTTTTGAAAGTGATTTTAAATTTAATAAATACTATAATTTATCTTTTTTAAATGAAAACAATTATGATAATTTCTCAGATATGCTAGCTAGAAAATACAGTGAAGAGTATTATTCACTACTTGAGGATTCAGTTTCTTTAAGATTAAGATCTGATGTTGAGGTAGGTACATGTTTTTCTGGTGGTTTGGATTCATCTTCGGTAGTTTATATTATAAATAAATTACTAAAAGGAAAGAATAGTATAGAAAAACAAAAGACATTTTCATTAGTTTTTAACTCTCCCCAGACAAAATATTGTGATGAAAGCTTATTTATTGATAAGCTATCGGAAAAATTAAATCTAAATTCTTTTAAGATAGAACCATCTCTACAAGACATTATTGAAAATTATGAGAATATGATTTTTGCTATGGATACGCCGCAGCACAGCACTTTAATGTCTTACTTGCTCACATACAAATTAGCGAAAAGCCATGGGGTAACTGTTACGCTTGATGGACAAGGTGCTGATGAATTGCAAGCTGGATATACTCCTTATTTTCGTTATTACTTTGCTAATACTACATTGGGAAATATGCCTTCCCAAATAAAGAAAAATTATAATTTGATGGAGGGGAGTAAAAATGAAATTAAAACTGGTATTATCTTTTCAGTTTTTAATAGCTTAGGTTTGAAAAATTTCGTGGAAAAACAACTAAGTAAAAGAAATCTTCAAACACCTTATAAAAATGTCAATGAAAAACTATTTGAAGATTTTAATGAAAATTTAATAACTCTTTTTCATTATGGTGACAGGGGGGCAATGATTAATTCGGTTGAATCAAGATTCCCTATGATGGATTATAGATTAGTAGAGTTTTGGATGAATTTGCCATTTACTTATAAAATTCACAACGGATATACAAAGTATATAGCACGTTTAGCAATGAATAAAAAATTGCCTGATGAGATTGTTTGGCGAAGGGATAAAAAAGGTTGGGAAATGCCTCAAAAAGAGTGGATTAAAGATGGATTGGGTGATATAATACTTAGTAAAGTTAGAAAATCCGATTTTCTTAAAGAATTAGAATTGAGTGTTAACGAATTATATTTGAATAAAAATTTCAGTGATCATAAATATTGGAAATACCCAATAAAACTTTACAATTTGGCTTTATGGCATGAGATTTTCTTTGAAAGGTTCAATGAAAGAATATGAAACATGTAATCATAACTCCAGTTAAAAATGAGGAAAATTATATACGATTTACGATTGAGAGCATAATAAATCAAACAGAGCTTCCAATCGAATGGATAATCGTAGATGATGGTTCTACAGATAAAACAGTCTTTATTGTTAAAGAGTTTTTAAAAAGATACAACTGGATCAAGTTAATTAGATTGAATACAAAAGATGAAAAACGGAAAGGAGGAAGCAAGGTTGTAAATGCTTTTTATGAAGGCTATAAAAGGTTAGAAAATACAGATTGGGATTTTATATCAAAAATCGATGGAGATTTGACTCTTCCTAATAATTATTTTGAAATTATTTTTAATGAGTTTAAGAATGAAAAAAATTTAGGGATTTGTGGTGGCACAATCTTCCAAAAAAATGACAAAGGTGAATTAGTTGAAGAAAAGGTACATAATTATTTTGTTCGAGGTGCACTAAAAACAATAAGCCGAGATTGCTGGCAGGAAATTAGTGGATTTAAGAAAATTTGGTTTTGGGATAGTTTGGATTTAATGGAAGCTCATTATAACGGATTTACTACTAAATCTATAAACATTCCTGTAATTCATCATCGAAAAACGAGTAGTGCTTATAACCCAGTATGGCATAGTTTTAAAAGTGGTTATGAATCTTTTAAGATGAGGTATAGTTTTCTTCTCGTATTTATTCGGACTGTTACTACTCTAAAAAAAAGACCTTTTATTGTTTGTAGCTTTTTTTACTTTGCAGGTTTTGTCTTCGCTTTGATAAAACTAGAAAAGAGATTAATCCCTAAAGATCTTTCAACTTTTATTAATTTATTTCATTATAAAGTTATTATTAGTAAACTGAAAAAAATTTTTAGGTAAGATATATGATTTGTAAATTGGGCATTTGGGATGAGACGATTCCCGGTATTAGGTTTGATGATGAAGGTATTTCAAATTATGCTAAAATTCAGCTTAAACTTATGAAAGATTTCCCGAGAGGTGAAATTGGCAAAAAGCAATGGCTTAAAATTGTTGATGAGGTAAAAAAGAAGGGGCGTAATAAAAAATACGATTGTATTATCGGTATTAGCGGCGGAACGGATAGTTCTTATTTACTATACATTGCGAAACAGTATGGTCTTTGTCCTCTTGCTGTTAATCTTGATAATGGATGGAACTCAGAAATTGCTGTGTCTAATATTAAGAAAATGACAAGCGCATTAAATATAGATCTTGAGACTTATGTTATTGATTATGAAGAAATAAAAGATTTAATGCGCTGCTATATGTTGGCCGGACTGCCTTGGATAGATGCACCAACCGATTTAGCTATTCAAGCAGTGCTTTATAAAATTGCTAATGATGAAGATGTTAAATTTATTTTTATTGGAAATGATTTCAGGTCAGAAGGGAAACAACCAACAGAATGGACGTATTCGGACTTTAAACAGCTAAAACACTTGCATAAAAGGTTCGGTAGGGTAAAGCTTGTTACTTATCCGCAAAAATCCTTATGGATGTTGTTCTATCTTGGATATATCAAAAAAATAAAAATGATCCCCGTCTATAATTTTTTACCGTATAACAAAAAAAAAGCAAGAGAATTTTTAACAAAAAATTTCGGTTGGCAATATTATGGCGAGCATCATCATGAAAATCTATTCACAAAATTCGCGATAGGATATTGGCAATATGAGAAATTTGGTATTGACAAGAGAAAAATTACCTATTCTGCTCAGGTATTAAGTGGTGAAGTAACAAGAGATGAAGCTTTAAAACGAGTTTCTAAACCTCCTTATGTAAAGGAAGAAATTGATAAGGATTTAGATTTTGTTCTTAATAAGTTAAATTTTACCAGATCAGAATTCGAAAATATCTGGAAGTCCCCTAACAAATCTTTTCGTGATTATCCATCCTACTACATCTATTTTGAGAAATTTTATTCTTATCTTTGGCCTCTGGTGTCTAAAATTGTTCCGGTTAAGCCAAAAATTTTCTATGAATATGAAGAAAGAAACAACATTGAAAAGGAGAATTAATGGCTTATGTTGCAATAATTGACTACGGCATGGGTAATTTGCGTTCTATTTACAATAAATTAAAAAAATTAGGGACCAACTGTATTATCACTTCACAGCTGAATGAAATTGAAGCCGCTGAAAAAATAGTATTACCCGGCGTTGGAAATTTTAAAGCGGCAATGGAAAAATTGAATAGTTTGAATCTTATAGAAATATTAAACAAGAAAGTGTTGGAAGATAAAGTTCCTATATTGGGTATTTGCCTTGGTGTGCAGTTATTCTGTAAACATAGTGAAGAGGGAGATGCTAAGGGTTTAGGTTGGATCGATGCGGAAGTTGTACGTTTTAGAGTAAGAGACCAAATAAAATATAAAGTACCGCACATGGGGTGGAATGATGTGAAAATTATTAATTCTAACACATTGGATAAATCTATTAAATCAGATGACCAGTTCTATTTTGTTCATAGTTATCATTTGCAATGTAATAATTCGCAAGACATCTGGATGACTACTAATTATGATTACGAATTTGTTTCGGCCGTTCATCGGGAAAATATCTATGGAACTCAGTTTCATCCGGAAAAAAGCCACAATACAGGATTTGAATTGCTAAAGAGGTTTGCGGACCTTTAGGTGTAGTGCAAAAAGCAGAAAGAGTAGGGATATCTTGAAAAAGAGACAGAGAGACGAAGTGACTGAGAGAATTAGCCGAAAGATAAAATCTTTGGAGTGTTGAATTGAAAATAAGATCCCACACAGAATTAGATGTTTATAAAATATCTTTCAATACTGCTATGACAATTTTTGAGTTGACTAAAACTTTTCCAGAAGAGGAAAAATTTTCTTTAACAGATCAAATCCGTAGGTCATCCCGCTCTGTATGTTCTAACTTAGCAGAAGCTTTCAGAAAGAGGAAATATCCAAAATCATTTATTGCAAAATTATCGGATTCCGAAGGTGAAGCCGCAGAAACTCAAGTTTGGCTCGATTTCTCATTGAAATGTAAATATATAGGACAAGATGATTATAATAAATTGTATCAAAATTATGAAAATATTATTGGCAAATTAGTCAGTATGTCTTTACAACCTGAAAAGTGGAGTTATTAATCAAATCTAATTATTGCTTAAAATCACTAAGTCCCTTTGTCTCCTATTCCCTAAGTTTCTAAGTCAATGTTCATTGTCATAATCTAAAAAATTATACACACGAATCAATAAAGTAAACTAGCGTGTAACCATGTTTAGACCTCGTGTTATTCCTGTTCTTCTTCTAAAAAATCTTGGGTTAGTTAAATCTATTAAATTCAAAAACCATAGATACATTGGTGATCCCATAAACGCTGTTAAAATATTTAATGATAAAAAAGCTGACGAATTGGTTTTTCTTGATATTAGTGCAACAAAAGAAAAGAGATTGATTCCGCTCGAGTTTGTCCATAAGGTCGGGGACGAGGCAAATATGCCTTTTGCTGTAGGCGGTGGAATCAGAAACATTGAGGATATTAGAAAAATACTAAATTTGGGCGCCGAAAAAGTAGTGTTGAATACTATAGCTTGTGAAAGTCCTGAATTTATCAAAAAAGCGGCAGATACATTTGGTTCTTCGACGATTGTTGTTTGCATCGATATTAAGAAAAATATTTTTAACAAATACCAGGTGGTTTACAGAAATGCAAGTCATAAAATTAATAAAGATGCTGTTGAATTTGCTCAGCGAGTAGAAGAATACGGCGCAGGTGAAATTATTGTTCAGTCGGTCGACAGAGACGGGACCTATAACGGATATGACATTGAATTAATAAAAAATATCTCCCGTGCAGTTACCATTCCGGTTATTGCACTGGGTGGAGCAAGAAATTATAATGATTTTAAATTAGCTGTAAATGATGCGAAGGCATCTGCCGTAGCTGCGGGGAGCTTATTTGTTTATCATGGTCCCAGAAGAGCGGTTTTGATTAATTATCCTTCTAAAAATGAAATGAGAGAGATATTTGAATAATGAAAATAATGATTGATATAGGGCATCCAGCTCATGTTCACTATTTTAGAAACTTTATTAAAATTATGGAAGGCAAAGGCCATAAGTTCCTAATTACTGCACGAGATAAAGAGGTTACGCAGTATTTACTTCAAGTATATAATTTAAATTATATAAATCGTGGTACAGGACGTAAAGGGATATTTGGGAAATTTTTATATATTATTGAAGGGAATTACATTTTACTTAAATCTGCATTAAAGTTTAAGCCTGATTTATTCTTAAGTTTCTCTTCTCCTTATGCCGCTCAGGTTTCATGGTTACTAGGTAAGCCACATATAGCATTTGATGACACGGAACATGCAAAATATGAACATTTAATGTATGTGCCATTTACTGATGCAATTTTAACCCCAGATTGTTTTTTAAAAGATTTTGGGAATAAACATCTTACATTTGCTGGATATATGGAATTAAGCTATTTACATCCTAATAGGTTCATGCCAGATAAATCTGTGCTTAAGCAGATTGGTATTAAAGAAAATGAAAAATATGTTATTATTAGACTTGTTTCCTGGAATGCTAGTCATGATTGGGGTTATAAAGGCATGGATAAAGGTCTTATATATAGTATTATTGATGAATTGGCACCATATGCAAAAATTTTCATCAGTTCAGAGGGTAATATGCCAGAGAATTTAATAAAATATAAACTCAATATCCCTCCTGAAAAATTGCATGATTTATTAGCTTTTGCATCACTTTATATAGGCGAAGGAGCAACTACTGCTTCGGAATGTATAATGATGGGAGTACCTGCAATTTATGTAAATAAATTAGATGCTGGTACTTTGCAAGATCAAATTAAATATGGATTGATAATAAATAAATTCAATGAAAATGAAATCACTAATATAGCCAAGTCAATATTAAGTGATAAATCTATAAAAGAAAAATACAATAAATATAAAAGTATGCTGTATGAAGAGAAAATAGATGTTACTACTTTTATGGAGTGGTTTGTGGAGAATTATCCTGAAAGTTTTAAAATTTTAAAAAAAAATCCTAATTATCAATATAATTTTAAGTAAGAATAGAGAAAATTGCATATGAAAATTATTCCTTATAATTATAACTATAACAAAATTTGCTCACGTTGTGTTATGGACGATACCGTTCCTGGCATCCAATTTGACGAAAATGGCGTTTGTAGATTTTGCCATATTCACGATGAATTGGAAAAAAAATATCCTTTAGATGAAACAGCTTCGATTAGGCTGAACAGGATAATAGAAAAAATAAAGAAAGACGGCAAAGGGAAAAAATATGACTGTATTGTCGGTGTAAGCGGTGGCCGGGATAGCACTTACACTTTGTATAATGCGGTTAAGCTTGGTTTACGCCCACTTGCTGTGCATTTTGATAATGGTTGGGATTCTGAGATAGCTGTAAAAAATATAGAAAACGCCTGCAAAAAATTAAATGTGGATCTCCATACCCACGTCGCTGATTGGGAAGAATTCAAAGATTTACAGCGAAGCTTTTTATTTGCTTCTGTCCCCGATGCAGAAGTTCCGACAGACTGGATTATTTTTTCCGTGTTATACAATGAAGCGGCAAAATTAGGTGTAAAATATATTGTTCATGGACATTCTTTTCGTACTGAAGGGACAGCACCGCTATTCTGGACATACATGGATGGGCGCTATGTTCACTATGTTCAAAAAATATTCGGTAAAAGAAAGCTAAAAAGCTTTCCTAATATGAATTTGGTTAAATATCTATATTTTTCCTTTATCAAAAAAATTAAGCAGATTCGCATTTTATATTACATTCCATATAATGAGAAAGAAGTTTTTAATTTACTGGAAAATGAACTGGGCTGGAAAAATTACGGCGATAAACATCACGAGTCCAAATATACGGCCTTTTTTCAATCCTATATACTGCCGCGTAAATTTAATATCGATAAAAGAAAACTTCACTATTCCGCCAAAGTAAGGAATGGACAACTATCCCGAGAAGAGGCACTAAAAGTAATTGAAACTGATCCTTTTACTGGTGGGCAGGAATTATTGGATTATTGCCTGAAGAAACTGGATTTGAGTTATGAAGATTTTGATAAAATAATGAACGCATCGCCGAAATCTTTTATTGATTATCATTCCTATTATCCGCTTGTTAAAGCTCTCCAAAAACCCATAAAATGGGGCAATTCAATTGGTGTTGTTCCGGATACGGTTTATAAGAAGTACTTCGGTACTTAATTCAGAGGTTAGAAGTTAATGAGCTGTAAGCAGTAGGAAGTAGGTAGTAGGAAGCAGGAAGGATAAATTGGAAAAGAAGCAGTACCGTGGTTTTAGAGATTTAATCGTTTACCCGGTGTAATATTTTTTTGGGGAAAATGGACAAAATGATATGAGAGATATACAGAACAGCTTGCACAGCTTAAAATATTTGTGTTTTACACGGGGTAAATCAGAAATCATACAGCTTAGCGGTTGATATCTTCAACGAGACAAAAGGTTTTCCCAGAGAAGAATTATACTTTTATCCCGTGAAATAGATATTAATTTACATTATTGTATTAATCAATTATGCTATGAATAGATTTAATAATTATGTTTTTTATGAAAGTATTATTTCACGGGACAGGCAGATCAAATCAGGAGGTCTTCGCGGTCAGTTGCGGCGAATATCGCCGAAGCGTGGCCGAAGAGAAAATATCCGAAATTATTTGTTCGTAAATTAATTGATGCCGCCGGAGAAGTATCTGTGACGGAATTTTGGTTAGATATGTCAAAAGACCTGGATTATTTGAAAATTGAGATACATAGAAATTTGTAGAATCGCTGCCGGAAAATAGAAAAAATGCTCAATAGCATGATTAATCAGCCGGAGAAATTTTGTCACTAACATCTACATACTATTTACTTCTTACTACATACTTGAAACGACAGAATGTGAAGAATGTTGTCACAAGGATTTTGATAAAAAGTAATAGGATTTGATCAGTGGTATCAGCGAGAGATTTATTTCACGCAGATTACGCAGATTTACGCAGATGGAAATCAGCGAGAGAAAAATAAATGGAAAAAATTGAAAATATTATTTCATACGACATTAGGGGAGCAATTTTTAATGTTTATAATAATCTTGGACCTGGTCTGTTAGAATCAGTTTATGAAACTGCACTGGCTTATGAATTAGAAAAAATAGGTAGAAAAGTCAAAAAACAAGTAGCTATACCGGTTATATATAATGAGGAAAGAATCGATTTAGGATTCAGATTGGATTTATTGGTTGATAATCTGGTGATTGTGGAAATTAAATCGGTGGAAGCATTAGCACCGGTTCATCATAAACAGCTGCTTACCTATTTGAGACTGACAGGACTCAAGCTTGGAATCCTGGTGAATTTTAATTCGGATGACCTTGAAAAGAATATTGTTAGAATAGTAAATCATCTTTGATTTATTTCACGCAGATTATGGAGGGATATTTCACGCAGATTGCGCGGATGGTCGCAGAAAAAAATCAGCGCATATCTGCGATATCAGCGAGAGAAAAGTTTCACTCAGGTTGCGCGGGGATATTTCACGCAGATTGCGCGGATGGTCGCAGAAAAAAATCAGCGCATATCTGCGATATCAGCGAGAGAAAAGTTTCACTCAGGTTGCGCGGGGATATTTCACGCAGATTACGCGGATCTACGCAGAAAAAAATCAGCGATTATCAGCGGTATCAGCGAGAGAGTATAATTTTAATTCAATAACATGTAAAAAATTTGGTTAAAATATGAAAATAATTTCCGTCGTAGGCGCACGCCCGAATTTTATGAAAATTGCTCCGTTTAAGCGGGCTATTGATGAAATTACTTCCTCGGGCAGGAGAATAGACCACATCCTGGTCCACACAGGTCAACATTATGACGAAAAAATGAGTAAAATTTTTTTCGAAGACCTGGAACTTCCCAAACCGGACTTTTATCTTGGAGTAGGGGGAGGGAGTCATGCAGAGCAAACCGCCAAAATAATGATAGAGTTTGAAAAAGTTTTATTAAATGAAAAACCTAATCTTGTTGTTGTGGTCGGCGATGTAAACTCAACGTTGGCTTGTTCTCTAACGGCGGTTAAAATGGGTATAAAGGTAGCGCATATTGAATCGGGGCTTAGAAGTTTTGACAGAACTATGCCGGAGGAAATCAATCGAATTGTCACCGATTCGATTTCCGACTTTTTATTTGTAAGTGAACCAAGCGGCATAAAAAATCTGTATAATGAAGGCGTAACTAGTGAAAAGGTATTTTTCGTAGGCAATGTAATGATTGACTCGTTGAAATATTATTTGAATAAGAACGGTACCGGTGAATTATTTAATAAAAATAATATTGCACCGCATCAATATTGTCTGGTTACGTTACATCGTCCGTCAAATGTTGACAATCCGGAAAATCTTGATAAAATAATCGGTCTGCTAAACAATATATCGAACAAACTTACTGTCTTTTTCCCGGTTCATCCCAGAACAAGTAAAAATATTGAAAAATATAATTTGTCCCAAAAGCTTAATTCTAATATTATTTTATCCGAGCCGGTTGGATACCTGGATTTTATTAATTTATTAAAAGAAGCAAAATTTGTACTGACCGACAGCGGGGGAATCCAGGAAGAAACTACCTGGTTGGGAATACCTTGCATTACATTAAGAAATACTACCGAACGCCCGGTAACTGTCGATGAGGGCACAAACTATCTTGCCGGCGAAGATGTCGAACGCGCATTTTATTACGTTCAAGAAATTATGAAGGGTAATGTTAAAAAAGGAAACATACCGGAACTATGGGACGGAAATGCGGCAAAACGTATTATTAACATATTAGTTGAAAGATTACAAGGAATAAATTAACTCTTATTGTAAATTAATATCGTTCATCCGCTTCTCAATCATTCCCACATACATCCACAAAATCGTCTGTGTGGAAATGTCTTTGGAGAAAAGCGATCACCATAGAGCGAGCAGCGCAATCGAAAATAGAATTTTGGATTTTCGATAAGCCGAAGTCAATATTTTGTAAAGAAGTAAAATCAACAAGATTATTCCCGCTAGTCCCATTTCGCTCCCCGCTTCCAGAAATATATTATGAGGGTATTTGTAAATATGAACAAACGGTTTATCCGCCGGGCATTTAAATCCTCCCAGTCCGAAGCCCGTTAAGGGTTTCTCCCTTATTTTTTCCATAGCCGTTTCCCAGAGATCGAGTCTGCTTTCTATCGAATAATCGTTTTTATTGCCGGCGGAAAAAAGATTCTTGTACCTCTCCGTCTTTTGAGGAAATAAAAGAAAGGCAATTACTAATGACGAAATCAATAAACAGCCGGTTATAAATCGATTCTTACCTGTAAAGATAAAATAGATGGTAATTAGAATAACTCCTGTCACACTCGCCCAATGCGCAATGAAAATCAACCCCGTATTTAAATACAGAACCGGGAAGAATATCTTATAAATTGTATTTTTATTTTCCTCGGTTGAAATCAAATAGTTGAACCACAGAATTATTGGCGATAATATCTTGGAGGCAATTACATGACTGTATTCCAGGTTGAGTATATTATAAGTCCCTGTATACGTAAAACTGCCCGTAAATAATAAAAATGCCATGAATACAATACTGCCCGCGAACAAGAAAGGAATTAATATGCGCAGCAAAGTTTTGTCGGCTATTTCTTTAATGTAAATAATCAGTAAAATTGACGGCAGCGTCCCTATAACGAAATTTGTCAGCTTTAGCGCTCCAAACTCCTTATTGCACGAATATGTTAAGTTTAATGCAAAAACCAAAAATATTATAACCAGATATTTGAATTTAATTTTATCTTTCGTTATTATTGTAGCGTACTTGATATTATTTAATTTTATACTAACAACCGCAAAGGGTAAGATAACAATAAATAGGGCAGCTTTAAGGATAAAACTGTAGGGCAAGTAATTAGATATCTGAGCACAGCCGACCTGAAGTATAAACAAAAAAACTAATACTGTTTCCGTTATTCTCTTTCTGTTCATTTTAATTGTAAAGGGCAAATTATATCATGGGCTCCAAAATAGTTTTTGACCTGTTTACTTACTTATTTATCTATTTTTCATTCGGTTTCTTTTTGACAAGTAAACTAAAACCTTTTGCGGGCGATCCCCTTGTAATTCTTATACTTTTAGCTTCGGTTTTGATAAGTTCCCTCTTGACGCGGCAATATTCTACCGCCAATAATAAAAAATTTTACGAATATGCAAAACAACTTTTGCTTACTACGTCTGTAATTTTAGTCACCGTAACTCTCCTTGTGAATCTTACAAATATTTCAGTTCCGGAAATCAGGATAATTTTAATCGGAACAATAGCCCTTGTTTTTTCTCTCAAATTATTTCTGCTCGTTTTCGATTTTCTTTTCAAGGAAAAGAAACAAAATATAGCCGTAAATTTTTCGCCTATGCTGTTAATTGCAGACATTCTGCTGATTGGCGCAATTATTTCGTATGCTCATTTAATACGCGGAAACGGCAGTCTCGGAAAAAGCGACTTGCTGGCAATTACAATATTTATTTCGCTCTGGTTTATTACCGGTTTATTGATTCACGGATTCAATCGATGGGGCAGTTATAGTAACTTCTGGAGATTTATTTGGACGCATATTAAATCCAACTTAATTTTAATAGTATTTGTGACGACATTATTCTTATTTCTTGAGCCGGTTATTAATATTACTTCCGAATCATACAGTATCGGTTATGTTTTCGGTATCTCTTCGATAATAGTTAATACGTTTCTTTTCATAATATTTAAAAAACCCGGAGAAGACATTATTAATTACAAATTAATGCGCGCTTCTGAAATTTATGACGAACCGCTATTGAAATATGTAGAACGAAGCGAAGGGAAGTATGCGCCGGAAGAAAATCCATACAATCCTTATTTCTATGACGAATTGGCTAATATTTTTTTAAAGAAATTTCCTGCAGTGCTCGAATTTGTTAACGATGCTATCGATCTATTCAGAGTTGATTTCAGAAAATCCGTAGTGCATCGCTCCTCGGATACTTACAATGTGGAAGTGTTGCCTGAGGATACGATCGAACTCTATATGAATCTGCACGAAATTAATGATATGCGCAGAATAAATAATTATTTGATTCAGGTAAATAAGAAACTAATCGACGGCGGCGTATTTGTCGGTTGCGTCGAGCCGATAAATCTGCGGCGTAAAAAGTTTATGGAAAAATATCCTTACTACATGGCGCTTGCTTTCTACTTCCTGGATTTTGTTTTTAACCGGGTCATACCCAAAATCTCCGTATTTAAACAAATTTATTTCTCATTGACAAAGGGAAAGAGAAGGGTAATTTCGTTGTCCGAAACGCTGGGAAGACTCTATTACTGCGGCTTTGAAGTAATTAACTTGAAATCTATCGGTACAAACGTCTACTTTGTCGCCAAAAAAATTAAAAACCCCCTTTCGGACGAATCGCCTTCTTACGGACCTTTGATTAAATTGAAGCGAGTAGGCAAAGACGGAAATATTATAAAAGTTTATAAGTTCAGAACAATGTATCCGTATTCTGAATATTTGCAGAGATTTATTTACGAAAAGGCTAATCTACAGGAAGGCGGTAAATTTAAGAATGACCTTAGAATAACGAGTTGGGGGAAAGTGCTTCGCAAACTCTGGCTAGACGAACTACCGATGTTAATTAATTTCTTAAGGGGAGAATTAAAAATTGTTGGCGTAAGACCTATTAGTTTGCAGTATTTTTATTTGTATAAAGAAGAATTGCGCAATCGCAGGATTAAATATAAACCCGGATTATTCCCTCCGTATTATTACGACTTGCCGAAAACACTCGAAGAAATTATGGAATCCGAGAAAAAATACCTTGACTCTTACGACAGACACCCGATTTGGACGGATATTAAGTATTTTTGCGTTATTGCCTATAATATATTAATTAAAAAAGCGCGTTCAGCTTAAAGTGAAAAAATTTATATTCCCGTTGGCGTTATGCTTATTTAACTTTCCCGTACTCTCGCAATCCCTGACAGGCATGAACGGTTTGCTTTCGATTCCCGTGCCTTATATCGGTGAAGATGCAAAGGTTACTTCGGGAGTGAATTTTATAGATCGTAAATACACGGATTATTCCCAAGGTAAGCGTGATTTGCTAAATATATTTGTTTCGATTAATTATTTGCCATTTGTCGAACTTGGCGTACGAGCGACTCGTCAGTTGAATTATCAGGGGAATAGCCATACGGTAGATCGAATGTTTAATATAAAAATACAATTAATTGAGGAAGATAAATATTTGCCTGCGCTGTCTGTGGGATTCAATAATCCCTACAGTTCGGTTCAAAGCGCCAATCATTTTAACTCGACATTTATAGTAGTTGCCAAACAAATACGAACAAGTTTAGGACAGGTTTCAGCGGTTTTGGGATACGGTAAAGATATTATCAAAGCAGCCGATTATCAATTCATCGGTCTGTTCGGCGGGATTTCGTATAAGCCGTATGATTTTGTAGAATTTATTGTGGAAAACGACGCCGAACGATTCAACGGCGCCCTCCGCATCCACTTCTTCAAACATATCCATCTTCTCGCCGGAATGATGAACTTCAAAGATTTCAGCGGCGGCATTTCTTTTAGCTTCGCGCTTTGATTGATAGCGCGCATATATTAAGTACAAGAAATGCAGTATTGTGTCTTTCTGAGGAAGTCCGACCTAGAAGGATTGACGAAGAATCTGACGGTGTGTTTTATTAACGTGAAAATTTTTTCTGAGATACTTCCCCCGCCGTTGGCGGATCATATGACAGTCACTAATCCCTGATCCCTAACCCCTAATCCCTCACTTTGATGAATCCCGACGCAGACGGGACGACGAAAAATCTGCTTTTTTAAAATTTAAATGATCGGTATGAGCATCTATGCCAATCTATGGATGGCTCAGAATTACGCCCTGGGAGTTTGCTTCGTCATTCGCATACCAGCTCATTCCTCGCAAAGACATAGACTTACTACCGATAGCCAGACTTGCCAGACGGTCATATTATTTCAGTCATTGTCTCGGATATTAAGTTTTATATATTTTTAGAGTAATAATTAACAAACGAGCTGCAAAATGAAAAATGAAATTATTTTTGTTGTTGAAGATTCGCTGGACGGAGGATATGAAGCGAAAGCATTGGATTACTCTATTTTTACAGAAGCTGAAACAATGGAAGAACTAAAGAGAAATATTGTTGAAGCGGTCAATTGCCATTTCGATGAAGAAGAAAAGCCGTTAATTATAAGACTCCATTATATAAAAGAAGAATTGTTATCCGCATGAAAATTCCACGAGATATCTCAGCGGAGAAATTTGGATATAATATAAAGCGTCAAAAGGGAAGTCATATAAGATTAACAGTTGATTTAGGAGGTAGGCTGCATCATATAACAATTCCAAATCATAATTCTATAAAAAATAGGAACTCTTAATAATATTTTGAGCGATTTGTCTAAAGTTCATAGAATAGATAAAAAAGATATAGTTAAAAAATTATTTGAATAAAAGTACTTTATCGTTATGTGAGTTTTACGAGAAGACAAAAAAACAAATGACTCGAATTATATAATACCCCCGAATATTAAGGGGGTTTTTATTATGAAAAGTAAGTATGACTTTAGTCATATTGAACCGGATACTTCCGGGCAAATGTTTTCTTAGCATATCCGACGGCGCATGCGGGAAAGGAATTCACATGTTTTTAATCGAATTGAAAATACTTTATCAGACACTGACTGATTCATCAGACACTGACTGATTCATCAGACTCTGACTGATCAGTATGACAGATCCCTAATCCCTGTTCCCTAATCCCTAACCCCTCACTTTGAGGAATCCCGGCATAAACGGATTGACGAAGAATCTGCTGATGACTTTTTGCTTTGCTTAATTGACTAAGAGATACTTCCCCCGCTAAAGCGGGACTCAGTATGACACAATACTGCAATGCTTTAGCATTCTTCGCGCACTTCGCGGTTGATAAATCTTGAGAGTTCGCTTATTCCGCATACTGTAGGGTTGCAAAGGCGAATAGATAATAGCCGGTTTCGATTTTGTCTATTGCCAAATTACCAAGATTACAAGATTGCAAATTACCAAAATTGCAAGTTAGCAAGATTACAAGATTGCAAATTACCAAGATTGCAAGATTTTCAAATTGCCAAGAACATCAAAACCCCAAAACCAAGAACTCCAAAACCAAGAACTTGAACCCCAAAACTACGAACCTCAAAACTCCCTAACCCCTAACCCCTAACCCCTAACCCCATCATCATCCTACCAGTCTTAATCATAATTTTTATATCTAAAAGCAGCGACCAGTTTTCGATATAATACAGATCGAGTTCGAGACGCTCCGCCATTTTACCATGTCTTTTCACAGCGCCGTGCAAACCGTTGACTTGAGCGAGTCCCGTAATTCCCGGGAGAGCCGAATATCTCAACCGGTAATTTTCGATTGAACCCGAATATTCATTGTCGTGATTTATTTCGTGCGGACGGGGACCTACAATACTCATTTCGCCTTTGAGTACATTGACGAATTGAGGCAGCTCATCGAGAAATCGATTGCGTAAAAATCTTCCGAGAGCCGTTAGTCTTTCATCTGAATTATCAGTTTGTATCAGTTTGCCGTTTATATCATATTCCTTCGGCGGATATTTCATTGTGCGGAATTTATAAATGTAAAAAGGTATTCGTTTATATCCGTATCTCAATTGTTTATAAATTACAGGCCCGCGGTCGAAGATGATATTGTAAATAAAAATAAACAGATAGAAAAACGGCAGGATAAATATTATTACAAGCAAAGAAATTACTATGTCGATTGCGTGTTTTAGGCATTTGTTGTGAATTTTATAAAGAGGGGAATATAATGCCATCATCGCCCTCGATTTATTTATTGCCAAGATTGCAAATTAGCAAGATTACCAAGATTGCAAGATTTTCAAATTACCAAGAACGTCAAAACCTCAAAACCAAGAACCCCAAAACCACGAATGCACGAATTCACTAAAGGATGACCGACGAATAATCTGCGTATAACATTTGAATAATATTTACAAATGATTAGTGATTGAGATACTTCCCCCGCCTGCGTCGGGGTCAGTATGACAATATACTGCAATGCCTTGGCGCTCTTTGCGCGCTTCGCGGTTAAGCAATATTGAAGAGTTTGCTTTCATTTTATAATGCGGATTACAAAGATAAAACCACAAAACAGTCTTTTCGCCCTCGATTTTGTTTATCGTCAAAATTGCAAATTACCAAGATTACAAGATTGGGAGATTGCAGAATTACAAATTAGCAAGATTGCAAGATTAGCAAATTACCAAGAACATCAAAACATCAAAACCCCAAAACCCCAAAACCCCAAAACCCCAAAACCCCAAAACTAAGAACCCCCTAATCCCTGTTTTATCGTAAACGAAATCCGAGTGCCTTTATTGGGCTCGCTTTCGATTTCCATTTTCCCGTTATTCATTTCAATAAAATCTTTACAAAGAATCAATCCTAGTCCGGTGCCTTTTTCTTTGTTAGTGCCTAACGAGGATTCCACTTTGTTATTATTGAGAAGATTATTGATTTTGTCCTGACTCATTCCGACGCCGGAATCCGCAACTGTAATTTTTATTTCGTTGTTGACGCTTTCCGAAATCACTTCTACTTTGCCGCCTTCGGGAGTAAATTTAACGGCATTCGAAATCAGATTCCGGATTATTATATCGACCAGGTCGGGATCGCCGTATGCCCACAGGTTTTCGCCCGTATTGTTAATCAAATTGATTTTTTTAGACGATGCGGCAATACTCAGTAATCGAATGTTTCTCGAAATGACGTCGGAGAGATTGAATTTCTGAGGCGTGTAAGAAATATTGTTCGTTTGGGCTCGCGACCAATAGAGCAGATTTTCGAGCAAGTCGTAAGCGGATTTGGCGGAGTTTTCGATTTCCGCCAAATATTCGAGTTTCTCGTCTTCGCTTAAATCGTTATATTCTTCCAAAATTATATTTGAAATACCGAGTAAAGAGATAAACGGATTCCTCAGGTCGTGAGCAATAATTGAAAAGAGTTTGTCTTTGGTTTCATTCAATTCTTTCAATTCTTCGGTAAGGGATTTAAGTTGGTCTTCCGCCTCTTTAAACTGAGTGATGTCTCTCGAAATTCCTACTATCCCTTTGACATTCCCTTTCTTGTCGAAGACGGGAACTTTGGTCGCCGATACCCAAATAAACTGATTGTCCGAACCGCGTCTTACCTTTTCCACTTTATAAATTAACGGTTTTCCGCTCCGTATAATTTCCTGTTCGTCGGCGTATGCAGCCTCGGCGTGTTCTTTTGTGAAGAAGTCGAAATCGGTTTTGCCAATCGCTTCATTAGGATTTTTTAATCCCAGCAATTTTGACTGGGCTTCATTTATCATCGTAAATCGCGAATCTTTATCCTTGAAATAAATTGTATCGGGCATATTGTCCATCAATACCTTGAAAAAATTGTGTTCCCGCTCGTACCGCTCCAACTTGTTTATATGAGAAGTTTCATCCCTGAATGCAAACAAATACTTTTTATTTTTCTTTGCTGACGACAAAAGAGTAACGGCGCAGACGGCCGCTATTTTTTTCTTTTTAGCCGTATTTAGCTCGCATTTAAGTTCAACGGTATTCTTGGTATTGTTTAATTTATTGATTTTTGTTTTAACCGTCTTATGCAATTCGGCGTCGAATAAATCGAGAAATTTTTTTCCGATCAATTTTCTATGATCGAAGCCTAGTATATCTTTAACCGAAGCGGGACAATCGGTTATAATAAACTCCGAGTCGATAATAAAAAAAGACGATTTGTTAAGAGCAAACGCTCTGTTGAATAGTTTTGTTTCGGCTGTCGGCATAATCCCTCGCTTGAATTTCTACGTAAAATAAATAAATCTTAATTTAAATCAAATACTTAGATCTACTACACTCGGGTTTTCGATATGGCGTCAAATAATCATGTCACCCCTGCGGGGGTGGGTTTTAATGTCGACGATTTTGTTATAATAATGTCACGCCTCCGGCGTTTATCCATTGTTTACAAAATCATTCCGTGTCTCGGTTTTTGAATATAACTCCGAAGGAGTGATATTATTATAGCACAGGTGTCAAGCAGAAAATAAAAACCCCGGAGGGGTGTAATATTTGTAGAATACGCAACAAACAGAGCAAAAGCCCCCCAAGGGGTGACATAATAAACGGCAGAAAACCAGATTATTTAGACATTCGTGTCTTTATTTATTCGAAAAATATTTCTATTATTACCGTTTAGATTCGGAAAAATTTCTTACAAATAAGAGTTAATTTCCCAAACAATAGGATATTGAGACCGATTTTTAATGAAAAAAAGTAAAAAATAAGAAATTAATGTGGCAGGGAATTTGATGTATTAAATTATTAGACACACTCGTAAAAAATCATAAATAAAGAAGAAGAAATAAATTTTGAACAATCAAAATAAAGGTGGATTGATGAATAGGGAAAAAATAACAATTGACGGGAATGAAGCCGCAGCGCACGTGGCTTACCGTCTGAGCGAAGTAATTGCTATTTATCCGATAACGCCGTCGTCCCCGATGGGAGAATTGTCGGATGCATGGGCTGCGGCAAAAGTGAAAAATATCTGGGGTTCGGTTCCGAACGTAACAGAAATGCAGAGCGAAGGAGGAGCAGCGGGAGCCGTTCACGGTTCTTTGCAAGCCGGCGCTCTTACTACCACATTTACAGCGTCTCAGGGTCTTCTCTTGATGATCCCGAATATGTACAAAATCGCTGGCGAATTGACCCCGGCGGTTTTCCATGTTAGCGCCCGCTCCATTGCTGCCTCGGCGCTTTCGATTTTCGGCGACCATTCGGATGTTATGGCGACTCGTCAAACCGGTTTCGGTTTGATAGCGTCGAATTCCGTTCAGGAAGTTATGGATACCGCTTTAATTGCTCATGCAGCTTCTTTGGAATCGCGCATTCCTTTTGTCCATTTCTTCGACGGTTTCAGAACTTCGCACGAAGTAATGAAAATTGAAAAATTGAGCGACGACGATATCCGCGCTATGATTAACGACGATTATGTGAAAGCCTTTAAAAAACGCGCGCTCAATCCGGACAATCCGTTTATCAGAGGAACCGCTCAGAATCCCGACGTCTATTTCCAGGGCAGAGAAGCGGTAAATAAATTCTATAACGCATGCCCCGATATCGTTCAGGATGCGATGAACAGATTTGCAAAATTGACAGGCAGACAATATAATCTCTTCGATTACTACGGAGCTCCGGATGCAAAACGCGTTGTTATTTTAATGGGATCCGGCGCAGAGACCGCCGAAGAAACTGTCGAGTATATGACTCAGAGAATGGAAGAAAAAGTCGGAATTCTCAAAGTACGTCTCTATCGTCCTTTCTCTGCAAAACATTTTCTCGCTGCGCTTCCGAAAACGGTGGAAAAAATCGCGGTACTCGACCGTACAAAAGAACCGGGCGCTTTCGGCGAACCTCTCTATCTCGACGTTGTATCGGTAATCAGCGATGCAATGAATTCCGACAATCCTCCGTTTGAAAAAATGCCGAAGATAGTAGGCGGCAGATACGGATTATCGTCGAAAGAATTTACTCCCGCCATGGTCAAAGCTGTCTTTGATAATCTGAAAGAAGAAAATCCGAAAAATCATTTTACAGTCGGAATTATCGACGACGTTACGTTTACAAACCTCGATTATGATCCTTCATTTGTTATTGAAGGCGAAGATGTTACAAGATGCCTCTTCTACGGACTGGGCGCCGACGGTACGGTTGGAGCCAATAAAAACTCTATTAAGATTATCGGCGAAGAAACCGACAATTACGCTCAGGGTTATTTTGTTTACGATTCTAAAAAGTCGGGTTCCACAACGGTATCGCATCTTCGTTTCGGAAAGAAACCGATTCATTCCACTTATTTAATACAGACTGCAAGTTTTGTAGGCTGTCACCAGTTTAATCTGCTCGAAAAATTCGATGTCTTGGGCAATATTAAAGAAGGCGGTACGTTCCTGCTTAATTCGCCTTACAGCAAAGAAGAAACATGGGATAAATTGCCCAAAAAAGTTCAGCAGCAGATTATCGACAAGAAACTCAACTTTTATGTAATCGACGGTTATTCCGTAGCCGCTCAAACAGGAATGGGAAGCCGTATAAATACAATCATGCAGACCTGCTTCTTTGCAATTTCGGGTATCTTGCCGAAAGACGAAGCAATAGAACAAATCAAAAATGCAATCAAAAAGACTTACGGCGCTAAAGGCGAGGAAATTGTTAAGAAAAACTTTGCGGCAGTAGATCAGACTCTCGAACATTTGTACAAAGTTGACGTTCCCGACCATGTAACGAGCACAATCGAATTGCCGCCAGTAGTATCGGACAAAGCTCCGGATTATGTGAAAAATGTGCTGGCAAAAATAATGGCAGGCAAAGGCGACGAAGTTAAAGTAAGCGAAATGCCGGTTGACGGAACATTCCCTTCCGCCACAACGCGCTGGGAAAAACGCAATATCGCCCTCGAAGTGCCAGAATGGGACCCCGAGTGGTGTATCCAATGCGGCAAATGCGCTCTTGTATGTCCTCATGCAGCAATCAGAATTAAAGTATACGACAAGAAATATCTGGAAAAAGCGCCGGCCGCTTTCAAATTTACTGATGCAAAAGGAAAAGAATTCCCGGAAAACAGCGCCTATACTATTCAGGTCGCAGTGGAAGATTGCACCGGATGCGAACTCTGCTACGAAGTATGTCCGGCAAAGAACAAACGCGAAACAAAACTGAAAGCTCTTAATATGGCGCCTCAGATTCCTATAAGAGAGCAAGAAAGAGCCAATTTCGATTTCTTCCTCGAATTGCCGGAAATCGACAGAACTCAGGTCAATCCCTCTTTGATAAAGAGCAATCAGCTTCTCGAACCGTTGTTTGAATTTTCCGGCGCATGTTCCGGCTGCGGCGAAACTCCCTATGTGAAACTTGTATCGCAACTGTTCGGCGACCGCGCATTGATTGCCAATGCAACCGGCTGCTCGTCTATCTACGGCGGCAACCTGCCCACAACGCCCTGGGCTAAGAATAAAGAAGGAAGAGGTCCTGCATGGTCGAATTCACTTTTCGAAGACAATGCCGAATTCGGACTCGGTATGCGCCTCGCCGTCGACAAACAAAATGAATATGCAAAAGAGTTATTACAGGGACTCCGCGATAAAGTGGGCGCTGAATTATGCGACGCAATTCTAAATGCGGATCAGAAAGACGAAGCCGGTATTAAAGCACAACGCGAAAGAGTAGCCGAACTCAAAAAGAAACTCGAATCGATTGATACGCCGGAAGCTAAAACGCTCCATAACATTGCCGATTATCTTGTCAAAAAATCCGTCTGGATTATTGGCGGCGACGGCTGGGCTTACGATATCGGTTACGGCGGCTTAGACCACGTAATAGCTTCAGGAAAGAACGTTAATATATTGGTGCTCGACACGGAAGTCTATTCGAATACGGGCGGTCAAATGTCGAAGGCTACCGGAATGGGCGCTGTCGCCAAATTCGCAGCCGCAGGCAAGCCGACTCCGAAAAAAGACCTGGCAATGATGGCTGTAAATTACGGCAACGTTTATGTGGCGCGAGTTGCAATGGGAGCCAACGACGCTCAAACCGTACGTGCCTTCCTTGAAGCTGAAGCTTACGACGGTCCTTCGATTATAATTGCATACAGCCATTGTATCGCTCACGGCATCAATATGGCAAAAGGACTCGAAAACCAGAAACTTGCCGTAGACAGCGGCTACTGGCCGCTCTTCAGATTCAATCCGGAAAATCTGAAAGAAGGTAAAAATCCGATGAAACTCGACTCGAAAGCTCCGAAAATAAAACTCGACGAATATATCTATCGCGAAACTCGTTATAAGATGTTGACAAAATCCCATCCGGAAATTGCCAAGGAATTGTTGACTCAGGCTCAGGAAGAAGTGAAGAAACGCTGGAAATTGTACGAACAGATGTCGCAGATGGATTTTTCGCCAAACGGAGAGGATAAAGAAACAGTTAATTAATATATGGTGGGGCGGTCTGAAAATTATTTCGGACGCCCCCGTATTTAAAAAAATTAGAGGAGTTTATTATGGATTTAACAACAAAATATATGGGATTGGAACTGAAGAATCCTATTGTGCCTTCGGCGTCGCCTCTTTCTCATACGGTCGACAGCGTTAAGCAACTCGAAGATGCGGGAGCCGCCGCTGTGGTGGTTTATTCTTTGTTTGAAGAGCAAATTATTCACGAAAGCGGCGAATTGGACCATTACCTTTCGCACCATACGGAAAGTTATGCCGAAGCTCTCAATTATTTCCCGGAACCGGACAAATTCAATCTGACTCCGTATCAATATCTCGATCATATTGCAAATCTTAAAAAATCCGTCAGTATTCCGGTTATCGGAAGTTTGAACGGCGTTAGCAAAGGCGGCTGGATTCAATATGCAAAAAATATCGAACAAGCCGGCGCCGACGCTCTGGAACTGAATATCTATTACGTAGCCGCCAATCCGAATATGACCTCGGCAGACGTGGAAAAAATGTATATAGAAACTGTTAAAGAAGTAAAAAGCCAGGTGAAAATTCCCGTCGCAGTTAAACTGAGCCCTTATTTCACTTCGATGGCAAATATGGCTAAGCAGCTCGACGAAGCCGGCGCCGACGCGTTGGTTCTCTTTAATCGTTTCTATCAGCCCGATTTCGACCTTGAAAAATTGGAAGTCGTGCCGAATCTGGTGCTGAGCACAAACTGGGAAATGCGTTTACCTCTGAGATGGATAGCCATTCTTTACGGACATATCAAAGCCAGCCTTGCCGCAACAAGCGGAATCCATTCGCACGAAGACGCTATCAAAGTTATTATGGCAGGAGCCGATGTGGCAATGGTTTGTTCCGAATTATTGACTAACGGTGTCGGCAGAATTACCGAAATTTTGAAAGGTATTGAAAATTGGATGGAAGAAAATGAATATGATTCGATTTCTATGATGAAAGGAAGTATGAGTCAAAAATCGGTTGCCGAACCCGCCTCCTTTGAAAGAGCCAATTATATGAAAATGCTTCAGAGCTATAAAACGCTTATCTGATTTTTTTGACGGCAGAGGGGAATCGGGTAATTTCTCCTCTGCTTTCCTTTCTTTTATAACCAATTATACACGGAATAATTAATTAGCAGCGAATGCACGAATCAGGCGGCTTTTTTATTCTGTTTTTTGATATAATGAAAGCCGCTTTTGTCCTCGTATCCGAAAGGGGCGTATTTGAACGAAAGAATTATGAAAAGGGCAAAAAGAATGAAATAACCGATAATTGCATAGAGTAACATAACACACCTATAGCTATAGTTACTCTATTATCGAAAATTTATTTAAAATGTTTAGTCTCCTTTTTTAAAATTCCGTCTTTATTCCTGCAAGAAAATTAATTCCCGGCATCGGATATCCGTAAACCGTTTGATAATCGGTATCCAAAAGATTATTTACTCTGATATATAACTTAGCATTACGTGCTATGTCATACCCGGCAGACGCGTTAAGCAATAAAAATTTCTCCTCGGTTAATTGATTATTGCGGTCTAAGAGATAAAGTTTAGCTGCCGATACTAAATTCAATCCGAATTCAATTTTATTTACAGAATAACTTGCATTGAATAGAGCGTGGAGTCCGGGCGCACCGGGAATTTTAGTTTTCATATCGGTATAATTAAAACCTGCGTTCAGCGCAAGATTTGTAACGGGAGCAAGCTTCAAATTGATTTCGAAACCCTTGTTTTGAACGCTCCCCACATTTTGATTTTTAATATTTGGGAACTGCCCGGTAACGGCTATAAAATCTTTTCCTTCGGAAATATAAATTGCGCCTGAAAGACCGGTTCTTTCATTTAAAAGCCGCAGATTAAATCCGGCTTCGTAATTCCATAATTTTTCCGGGAGCAAATCGATATTTGCTCCGAATATGAAAAATTCAGCCAATGTGGGATTCCTGAATCCTTTTGCCGCCGATATGTAAAAACCGGCATTCTCCGTCAGGGTGTAATTAAGAGATAATTGGGGGACGAATTCGGAGCCGTACACTTCGTGATAGTTCAAACGCGCTCCGGCAATGAACTTCAGTCTTTGATAAATATCCGTTTCTGTTACGAAATAAAACCCTGTTTCGTATAGAGTCGTATCGATTAATCTACGATTATTTCTTGCATTGCCTCCGTAAATACGAGTATCGTTTCCTGCCGTAAAAAGAAAGCTTTCCGATAATTCGAATGTTTGTCTCGCATTAAATCCCGCCACGTAATCCGTCGAATGAAATCCGTCGAAAAAGTCGTGCACGCCCGAATTTAAGTAAAACGAATAAGTTCCTTCGGTCGTCTTGTGCCTGCCGTCGAAGGTTAAAGATATGTTTGAACGCGTAAATTCCGTCCAAACGGAATCATTCAGATAAGGATTATTTATAGCGCCCGGATTTAAAATTTTAGCATATCTGATGTTCGATTTGATATTAGCAGACCACTCGTTACTTATTTTATAACTTAATGTTACGCCTAGTCCTTTCGAGTCGTAATTCGAAGACGGCCGATGATTGTCCGAATGATAATTAAAGAGATTAATAGCCGCAGCAAAAGACTCCGCGCTGTAGCCTGATTTCAGCGAAATGTTATAAGTATTGAATGAGCCGTACGAAATATCGCTTCCCAAAGAAACTCCTTTGGAATGTTTATTTAACGTGCGAATATCGATAACGCCCGCCATTGCTCCCGAACCGTAAATCAAAGACGACGGTCCTTTAATTATGATTAAATCGGAAGCTGCGTCTGTATTGTACAGGTCGGAAACAGGGTGCCCGAAAATTCCGGCGTATTCCGGATGTCCGTCGATAAAAACGATGAATTGCTGTTGTCCGTTGAAGCCTCTGACGGACATTTTTCCCGCGGATAATTGACCTATACCGAAACCGTTATTACCGTATTCTGTGACGAAAACGCCGGCCGTATTATTTTTGAGAGTAGCTATAAGGTTTTTGTTAACCGACAAATTAACTTCTTTAATTTCAATAGATTGCAATGACGGATTGAGATGTTTTATTAACGAATTGTATTTTCCCGATCGAACTGTGATTTCATTTAATTCGTAAGTCTTAACTGAATCTTGCTGCGAAAAGATAACTTGCGTAAAAATTATACAAGCATAGAGTAAGTTTTTCATATTTGCCCTTTCAGTAAAAATTAAGTTAACAAACTTAAAAAAATATCCTGTATATATTCCAAAAAATTCTTTATTTTGCAGATTAAACGGTTAAGTAATTGAGGCGGAGGCAAAATGAAAATAATTAAACTATTGTCATTAGCAATTCTTTTTACTGGGGCAATATACGGTCAGGTAGCTACAAAGCATGCCATAACGCTCGAACTTGCAAAAAAGATTGCTGTAGCAGCTGAAAATAAAGCAAATCAGATGAATATCGACGTAGTAATTGCTATTGTGGACGACGGAGGCAATCTGGTCTATTTTGAAAGAATGAACGGGGCTCAATTGGGAAGTATCAAAGTTGCCAAGAAAAAAGCCGTATCGGCTATCTTTTTCAAAAGACCCACTAAAGCATACCAAGAGCGAGTCGCAGGGGGCAACAATGCATTACTGTCGGTAGATGAAATTCTGCCTTTCGAAGGCGGAGCGCCGCTCGTATATGAAAATAATTATATCGGAGCCATAGGAGTAAGCGGGGGAACCCCGGAGCAAGACGGCATAATTGCGGAAGCAGGCGCTAAAATTTTAGAGGAGGTGGCAAAATGAAAAAACTAATAGTCTCGATAGCCCTCTTTTTCTCAACCGTTGTGGTCGGACAAGAAAACAAAATTAACTTCGAACATATCGCTCTTCTTTTGCCGGACGCTGAAAAAGCGGCAGAATGGTATTGCTCGAATCTCGATATAAAAATCGTAAATAAAGGCGCCGGTTCAATATTTGTAACGGACTCCGCAAAAAATATAATGCTCGAATTTTTGATAAACCGTGAAGCGACGCCGCTTAACTTCAGAAAAATGAACGTATTAAGTCTTCACATTGCATTCCATGTTGAAGATGCGGAAGAGTTGAAAAATAAATTGATAGAAGACGGCGCAACGATCGAATCGGATTTAACGACAACGGATTCGGGCGATAAAATTATGATTTTACGCGATCCGTGGGGCGTTCCGCTTCAGTTTGTCGAAAGAAAAAATCCAATGCTCCGTTTCGAAGGGATTTATGCGGAGCATATTGCCTTTAACGTGAATGATGCTATGGGAGCAGGGAAATGGTTCGCAGATAAATTAAATATGACGGTAGTGAAAGAGGAAGGCGCTCCGGATTACGGCAGATTCGTCGCGGATACGGAAAAAAATATGATGCTCGAATTATATCAGAAAAGCGAAGTCCCGGTATTGAATCTGAATGATATTCTGCCCGCTCAATTCCATATTGCTTTTTCGACTGATAAAATCGAAATGTTAAAAGAAAAATTAACTGATTGCGAGGTAGCGCAGGATTTGTTTACTACGGATTCAGGCGATAAAATAATGGTTCTTAGAAATAAAGAAGGATTTCCGCTTCAATTTGTTAAAAGAAAGAAGCCGATGCTGTGAGATTGGTAGATCTTTGGGAATTTACAAATTACCAAGATTACAAAATTTGCAAATTACCAAGAACTAAGAACCTCAAAACCAAGGCCCCTAAGAGACGACGAAGAATCTGAGAGACTATTTGGTTTACTTAACTGACTAGGAGATACTTCATCAGACACTGACTGATTCATCAGACTTTGACTGATTCATCAGACTCTGACTGATTCATCAGACTCTGACTGAGCAGTATGACAGTTCACTAATCCCTGATCCCTAATCGCTAGTCCCAAATACCTAATCCCTAAAAAAAATCACTTTGCTGTCAGATCAATAGTAAATTTCATTTCCTTTCCGTCTCTGAGGACGGCGACTTCCACTTTATCGCCCGGTTTATATTCAGCCATGGCATGCATAAAATCGTAAATATTGCCGACTTTTTTGTCGCCGAATCGAATTATTATATCGCCGCTCATTAAGCCCGCTTTGGCAGCGGGACTTCCGTCCGTAACACCGGATAATTTATAACCTTCGCCGTTATACCCGAATTCCGGTACGGTTCCCACATAAACTCTCGATTTGCCGATGCGTCTGTTAGTCGGGGCTTCCACTTTTACATAATCGGGTTTTTCTTCCAGCCGGTCGATGCCTTTAATCACGTCGAGAATGTAGCTCGCGATTTTCTTTTCGCCTTCGTAATTAATTTTGTCAGGATCGTCTGAAGGTTTGTGGTAATCGGAGTGTGTTCCCGTAAAGAAAAAGAGGACGGGAATATTTTTGTTAGAAAATGCCTGATGGTCGCTTCCGCCCGTTCCGGCGTCGTCGAAAGTAAGTTTTAAATCGTATTTATTTTTTTCGTTTAGCAGAGGTTTCCAGGCGGACGACGTTCCTGCGCCGATAACTGTCAATGAATTTTCTTCGTTCAGTCTGCCTACCATATCCATATTGACCATTGCAATGATTTTGTCGAGGGATACGGGCGAATTATTTGTAAAATAAGTCGAACCGAGAATTCCGAGTTCTTCTCCTGAAAATGCGAGGAATATAATATTTCTTTTAAGTTCCGATCTGGAAGCTGCAAGAGCTTCGGCTAGTTCGAGCATAGCCGACGTTCCCGATGCATTGTCGTCGGCTCCGTTATGAATCTGACTGTCGCCGCCCCTGTACATCGAAGAAGATTTCAACTGGTCGATGCCAAGGTGATCGAAATGGGCGCCGACTACGATATATTCGTCGCTGCCTGAATTACATTTTAATAAGCCGCCGACGTTTCTGGCGTTGCTTACAATTTCTTTTACTTCTGTATGAATTTCTGCAAAACAATTTTGGAATTCTACCGGATTGCCGTGTTTGGTCGAATCGATTTTCTTCTGAATCTCTTTAAAGTCGAGATTATGCGCTTTGAATATTTTCTCAATGATATCTCTTTTTACCTGAATAACAGGAAAGTCGTTTATAGCGGGGGCGCCGTCGTATCTCAATTCTACAAGATTATCGTCGTCCGACGGAAAATATCCGTTGACGAAAATAATGCCCGCCGCGCCTTTGTCCCGTGCGGTCGAAGCCTTGCTTCTCAACGAGGCGTACCTGTCGAAATCGGAATGAGCGGAATCATGTTCTGGGTGATCTCTTAATATTATTACGATTTTATCCTTAACGTCGATCGATTCGTAATCGTCGTATTCGAGATTTTCTGAGGAGATGCCGTAACCCGCAAAAACAAGCCGAGCTTTTAATTCGGCTTTACCGGAAAAAGGGACGGTAATAAAATCGTCTCGGATTTTTAATGTCAATTTTTCGTCATTAATAAGGATTTCCGCGCTGTTGTTCGATGTTAGCTCAAGCCGTTCGATAAACGGAAAATCCTGAAAATAATTTCCATCGAACAGCGGTTCCAGACCGTACGATTCGAATTGATTCTTGATATAATCGGCGGCAATTCTTTCTTCCGGCGATCCGGAAAATCTGCCTTTCATATCGTCGGATGCCAGATAAAACAGATGAGCCTTTAAATCTTTAACCGAGATTGATGGATCAGACCATTTCTTTTGCGCGTTGATAACTGTGAAGAGGAGCAGGAAGAGGAGGAAAATCTTTTTCATATCATACCTCGTTATTATTCATCGGGTACGTGGACAAGGAAAAATTCCTTTGCGGTTTTGCCTATCTCTTTAGCTTGCGCTACCGTCATATGCAAGTCGGTCGATTCTTCGTCGAGCGCTCCGGCTTCGATTATTGCCAGGTCGCTCCCTTTAGCCATCTTAACAAGATTTTCGCAATATGCAGTGTCGCCTCCGTAACAGATTGACTTCGAATCGTAATAATATTTAAAACCGAGAGACGGAATTTCGGCGCTTGTCCCGTCGGGATTTAGTTCCCTGTGGTTAACTTTAAAGGGTTTGATTCTTACGGAATTTCGCGTAAATGCTTTTTGATCGGAAATCGGTTTGAGCGTAATTTTATAAGAAAGCTCTTTGCCGTAGACTTCGTTGAAAGCTTTATAAATGCTCTCTATTTCGACGCAACCTTCGGGATAATAGATCGAAAGGGGAGTTTTCCGGCGCAGAACCGACCAGTATGTCAATAAAGACCAGACGCCTCCTACGTGGTCGTGATGACCGTGACTGATGAAAATATCCGATACTCTCAAGATAGTTTCCGGCCCCACGTCTTTAGTCAGATCGCGCAAAATGCCGTCGCCCGGATCGACTATGAATGCGGTTTTGCTGGTTGTGAGAAGTATTCCCGTCGAAACGTTCGGTATGGAGCTGTAAATTTTAATAAAGAAATCGTCTTTACGCCATACCAACGGATATTGATGTAGGTTCTTTTGCTTCATATTTTTTCTCTTATACTATAAACTGAGCTACCAGACCGCCGATAAAGAATGCTGTAACCCAGGTACCCAACCAGATTGTCAATCCTTCTTTCCAGCCTCGTTCTTTTAGCATTACAACGAAAGACGCAATGCAGGGCGTAAAAAGAGTTATTGTTATAATAGCGACTGTAATTTGCATAACGGTAAGATTCATCGCAAAAAGTCCGGCGGCTCCGAAATCACGTCTTACCATACCCATAACGAATGCATTGGCAGCTTCTTTGGGAAGCTTGAGCCAGTGAGTTGTCAAAGGCGCAAGGATATCCTGCCATACAAGCAATAGTCCGGTAATATCCATTACGCCGACTGCCAGAGCCCCGACGAAGAACCAGAATCCGGCTTCTTTCATAAAGCCGTAACTTCTGTATGTCATCTTTTTAAATACGTTCGAAATTCTGGGTAACCGCATGATGGGAAGATCGATTAGAAGAGGCGAACTTTGACCGGGAATCAATTTATTCAAAACCGTAGACAATATTATTAACACCGAGCCGATTACGCCGATAAAAATCAATAACGGGGTTAACCCGGCTCCGCTTAAAAGAACCGTAATAACCGCAAGCTGCGCCGAGCAGGGTATAACGAATTGCAAGATTGCCGTAGCTATCGACTTTTCTCGTTCCGAACCGAGAAGGCGGGTTGTAATATTTGCCATTGTAATGCAGCCGAATCCGAGTATTATCGGAATTACAGCTTTTCCGTTTAATCCGATTTTATTAAATGTTCTGTCGAGCATTGTTGCCAGACGCGGCAGATAACCGCTGTCTTCCAACAGAGCCATTACAAAATAGAATCCGATGACGAGCGGCAACAAAAGGAATAGGAGGTATGTAGTAGTCATAGTTATAACGCCGAATTCGCCGAAGAACAATTTTACTATCGGATTGGAATAATGAAATGTAGTTTGAGCTCCGGGCTGAGAAGAAAAGTTCTCGAAGTCCGCTTTTAAGTCGGGATTGGCGTTCATGCCGTCGGGAAAATTATAAATTTTTTTGTCGATAAGATTTTCATTCTCATCCAGAATTTCCACGTCGATAAGCGACGACGTATAATTGGAAACGAAAGACTTTATATTGTATTCTACAATTCCGACGCCGACCGTATTTTCGGTAAAATCCACTACGCGCTGAGAAATGAAATCTCCGATAAAGAAGTAAACGAGCGTTAAAATTGCCAACAAAATCGGAATGCCTGTTATCGGATTAAGCGACAATCTTCCAATCAGATTGGAGATTTCGCCTTTTCTGGAATCTTCGTGTTCTACAATATCGATAATTTCGTTTACGCGGTTTCGACGCGTTATATAAATTTTCTCGCGCTCGTCTTTATTAATCGGTTTGTTGTATTTATTTGCCGTAAACTCGTCGCCTTCGAGTATCAATAAAGCTTCAGCCTGCGGAATTCCTTCGTCTACAAACTGCTGCAACATGAAGTGTAAATCGAGCCGCTGATTGCCAACGCGCGCATTCTCAATGGCTTTATCGATCTGGTCGAGTCCCGCTTTGTTAACAGCAGTCGTTTCGTAAACATCGATTCCAAGTAAATCGGATAACTTTTGCGTGTCGATCTTAATTTTTCTTTTTTTGAGTTCGTCGGCAAAGTTAAGAATAAGAGAAACTTTTTTTCCCATATCGATTAATTGAAGCGTAAGGAACAGGTCGCGTTCGAGGTGGAGTGCGTTTACTACGTTTATTACTACGTCGCCTTCCAGAATAATATCCCGCGCTACTTTTTCTTCTTCGTTGAAAGAAGAAACGCCGTAGATGCCTGGGGTGTCGTAGATTTTTTTACCTTTATAATTGCATCTTGTAATCGAGACGGTTGTGCCGGGGTAATTCGAAACGTCCACATATTTTCCGCTAAGATAATTGAATACGCACGATTTGCCGACGTTAGGATTTCCTACTAGAACCACCTTTTCGGTCTTGACGTTTTTTATATCGATATCTACGTTCGAAAGTTGAGAATTAATATTAACGATATTATCAGATTTCATATTTACCGCAGAATAATTTTAATATTTTTTGCCAGGTCGTAGCCGACGGCAATTTCCTGTCTGTTTTTCTGAAGAATAATCGTGCCGCCCGGAAGTCTTTGAAGGCACGCCAACGTTTCGCCTTCGGAAATACCGATTCGAATCAACTGAGCGTTGATTTCTCCTCCGGGAAGGTTGACGATTGTAATCAAATTACCTTTTCGAGCTTTGTCGAGAGTAATATTATTCATTGTCTTTATGTTTGCAGTTTGCATTATTGCACTTTCCGAAAATATTAAATGAATGACCTTGCGGTTTGAAACCGAGTTTCTTCGCCACCTGAGCTACAATCTCTTCGATTTCGGGTTCCGTAAATTCTTTGATTGCTCCGCAATTAATGCATATCAGATGGTCGTGCGATTTTCTCCCGTAGTTCGACTCGTAACGGGTTTTGTTTTCTCCGAAGTTTCTTTTAGCCAATAGTTCGCATGCTGCGAGCAGCTCGAGTGTGTTATAAACCGTGGCTCTCGATACGTTCGATTTGTTGTTTTTCATCCTCAGATAGAGCTCGTCGGCTCCGAAATGTCCTTCGTATTTCAATGCGAAATCGAGAACTTCGAATCTTTCAGGAGTTACCCTGTGCTTTTCCTGCTTAAGGTACTTACGAAAAACTTCGTGCGCTTCGTTTAAATTTACGGACATAATATTTTTTGCATATAATTTAGATTAAGTCTATATAAAATTACTTACTTGCCGATAAAAAAGCAAATGTCGATGTCTTATTTTCGGGGAAATTATCTGGAACTTAAATTTCCGTCGATTATCGTTCCGTCTTTGATTTCGTGGACTACGTCGCCAAGTTTTATTAATTCCGGATTATGGCTTACGACGAGAAACGTATAGCCGTGATTATTCTTCAATTCGGTGAAGAGAGAATGAATAATTTCGCCGTTGGCAGAATCGAGATTTCCTGTAGGTTCGTCGGCAAATATTATCGAAGGATTATTGGCCAGAGCGCGAGCTACGGCAACCCGTTGCTGCTCGCCGCCGGAAAGCTCGGCGGGTTTATGCGCCGAGCGGTCGGCTAAACCCACAATTTTTAATAATTCCCGGCTCCGCTCGAGGGCTTTTCCGTAAGAGGCGCCGTCGAGCATTATCGGAATTGCAACATTTTCTTCCGCCGTAAATTCGGGCAGCAGGTGATGAAATTGAAATATAAAACCGATTCTTTTATTTCTGAATTTCGATAATTGAGCGTCGCTCATTTTCGAGATGTCTTTTCCGTCGATTAAAATTTTACCATTGTCAGGTTTGTCCAATCCGCTCAGAATATGGAGCAGCGTGCTTTTGCCCGCGCCCGAAGCTCCCACTATTACGGTAATCTTAAGCGATTCGATTTCGAGCGATATTCCTTTTAATATTTCCAGACTTTTATCTTTCGAAATTCTGAAAGATTTTCGAATTCCTTCGGCTACAATGATTTTTTCATTCATATTTAATTGACTCTATAATGTTTGTTTTAGAAGCGCGTTTTGCCGGATAAATCGAAGCCAAAAAAGTTAAAAACAAAGACATGCCTCCGATTGCGATTATGTCCGTTATCATTACTTTTACCGGCATCGCGTTTATGATATATTTTGTCGGATCAAGCGGATAAAAATTGTACTGAATTTGCAAATAACAAACCGTCAGTCCCAGAATTATTCCCGCAACGGTTCCGATTAAACCGACCAGTAAACCTTCATACATAAATATTCGTCTGACAGTGTTTGCATCGGCTCCCATCGAACGCAAAATAGCTATATCCTTTTTCTTTTCGAGGACGGTCATTGTAAGCGAGGCGAAAATATTGAAAGTTGCTACGGCTATAATTAGACTCAATAGAATGTAAGCCGACCAACGTTCGACGGACATTATGCTGTAGAGGTCTTTGTGGAGATCGTACCAAGTATAATATGAAAAATTATCGACGCCGAATTTGTCGGTCAATTCCTTCTTCAAAGCTTCGGCATTTTCGATATTTCCGAGTCGCACGTCGATACCCGATATTTCTTCGCCGTATCCTAAAAGTCTTTTTGCTTCTCCGATCGAAGTAAATGCGTAAGAAACGTCGTAATCCCTGTTGTTTGTTTCAAAGAGTCCGGCGACTACAAATTTTTGCGACCGGGGCGGCGAAAAACTCGTAATCATCCTTTCGATGTTCCGCGCCGAGGTTACGGTCACAGTATCTCCAACCCGTAACGACAATCTCAATGAAAGGGGGAGTCCGATAATAATTTTACCAAGACCGTCGCTCTTCAAATCATAATTACCGCTGATGATTTTTTCTTTGAGCCCCCAATTTTGACTCTGATTTTCGGCGGGAATTCCTTTGAGATTTATTATTTCGTAACTTCTTTTGTTGTATGCAATAACTTTACTTTCGACGTAGGGAAAGAAAATTTTAACTTCCGAATTGCTTTTCAGATAAGAATTAATTTCTTCTATTTTGTCGCGCATGTCGTCGCCGGTAACAACAATTCTAAGATGCGGGTCGAAACTTATCAATATAGATTTTACCAGCGAGCCGAAACCGTTAAAAACCGACAGCACAATTATCAAAGCCGCCACGCCGATCGTTATTCCTCCGACGGAAAGAGCGGAAATAACCGTAATAAGATTAAATTTGTGCTTGGCTTTCAAATATCGTTTTGCTATGAAATATTCAATCATTCTCAGTCGAATTTAATTGCCGAAATAATTTCTATTTTTGACGAAATATACGCCGGTATAAATGAAGCAATAAGAGATATCAGCGCGGTTATAAGGCTTATCATCAAATAATTATTAATATCGATATGGAGAGGAACGTGAGCGACAAAATAGACATTTTCCGGCAGTTTGATGATATCGAATTTCATCTGTAGCAGCGTAAGCATGTACGCCAAAAAATTGCCGAATAAAATTCCGATCAAAGTCAGATAAAATCCGTGCAAAAGAAAAATCGACGTGACTTTAGCTCTCGTTGCGCCGAGCGTTCTCAAAATACCGATACTTTTGGTTTTTTCCAGCACAATCATCAAAAGAGTTCCTACAATATTGAAAACCGCCACGAAAATGATTAAGCCCAGTACAATCGGAATCGGTTCTTTCTGGAGATCAATCCACGTAAAAATGCTCTGGTAAATTTGGAATACCGAACGGACATAGTACGGATATCCCAAGTAATCCTGTAATTCTTCCGTAATCGGTTCGATGTCGTCGATCTTTTTCAATTGAATATTGTAGCCCGAGATTCTGCCGAACATACCGAAAAATTCCGACGCCTTGTCGAAACGGATGTAGGCGTTCAGGTCGTCGTATTCCGACATGCCGCTTTCGAAAATTCCTGCGACTCTGAAAACATCAATAGCGGGCGGCGAGGCGGGAGAGGGAATTTCTTCTCCGTAGACCGTAAAAAGAGTTAATTTGTCGTTTAATTTTACCCGCAGTTTTTCCGAAAGCTTTCTGCCGATGATTATATCGTTTTCTCCCAGACTGTCAATCGAGCCTTCGATTAAATAAGCGCCGATATTTCTGCGAAGACCGTCGAAATCCATTCCCGTTACGGTAATACCGTCAGAAAAATTTTTCGATTTAATTAAAACCAATTTCGATATGAACGGCTCGATTTTATTGATTCTGTCGCCGAATTTTATTTCGATCTCGGGAATAAGAGATTCCGGAGAAGGCAGATTTCTGTTCCCGAAGCCGGTAATTTTTACGTGCGCATTGAGAGTTACAATTTTCTCGGAGACCACTTTTTCGAATCCGTCGAGAACAGTCAGCGCAATAATTACTACCGCCATACCGACTGCGATACCCGCCGAAGCAATAACTGAAATCGAGGAAATAAATCTCGATTTACGGTAAGATTTTATATATTTGCCGGCGACGAAGAAGGAGAACATAAAACCCAAAATTTTTTTATAATCAAAGATAGAGAAAATAATCAAGAAAATGACCCGGAAATTGACATTTCAATAACAAACGCTTATTTTTGTAAGCCGTAATTGTGTGGAGCTCTTTAAAGATTGAACGTAACGGGGAGTAGCTCAGCCCGGCTAGAGCACTTGGTTTGGGACCAAGAAGTCGCAGGTTCGAATCCTGTCTCCCCGACGCTGGTACAATCGAAATAATGTTCTTATTTTGATTGGTGATTTTAAGTGCGCCAGTAGCTCAACAGGATAGAGCATCAGCCTTCTAAGCTGAGGGTTAGTGGTTCGAGTCCACTCTGGCGTACAATTTTTTTATATATTCGTTCTTTTGGAAATGCTAAATGGTGAGCATAGCTCAGTTGGTTAGAGCACCTGGTTGTGGCCCAGGAGGTCGTGGGTTCAAGTCCCATTGCTCACCCGGTTCCGGCCCCATCGTCTAACGGTTAGGACATCACTCTTTCAAGGTGAAAATACGGGTTCGATTCCCGTTGGGGTCACAACACCAAACCTATCTATATCATAAATCTAATCAATGAATTTTGCAGGCAAATC